>NZ_LR134338.1:4895000-5097500 GCF_900637055.1 Brevibacillus brevis
CCCTCGGTCTCTTGTTTGGTTGGGCCGCAGGATTTCCACTCAAAGAAGTTTTGATTATCGCCGGTATTACCACTATTTCCTCCAGTGCCATCGTGGCAAAAGTCCTGGTGGATCTCAAACGTACAGCAAATCGCGAAACAGAGATGATCTTGGGGATCATCATGTTCGAAGACATATTCTTGGCCGTCTATATTTCGATCGTGTCCGGCTTGGTGTTAAGCGGTGCAACTTCTCTTGCCGGCGTACTCTCATCCGCATTGATTGCACTCGGCTACATGCTCCTCCTCATTATCGTAGGCCGCAAGCTCGTACCTTTCCTAAATCGGGCATTGAACATCAAATCAAACGAAGTGTTTATGATTACGGTGTTTGCCGCTTTGTTTCTGATTGCGGGTTTTTCCGAAACGATCCATGTTGCCGAAGCCATCGGAGCATTGCTCGTAGGTCTCGTTCTGGCAGAAACACAACACATGAAACGCATCGAGCACCTCATCCTGCCGTTTCGTGACTTCTTCGGAGCCATGTTCTTCTTCAGCTTCGGTTTGACAATTGATCCATTGTCATTAGGTGGAGCCGTATGGTTGTCCATTGGTGCAGTTGCCCTCACCCTTTTCGGTAACGTCGTCGCCGGACTTTTGGCTGGGCGAAGTGCCGGATTATCTCCCAAGGCTTCTACCAATATTGGACTGACCATTGTATCTCGCGGTGAGTTCTCCATCATCATGGCTAATCTCGGAAAAGCGGGCGCACTCATGGAAATTCTGCAACCATTTGCGGCTCTTTACGTTCTGATTCTCGCCATATTAGGTCCATTGTTGACCAAGGAATCCAAGCATATTTACAAGTTGCTCAATGCTGTGTTTCGTCTGGATCGAAAGGCATCACTCAAAGAATCAGAAAACAAAGCAGACGCTGGATAATAGGAGAGACATGACTACCGACAGCAGATATGCCAGCTGTCGGTTTTTCTATTTGATCGCAGACAACATGTTCTCCATGGTTTCTTCATCCATTGGGCCGATGTATTTATTCTGGACCACACCGTTCGAATCAATGATGTAGCTGGTCGGAATCGAAATGGCTTTGTACACATTCGCCACTTCTTTATCGGGATCGAGCAAGATCGGGAAGGTAATGCCATACAACTTCACAAAATCCGCCACCGCTTCCGGGCTCGACTCCGTATCGGTCAGATTGACACCGATAATAACTACGCCTTTTTCTTTGTTCTCTTCGTAGTAACGCTGCATGTCCGGCATTTCTGCCCGGCAAGGAGGACACCACGTCGCCCACAGATTGAGAATGACTTTTTTCCCCCGTAAATCGGACAGCTTGACCGTACCGCCGCCTATCTGCTGCAGCTCAAAATCCGGAGCGGTATTTCCTTTTTCAATTCCAATCTGCCCGTTGCCTTGCTCGCCAGATGAAGCGGTGGGCTCCTGCCTGTTCAAGTATTCCGCATCAAAAATGCCCCATCCCAAAAGCCCCAAGAGTACGACGATCGCCCAAGCGTTATGATATTTCTTCATCGGTCGTTCCCCCTATCGGCTTCACTCGTCTGGACAAAAAGAGCAGCAAGAGAGCGAATGCATAGTACATGAGTTGATCGCCGGAAAGTCCTGCAAACGCAGCTTCTCGATTCGGCACAAAAAAATGCACATAGACTTGGCTAATGGCAAACCACATCACGGGTGCAAGCCAAGCCACTAAATGAATGAGTCCTTCCTTTTCCCGATGAACCCACCAAAGAAAGAAGGCACATATGGCGACCTGCTGTACGTGATACCACATGCTGCTCTGTTCTAACACGACCGTGAGCAGCTGGTAAACGCCAGTTGCGGCAAGAAAGCCTGTCGCCATTCCCAAGGCGACGAAATGAACAGGTATCGCTTTTTTGCGTACCGTCTTGGTGAGGTACACCACAACTGCCACTACTGCCAACATGGCTCCGTTTTCTCCCCCGGAAAAATAAAGAATGGATGAGGGATTCTCCACCGCTTTCGAAAAATCAAACAGGACGTAGCTGAACTTCCAAACAAGAAATGCCAGCAACAGTGCATTACTCAACAGCTCAATAACGGCTGATTTCATTTCTCTGTTATGTGTAAGCTGAGCGGATATAGCCACAAAGCCGAGCGAAAGCGAAACAATGACCGCCAGCATGCTCATTTTCAACAAAAAGGGGCCTATTTGAATAGCATCCGACATTTTCGTTTCCTCCTTTAGAAAAATGTCTTACTCTAGGGAGACAAGTATCCAAACAATTATCACCATATCAGGAAATGGGGAATAAAGGAATGCTCACGAATATTTTTACTTTGCAGGAGCGCTATGCCCTTGCTTTTTCTACGCGAACGGAGCATCCACAAGTGCGCGTATATCGCGATGAATCGGTCCCGGACATGTATAGCCATAATTTCACAGAAATGATGTCGGTTCCCACTCAAGACTGGGTGCAAGCTTATATCGAGCAAGAGCTTCGGCGTGCCAAAGAGCAGCAGCTCGGCCACTTGAAGCTGGAACTGCACCCGTCGTTACCTTTTTCAGAAGAGTTAGTGTCTTTTGCGACCCAGCTTGGGTTTGAGGTAAATACGATGCTGTACATGCTTGCTCCGCTGGATGTTGCCGATAAACTAGCGCCGAATCCTCAATGCTCCGTTTTGCGAGGGGATTCAGCTGACGTCATGGAAGCAGGCATACGCTGCCTTACTGCTTATGATTCCGTTATGATCAATCCTGATTTTGCTGTCCGTAAAGCGAACCGGAAAAGACAAATTTATGAAAGAGGTGAGATCATTCCGTATGTGTGCTTTGTCGATCAAGAGCCAGTCGGTGCATGTGAATGGCATCTTTACAAGGAACTTGTTCGTATGGAGGAATTTTTTATACTGGATTCCTGGCAGCGTAGAGGATTCGGCACGGAAATCATTCGGGTCATGATGCAGGACGCAAAAAAACTCGGCGCCACCCATATGTACTTGACGACTTATGCAGATGATACGCCGCAGGAAATGTACAGCAAGCTCGGCTTTCAAGAGGTCGGGAGGCATTTGGAAATGATCTGGCTAAAGAATTAATTAAAAAAGCTCCCACCAAGTAACTTAGTGAGAGCCATCCTATTTCCAGTATTGATCTACTCTTTTGTGGTGTTAAGCAGCGCTTCTGCCTCCCGATCCCTTCGGTCGGTTTCACCGTTTTTGGTCCATTGCAAAAATCGGTCGTCCAAAAGCTCTGACAAGATTGCCCGTTTGTCCGCTTCGCTCACCGCCAGTGCGAGTACTTGTCTTCTCATGCTGCCAAGAAAAAGCGTGTAGTCCTCGTATTCGGGTCCCACCGACTCTTCGAGCTGGCGGCGCATTTTCTTCGCCAGACCCGGGTTGTTCCCACCCGTAGAGATGGCAATCTGCAAGTCTCCGCGCGAAATGACGGATGGAACGGTAAAAGAACAGAGGTCTGGGCGATCGACGATGTTGATCCACTGATTCGGACGGCACGCTTCGTATACAGCCAGATTGACGGCGGGATCACTCGTCGCCGCGATGATGAGCACTGCTTCCTCTACGTCCTGTGGGGTAAAGGGGCGTGGTGCTACCATCAGCCTCTTAGCGTGTGCCCATTCAAGGATGGTTGACGTACAGGAGGGACTCACAACGGCGACATCCGCACCAGCAGCAAGCAGACTCCCGATTTTCCGCTCGGCTACCTGCCCGCCACCGACCACCAAGCAACGCTTGTTTTGTAGATTGACCATCATGGCATAGTGCGTCACCAGCGATCCCTCCCCTCTGCTTCCTATTGTTGCACTTGCTCCATTGCAAGCGTAGCTTCAAACCAGTTGATTTTCTCGCGCATCTTCACGACATCACCGACCAAAATGATAGCTGGATTCGTGATGTGACTGTTTTGCGCCAAACGTTCCTCAATGTCAGCCAATGTACCCGTTACCACCGCTTGCTGCGGGAGTGTTCCCCAAGAGATGACGGCTACTGGCGTATGTGGATCGCGTCCGTGCTTGATTAATTGGGTGCGGATCAACGGCAGATTGGCTACTCCCATGTAAAAGGCAACGGTGTCGATCCCATTCGCGAGAGCACGCCATTTTTCTACCGCCAGCTCCGGCTTGTCTTCGCGCAAATGTCCCGTCACGACAGCAAATGACGAGCCGTGATCGCGGTGTGTCACCGGAATACCCGCGTACGCCGAGGCTGCAATCCCAGCTGTTACTCCCGGGACGATTTCAAAGGCAATTCCTCGCTCAGCCAAATGCTGCGCTTCTTCTCCCGCTCGTCCAAACACACAAGGATCGCCACCTTTTAGCCGTACGACGACTTTTCCTTCCTGCGCTTTTTCCGCCAATAGCTCGTTAATGGATTCCTGTCTCATCGTGTGATGATCCGGCAGCTTGCCGCAGTAGATGCGTTCTGCCGTCTGTGGCGCGTACTCCAGCAGGGCTGGATTTGCCAGACGATCATACACAACCACCTCTGCCTTTTGCAGGCATTCCATTCCTTTTACGGTAATCAGCTTCGGATCGCCAGGGCCAGCTCCTACGAGATAGACTTTGCCCGCGCCGCTCATCGGTCACTTACTCCTGCTGATGCAAATGTCGCCATCTCACGAACCATCCGTGTCGCTGCTTCCACGATTGGAAACGCCAATGTTGCTCCGCTTCCTTCGCCCAGTCGCAATTTCAGGCTGAGCAATGGCTCCTTGCCTAATGCTTGCAGGACAAAATCATGCCCCGGCTCCTCAGAACGGTGTCCGGCGATCAAGTAATCAGCAACGAGTGGCTCCATTCGAACAGCAAGCAAAGCCGCTACCGTAGCGATAAAGCCGTCCAGCAGCACAGGGACGCGACGAGCGGCTGCTCCCATGATCGCCCCAGCCATTGCTCCGATTTCCAGTCCGCCGACTTTTGCCAAAACGTCCAACGGATTGGTTGCATCCGGACGATGCAAGGCAAGCGCTTCGCGAACAACTGCCTTTTTACGTTGCCAGCCTGCGTCATCCAGCCCTGTTCCTCGTCCGACGATTTGCTCAGGATCAGCTCCGGTTAAGGCTGACAGGATCGCACTGCTGGCTGTCGTGTTGCCAATGCCTACTTCACCGACGATCAGGACTTGGGCGCCTTCCCCGATAATCGCTTCTGCCATGTCAAGGCCAACTGCGATGGAGCACGTCGCTTCATCTGCGGTCATCGCTGCTTCTTTCAGCATATTGCCCGAGCCTGCTCTGATTCGCTTGTTGTAAACACCCGGTGCTTCGACCTCGACCGCTACACCGACATCTACGATTTTTTGGATGGCTCCGATTTGTCTGGCGAAGACGTTGACTCCAGCTCCGCCATGAACCATATTCAACACCATTTGCGCTGTCACTTCCTGCGGATAGGCAGAGACACCTTCCCGTGCCACACCGTGATCGGCCGCAAAAACAAGCACGCCCGGCGGCGTCACAACAGGCATTGTCTCACCTGTCATCCCAGCCAGCTCAATAGCCAATTGTTCCAGGCGTCCAAGGCTGCCAAGCGGCTTCGTCAACTGATCCACATGCTGTCTCGTTTGCTCACTTGCTTCCTGATTTCGTGGCTCAATCGCCGGATAAATGACTGACATTATACTGCACCTCTTTTTCTTGAAAAGCCTTCATATACTCTTCGATCGTATCCAACTTCACATGGCGACGAACGGTATCTGCCAACAGATCATACCCCTGCTCTCGCAGAGCGACAAAGGATGGGCGATCCGTGACGGGTGGGAGTCCTTTTTTCTCACGGATGCTATTCAGCAACAGCGTGCGGAAGTGGTCATTGTGGAACAGGCCATGAAAATACGTGCCGATCAACTGCCGCTCCTCCTGGCAATAGCCCTCTGTACGCTCCTCCATTTGGATAAACGGAAAATCATTGCTCGAATAAGCGGATTGCCCCATGTGAATCTCGTAGCCTTCCACCGTCAGCTTTTCCTTCGCAAATACTGCTTCACCGCGGGACAACACTGTCGTTTTCTTCTGCTCCATCGTCGTGATCATCGGGATGAGACCTAGCCCATCAAGCTGCTGCAACGGAGACTCGACCCCAGCCGGATCGTGAATAGAATCTCCCAGCATTTGATAGCCGCCGCACAAACCGACGATATATGTCTTGCCCTTATGATGAAGGTCTTTGACCGCCGCAGCAAGACCTGTCTCTCGCAGAAATTGCAAATCCTCGAGTGTATTCTTGCTGCCCGGCAAGACAATCAGGTCAGGTTCACCCAGCTCTTCCACCCGTGTTACAAAGCGCATCCGGCAATCCGGCTCTACAAAAAACGGGTCCACGTCTGTAAAATTGGAAATTCGCGGGTAGCGCAATACCGCAATGTCAATCTCCCGCGGCGTCTCACGCTGACCTTGATAACGGTGCAAAATCAGCGAATCCTCCGCATCAATCCACAAGTCTGGAATAAATGGCACGACACCAAGGACAGGCTTGCCCGTATATTCTTCGAACCAGTCGAGCCCCGGCTGCAATAGCGTCAGGTCTCCACGGAAACGGTTGATGATGACACCGATCACGCGGTCCCGATCTTCGGGTTCGAGCAGCTGGAGGGTACCGACCAAGCTGGCAAACACACCCCCACGCTCGATGTCTGCCACCAAAATGACGGGCGCGTTCGTGAGACGGGCGACCCGCATATTGACGAGCTCGCGGTCATTCAGATTGACCTCTGCCGGACTGCCAGCCCCTTCGATGACGACCCGCTCATAGGTGCTGGCGAGTCGTTGATACGCTTCCTCAATGATCCGCAAGCCCTCGTCATAAAATTCCGTCCGATAGGCAAAAGCTTTCATGTTACCGTATGGCTCGCCGTTTACGACAATTTGCGATTCGGAATCCCGCGTCGGCTTGATCAAAATGGGGTTCATGTCAGTCGTCGCCAGAATTCCCGCTGCCTCTGCCTGAACACCCTGTGCCCGCCCGATTTCTTTTCCATCCAGCGTCACGTAGGAATTCAAGGCCATATTTTGCGATTTGAACGGAGCTGTCTTGTAGCCATCTTGGGCAAAAATCCGGCACAGCGCTGTTGCAATCGCACTTTTTCCTGCATCCGAGCTGGTACCTTGCACCATTAACGGGAGGGTTTTAGGCACGAGCGGCCACCTCCGCGCAACGGTTCAACCAACGCTCAACCAGGTCGGGATTGGAGCCGAAATGCAAGTGGGTATAGCCAGCGACCAGATTATCCTGGGCATAGCCCTCCGGCTTTGTGCCGCGAAGTCCTTTCGTCTCATATGCTGTTGGCAGCTCTTGATCCGAAGCATACGTAGAGTAGTGGAATTCATGCCCTTTTGCCTGTTCTTCAGTACCGAGCAAGAAATTGCCTTCCTTGCCGCGCACTTCCCTATAGCCAAGCGCTGCGAGCTTTTTCTGCATGGTCACCTTGCCTGGGATGAGCCCCACCATCGGATAGCTGTCGCCCTCTGTCGTCACGATGGCCTCTGTCAAAAACATGTAGCCGCCGCACTCAGCCAAGGTAGGCAAGCCTTTTGTGATCGCAGATCGGATCGATTGTTTCACCGCTTCATTTTGCGATAGCTCTGCTGCAAATTCCTCCGGGAAGCCTCCCCCGATGTACAAGCCATCCGCGTCCTCAGGCACTCCCTCTCCGGCAAGCGGAGAAAAGAACGCGAGCTTCGCGCCATATGCTTCGAGCAGCTCCAAATTTTCCGGATAGTAAAAATGAAAAGCAGGGTCCTTCGCTACAGCAATGGTGACGTTGGCAGATGCTTTTCGCGGAGCAAACAGCGTAGGTTCCGCTTGCAGCGGTTCTGCCTTTGCCAGCTCCCAGATTTGTTCCAAATCGACTGTCTCCGCGATCAAGTCAGCCAGCTTTTCAAACAAGGGAGTCAACTCTCCACGCTCGACAGATGGCACCAATCCGAGATGACGTTCCGGTATTTCCAACTCGTTCTCCCGTTTCAGGTAGCCCACGACCGGAATCCCGCACTCCTGCTCGATCGCTGCCTTCACGATTTTGTGATGCCCTTCACTGCCGACCTTGTTCGCGATGACACCGACGATTCTCGCCTGCGGATTGAGCAGTTGAAAGCCTTTGACAATCGCAGCCGCACTGCGCGCCATGCTCTGACAATTGACCACCAACAGAACCGGAGAGCCAGTCAAGATGCTGATTTCGGCAGTACTGCCTTTATCGCTGGTCGCTTCCTTGCCATCGTACATACCCATGACACCCTCGATAATCGAGATGTCTGCACCCTCGCTGCCGCGGACAAATATCTCCTTCACGATCTCGTGCTCCAGCATAAAGCTGTCCAGATTGCGCGAGGCTCTGCCTGTCACAGCCGTATGATACGTAGGATCGATGTAGTCAGGTCCGCACTTGAAGCCCTGAACGGTATGCCCTTTTCTTTTCAGAGCAGCCATCAGTCCGATGGTAACGGTTGTCTTACCCGCTCCACTGCCTGTTCCGGCAATCACAATACGGCGGCTGTCCGTCATGCGCGCTCCTCCTCGTGATAGGGCATCAATCCGACCGAAATGGTGGCATTGCCCGACTTCTTCTTGGTCAAAACGAGTTCCCCCACGCCTGCGTATAACTTCGCGGCAGGCTCGCTCACTCCGTACGCTCCAGTGAATTTGAAGACGGTATCAGACGGATCGCTGATCTCTACCTGATTCAACTCTTCAGGCGAATACCAGACGAATGGCCAGCCGTATTTTTCGCAAACGGCGATCAGACCCGCTTCATCTTTTTTCAGTTCGATGGTCGCCAGTGCTTTTACACTTTTGATCGAAAATTGCAGTTCATCCAGCGTTTCCTTAATGACTGCCTCAATCTCCTCTGCGGAGGTTCCACGATTGCAGCCCATCCCGAGCACGATGACCTTCGGACGATAAAGGACGCCGTTGTCCAAAATCGATTGTTCCTCCGGTGTGAGCAAGCGGTGTGAGACAACCAGAGCAGCTTGCGGCTGATCGGCTTTGGCCTCCGCGATTGTCGCGTATTCCTTGATGGACGGCGGCATCGGCGTGTCATGCATCCACCAGTCGCGTTCGCCGGATTCATTGATGACAGCTACACGCTCCTCGTTAACGACAGAAGCACTGACTGGCGTCAGCTTTTCAGCGGAATCCCACTCCCAGCCAAAACGTCTGCCAAATAGATCGACCGGAATCGTCTTTTGTACGTCAGATGCTGTCGTGATAATCGGACGAGCACCCATGACTGCTGCTACCTCGCGAGCCAGCTCATTGGCACCGCCCAAATGGCCGGACAGCACACTGATGACATTCTCCCCACGGTCATCGACGACGACGACACCCGGGTCTTTCTTTTTGTCTTCAAGCAAAGGTGCGATCATCCGAATAACCGCACCCAGTGAAATAATGATGATTAAACCTTTATAAGCAGGCCAGAGAGCGGGAAACAGCATCCGTACACTGTTCGAAAACAGCTGGATGCCGCGAGCTTCCTCATCTCCACGCTCGAACTTGCTCATGTAGTACAGGTCTGTCCCAGGGAATTTCTGTGCCAGATCGCGCGCCATCTCTACTCCGTGCTTCGTGATGGCGACGATCGCATAGTCTCCGCGCTGCTCGATAACAGGGATTTCTCCCTCGATCAGTTCGATGATCTTCATTATTCCTTCACACCTTTTCTGAACCCGTGTGTAAAGGTTTTATCATACAGCTTGGAACGGTACTGCTCGCTCTTGTCGTGGATGTTCGGGTCCAATGCCCAGCCAGCCAAAATCATTGCGTGCTTGCGAATGCCGTTTTTGCCCATGTCTTCGTCCAAATTTTTCAGCGTGGTGCGAATGATCAATTGATCCGGCCAGCTTGCACGTTGTACGACGGCTACTGGCGTATCCTCGCTCCAACCAGCTTCGATCAGCTCACGGACTACTTTTTTCGTCAAAGTCGCACTCAAATAAAGTGCCAGTGTGCAATGATGCTCAGCAAGTGCACGCAGCTTTTCTCTTTCTGGTACTGGTGTGCGACCTTCTGCGCGGGTGAGGATAATCGTCTGTGTCAGATCAGGAATCGTCAGCTCGGCTCCTACTGCTGCCGCTGCCGCAAATACGGAGCTCACACCAGGAACGATTTCGACTTCAATGCCTTTTTCCTTTAACAGTGCAATCTGCTCCATAATCGCGCCATAAATCGATGGATCGCCCGTATGCAGGCGTACCACTGTTTTTCCACTGCTAATCCGTTCTACCAATTGTTCTACCATTTCTTCCAATGCCATCCCCGAGCTTTGCAGTACTTCCGCCTTCGGATTGCCGAGCGCAACCAACTCCTCGTTCACGAGAGAATCGGTATACATAATGACGTCTGCCTTTTGCAGCAGCTTCAAGCCTTTTACCGTAATCAAATCAGGGTCGCCGGGACCCGCTCCCACTATGTACAGTTTCATTACTTTTTCACCACCATCAGTGTAAGATAGCTAAGCTCTGCCCGCTCCAGTTCACGCATATCGGTCCAAACCATTTCCTCGGAGGAAGTGACCTTGGTCGCTACTGCTGCCTTTTCAGCCAGCCCCATTTCCTTCAGCAAGCCAATGATCATTGGCAGTACTTTCGCTACCTTCAGGAACACGACGGTATCGTGGTTCTCAAGCGCTTTGCGCATAGCTTCCTTGTCTTCTGTCGCCGGGATGATGCCGATCTGCTCGTCGCCATCCGCCAGCGGCAGATTGAAGCGGGACGCTGCTCCCAGAAACGAAGAGACGCCTGGTACGGTCACGATTGGCACTTCCGGGTGCTCCTCATGCATGACACGCATCATGTGGATAAACGTGCTGTAAAACATCGGATCGCCTTCCGTTACAAAAGCGACATCCTTGCCTTCAGACAGTCGTTCCCAGACGATCTCCACCGTGTTGTTCCACTCGCGCTCCAAAATTTCTTTGTCCCGCGTCATCGGGAATACGAGTCCGAGCATTTCCTTGTCTGGTGACTGCACGTACAGCTCCGCGATTTGATGTGCGTAGCTTTTGCTGCCCATGCGTTTTTTCGGGTACGCAATCACTGGCGATTGCTGCAATAGACGAAATGCCTTGACGGTAATCAATTCAGGGTCGCCGGGCCCTACGCCCAGTCCGTACAATGTTCCGATCTTAGTCACTAGAATCTCCTCCTTTGTTCTTTAAGCCTGCTTGGCCCATGCGGTAATGATGTAGATCGGATTCAATGCTTCAAAGCGCGTCAGGGACAAAATCGGCTTGCTGCGCGATAGCTGCGCCAGTGTCACCGATGTCTCGAATCCTTCCTGCGCGAATGCTTGTGTCGCTTCGTACAATGTCTCAATGGTCGCTGCGTTCACCACAATCCGGCCATTCGGGCGCAGTCGTGTGCAGCAGATGTTCAACAGCTCGCGCAATTCTCCGCCACTGCCGCCGATAAACACGGCATCCGGGTCTGGGAACTCCTCCAAACCATGCGGGGCACGGGCGCCTACAACCGTCAAATCCGTGCGAAACTTCGCCATGTTCTGGCGGCAGTTTTCCAGATCGTCCGCATTCTTCTCTACGCCGTACACTTCACCCTCACGTGCGATCCGTGCCGCTTCGATTGCGACAGAGCCTGTGCAGGTGCCGATGTCCCAGACGATGCTTTTGGCATGCAATTGCAGCTGCGCAATGCTTAAAATGCGCACTTCTTTTTTCGTAATGAGTCCCTTGTCCGGCTTGCGCTGGGAGAACTCCTCATCTGCGATTCCGAACGGCCATACCGGGCTTGGACGGCGTTTTTTCAAAATCACGACATTCAGATCAGAGAATACACCATCTGCCATTTCCTCAAGGGAATACCAGCCTGTCCGCTCTTCTTCACTACCGAGATTCTCCGCCACGAACGCATCGTACTCGGTCATCTGGAACGAGAGGAGATAGCGGGCGATCGCTGCTGGAGAGTTTTCCCGATCCGTCAGCAGTGCAACCTTTTCCTTCCCGTCGATCCGCTGTGCCAGACCTTTGATACTGCGTCCGTGCACACTAGCAAGTGTCGCATCCTGCCATGCTTCTCCCATTTTGGCAAAAGCGAGCTGGATGGAGCTCAGGTGCGGGTAAAGCTCTACTTTCAGCTTTTTGGCAAGCAAGCTGCCGATCCCGTAAAAGAGCGGGTCGCCTGACGCCAGAATGACCGTCTTTCGCGTCTCTGTGCGCAGCTCCTCCACCATCGCGGTCAGTCCGCCCTTCAGTACACGCTTTTCTCCTGTATACTCTGGGAAAAAACTGAGGTGTCGCTCTCCTCCAACCAACAATTCACTTTCCTCTATCCAAGTCCGGTACAACGGCAGCAGACTCTGCTGTCCATCATCCCCGATTCCAATTACTTTCATCGCCTGTGTCATTGATCGTCACCCTTCCCAACAGGGACCCTTTCATTGTGATGATGATGGTTTCGACCTCAATGCCGCCACCCACTTCCTTCAGTGCAGCGCGACAGCAGTTTTCGCACATGATCTCGAAAAAGGCGGGCGTGTCCACCATCATATCGCCTACCTGCGAAGCGGTGTTGGCTCCCAAAATTTCGTCAATACGCTCCTGCGAAGCTCCTGCATCTGCCGCCATTTGAGCGAGGAAGCCGAAATCGACGGGTGCGCTTTTGGAATGAACCATCATGACGCCCTGCGCCACTTTGGAAAACTTGCCCATCATCCCGACCAAGGTCACTTTGCGCATCCCTTTGTTCTTGCACTGCTTGAGGGAAAAGCCGACGAAATCGCCCATTTCCACGAATGCTTCTTCCGACAGCTCTGGATAAGTAGCGACCCCGTAGGATTCACTCTTTCCGCCCGTCGAAAGCACGATATGATCGCAGCCGGCTTCCTTGGCGACATTGACTGCTTGCGCCACACTCGCCTTGTAGGCAGAAGTGGAAAACGGCACCACGATTCCGCGCGTCCCCAATATGGAGATGCCGCCGAGTATGCCGAGTCGTCCATTCAATGTTTTTTTGGCGATTTCCTCGCCCGCAGGCACGGAGATGACGATTTTGATCCCACGCTGGGTCCCGTACTCATCCAGAACAGCCTGCGCGGTTTCCCTGATCATTTTGCGCGGGACCGGATTGATCGCTGCCTCGCCAATCGGAACGGGCAACCCTGGCTTGGTCACCCGTCCCACACCGAGGCCGCCATCCAAAATAATGCCGGGCTCATCCGACCATTCCACGGTAGAGAGAATAAGGGCACCGTGTGTCGCGTCAGGATCGTCTCCTCCATCCTTGATCGTGCCTGCTGTCGCCCTCACCGATGAAAATTCACAGCTCTCCATCTGAAAGGTGACGTCCTCGCCGATTGGCAGGCGAATGGTCGCTTGGCTTTGCTCTTCCTGAGTAATCAGCGCGATCAAAGCAGCCTTGGTCGTCGCCGTTGCGCATGATCCAGTCGTATATCCGTGGCGGAGGGGCTTTGCCTCTTTTTCGTCCGTTGCTGCTTTGGCTGCCATCTGCTTAGCCCAACCGTTCCGCCATGATCGAAATGGCATTCAATGCTGCTACCGTTACTGGGCTTCCGCCTTTGCGTCCCATGTTCGTGATGAATGGGATATCGAGCTTCGCCAGCTCTTCCTTGGATTCAGCCGCAGATACGAAGCCAACTGGCATCCCGATCACCAGACCTGGCTTTGCTTCGCCTTCCTTCACCATGCGGATCAGCTCCAGGAGTGCCGTAGGTGCGTTTCCGATGCAAAAGATTCCGCCATCCGCTTCCTTGATCGCTTTGCGCATGGAAATGATCGCACGGGTCGTATTCAGACGCTTCGCCTCTTCCATCACATCACGGTCAGAGATATACACCTTCACTTGTCCGCCGAATTTTTCAATGCGGTTTTTGCTGATACCGACTTGCACCATCTGTACATCTGCTACGACGATTTTGCCGCTGCGGATTGCTTCGATTCCCGATTTTACTGCGTCCGGGTGGAAAACAAGGCTGCGTCCAAGATCAAAGTCTGCGGATGCGTGAATGACGCGTTGTACTACCGGATATTGTTCTTCTGTAAAAGAATGCTCGCCCAGCTCATCTGTAATGATTTGAAAGCTCAAATCCTCAATCTCTTGCGGTTGTACGGTCATCGGTTTAAATTCTGTTTTGAAATCCATGGTTAGTTTCCTCCAGTCACAATTTAAATGCGCGTTCAAAAAGTCGGCTTTTCAGCACCGAGAAGATGGCGAGAACCGGACTTTGACGGTGAACGCCATATTCGATGTCAAATATGCTTCACGAACCACTTCGTTATCAAAAGACGACTTATTGAACAACCTCTTTGAGTTGTTCTAAAACACTGGTAAAGTCGGAAAACTTCGTTCCATAATCGATCTTCGGACGACCAATGACGATTGTTTCGATGCCCATTTCCAGTGCCGCTTCCACCTTTTCGTCAAAAGCACCTACCTTGCCGCTCTCCTTGGTAATCATCAGCGTGACACCATAATGATCGTAGAGTGCTTTGTTCAGCTCCTTGGAAAAAGGACCTTGCATCGCGACGATGTTTTTTTGCTCGACACCGAGCTCTTCGCATTTCTGCATATTGTCAAGACGCGGCAGCATGCGTGCTACTACCGTCGTGTCTGGCAAGCCCAACAGCCGATCCGTGAACGTTTTCAGCGTCTTGCTTCCTGTTGTCAGCATGATGACACCACGCTTTTCTGCCGCCAGCTCAGCCGCCTGGACGTAGTCTTCTACCACAATCAGCTTCTCGCTGCCCGGTGAGGAGAGGCTCTCCCGCTCGTAGCGAATGTAGGGGACTCCTGCGCCCTGTGCTCCTGCCATGGCGTTTTTGGAGGCTTCCTCTGCGAAGGGATGACTCGCGTCGACCACGCATTGTACGGCTCTCTCTTGGATCAGCTGCTGAATATCTTCGGCAGTCAGGCGACCGACCTGGACAGGCACGCCCGCCTCCTCCATACTTTTCGCAGCATTGTCAGTGACGACCGTCGTCAACAGTTCGTAGCCCTTGTCCTTGATTTGCAAAGCCAACTCGCGCGCGTCGCTCGTTCCAGCCAGTACCAGAATCATGCTGTCTTCCTCCTACTTGGTAACGTGGTCGTGCTTGTGATCATGCTTGTGGTCATGATCGTGATCATGGTCGTGGTCATGGTCATGGTCGTGATGATGATGGTGGTGGTGGTGACCATGGTGGTGATGATGTCCATGCTCGTCATCGTGGTGGTGATGATGATGGTCGATGTGCTCCATCGCTGCCAGTCTGTACTGACAGGTATCACAGTTCAGCTTCACTTCACCGTGCAACGCTTCCTCCACACGATCCTTGAGCACTTCCTTCAACAACGGATGGAAGCCAAAATACTCGGCCATTTCGAACTGGGCTTCCGGATATTGCTCACGGAACTTCTCCAGCTGGTCGCTCATCCGTTTAATCAACACACCCGTGAACAAGAAGTACGGCAAGAGAACGATGCGCTTCGCACCCAGCTTCAGGCAACGCTCAACGCCCTCGTCGTACAATGGATACGTCACACCCATAAAGGCAGTCTCTACCCACTTGGCTTTGTAGCGCTCCCAGAACAGTCGGGACATTTTGTAAATATCGCTATTGGCATCTGCATCGCTGCTGCCGCGTCCGATTACGAGTACAGCCAGGTCATCATGGTCTTCCCCGGAGGCAAAGCCTGCCTCTTCCATGCGTGCGGTCAGGATATTGATGACTTCGTCGTGAATGCCGATCGGGCGTCCGTAGATGAACTGAACGTGTGGGTGCAGCTCCTTCGCCTCGTCGATAGCAGCTGGAATATGAATTTTGGCATGTCCGGCAGAGAACAGGATGATTGGAATCACCGCCACGCGGGTTGCACCCCGTGCCACGCACGTATTCAAGCCTTGCAGCATGTCAGGACGAGCGAACTCCAGAAAGCACGTCTCGATAATCGGTACATCCAAGTCCGGTGTAAGCGTCGCTACAAACTGGCGAATCTCTTCATTGCCTTCCGGGTCCTTGCTTCCATGACCTACAAATAATACTGCGTCCATTTTATGTCCCCCTCGTTTATATTTGGTGTTCTTGCATTAATCTCCGCATGCAGCGTTCTCAATTTCAGCTTTTGCTGGCTCGTACCATGCGAAGCCCTCCAGCTCACCTACTCGTTGGAAAAACTTGTGGAACCGCTCGTTTGGAAACGCGTCTTTTTTGAATCGGTTCACGATTCGCTCCACGAGTGGAACAATCTCTTCTTTTTCGATGCCTTCTGCTACCGGAATGCCGGAGTGTGCATTGCGTCCCACCGTTTTTGCTCCCAGGAATAAATCGAATTTTCCTTTGCGGAATACGATCCCGATATCCTCTTGAACCGCGCCATAGCAAGCCATCCCGCAGCCGTTGAAGCCGATCTTCAGCTCCTTCGGCATTTCTTTTCCACCCAGCTTTTGGTGCAGCTCGTCAGCATAAGGAATGCTGTCTTTTTTCTCGCCGTCGCAGAAATCACACGCTTTTACCTGCAAAACGTCTCCGATCGGGCTGAGAATCAATCCAAGTTCTCGCAAGCGGCTAGTAATGCTCTCAGGGTTGGCAGTTGGCACGCGCAAAATCATTTGGTGGTGTGGGGTGTATTCGATCTCGCCTTTTTCGCCAGCCACTTCGGCAATCGCCATCATTTGCTGCGGGGTGATTTTTTTGTTGGCAACACCCGGACTTACCGCGCATTCGAAAATCATCTCTGGTGTAAAGGTAGATACTGGACGATGGACCTGCCCTGCAGCTGGCTTGGTCTCAATGCCTTTCGCCGCATTGATAGCCGTCAACGCCTCCATGGCCCATGCGAAAGGAGCTTTTGGTGCCGCTTCTTCTGTTACAGGCGGCGCTTCCAATACTGCCGTGGTTGTTGCTGCACGATTTACTGGTTCTGCAGCAGTTACTTTGTCCTCGGTAACGGCGATTGGTCTTTCTGCTTTCGGTGTTGCTGGTGCTTCCGGAGCTGACGCAAGGCTGCTTTCCTCGGATGCCTCCAGCGACCAAGGCTCGTTTTCTACACGCAGACGCTGATGCGGCTTCAGTGGCTGCTCATCGGCAGACAGCGTGTATTTGCGCTGGTAGCCGCGCGGTGTAATCATTTTGCCGTCGTATACAAACGTCGATGTATTTCCGATAATCACGGTGGTCAACATGCCGATATCATGCTCCAGCATTTGCGCCAAGGTCGTCACGACAACCGTTTCGCGTTCGCGATAAGCACTTTTCACGATACCGACCGGCGTATCTGGTGAGCGGTACTGCAACAGGATGCGTTGCGCTTCGACGATCTGGCGAGTACGTCTTCCGCTGCGCGGGTTGTACAACGCGATAACAAAGTCAGCCATCCCTGCTGCGTCAATCCGTTTGACAATCAGTTCCCACGGCGTCAAGTGGTCGCTCAGACTGATCGTGCATGCGTCGTGCATGATAGGCGCACCGAGGATTGCCCCACAGGAATTGATCGCCGAGATGCCCGGTACGATTTCGATGGGCACGCCGGTGGCTTCTGTCCAGCCTTTTTCCACCAACACCTCATATACGAGACCTGCCATCCCGTAAACACCTGAGTCTCCACTGGAAATGACCGCTACCTTTTTGCCTTCCTCTTCCGCTTGACGAACGGCTTCCCGTGCACGCGTCACTTCTTCCGTCATCCCTGTGCTGACGATTTGCTGATTCGTCAAAAGTCCGCGGATCAAATCTACGTAGGTGGAATAGCCGATAATGACATCGGACTCCTGCAGGGCTTCCCGCGCCCGCTTGGTGATATGCTCAAAACTTCCTGGACCAAACCCGATCACAAACAACTTGCCGCTCATAAGGCCCCTCCCCTTTTCGCTTACCTGTTTATAATAAAATCGATATCATCACGCTAACGAGCAAACATAAGAGCGAAACGAGATACATCAAACGAATCGTCGCGACAATATCACTTGCCTGCAATGGTCGCTTCGCATCTCCCATTTTCGCCCGATTCGACGCAACACCTTGGTAATAATTCAGTCCCCCGAGCTGCACGCCTAATGCGCCAGCGACTCCGGCTTCCGGCAAACCGCTGTTTGGACTCGGATGCAAATGCGCATCTCTTCTGATCATTGCCCAGCACTGCTTCCAATCCAATCGCTGCAGCCAGCTTGCGGCAACGAGCAACAAAGCTGTCAAACGGGCCGGTATGTAATTCAGTACATCGTCAAAGCGGGCAGATGCCCAGCCGAGATTCCTATACTGCTCGTTTTTATAGCCAACCATGGAATCGAGGGTGTTGGCGGCTCTGTACGCCATTGCCAATGGCGCTCCCCCAATCGCTGCGTAAATCAGTGGAGAGACGATCGCATCTACGATGTTTTCCGCCACGGTTTCTACTGCTCCCCGACATACTTCCGGTTCATCTAACCGCTCTGTATCGCGTCCGACTACCATGGACAAGGAGCGTCTTGCCGCTTCCATATCTCCAGCAACGAGATGACGGGCAATCTCCATCCCGGCATCAGCCAAGCCTTTTGTCGCAATCGTCGTGGAAATCAACCAGGCACCCAATATCCAGGCAAGCACCGGATGGATGAACGTCACTCCCCACAAAAGCAGCCAAACAACAGCGTAGCTACCGCAAACGATCACGAGCGGGAACAGGACTCCTGCCAGCTTCAAATGAGACTCCTCTTTGACGAGAGAACGTATGACCCGCTCCAATCGTGTAATCCACCAGCCCATGATGATCACTGGATGCGGCAGGCTCCGGGGGTCTCCCACCACCCGATCAATCAAGTAGGCCGCGCATAATATCCATACTTCTGTCATGTTGTCCCTCTCTTACTCTTCAGGGGTTGTCGCATCCAACTCTGCCCTTCCGCATCCAAGCATTCCGCTACTAGAGCCTCCCCATGCTTAATGCCATCGACCTGCCAATATCGGTCAGGATTGTTTTCGAGCCACGCAGCCTGGAACCAGCGGATCACGCCGCCATGTGTGACGATGACGATTGTATCGGATGCCTCCTCCTCGCCTGCTCTTTCCAACAAGGAATGTAGCCAACGATCCACGCGCATTCCCAGCTCTTCCAGACTCTCCCCTTGTGGCGGTCGATTTCGAAAAGGATCATCGTACCACCTCGTTGCTCGCACAGGGTCCGTCTGCATCAGCTCGTCGTAGGTCATCAGCTCCCACTCACCAAAAGACAGCTCTCGCAAGGCTGGCTCCGGAATAACCGATCGCCCCCAAGCAGCTGCGAGCGGTTCGGCCGTCTGGATGCATCTGAGCAGATCGCTTGCGTAGATTGCAGCAGGTTGCCCGATGAGTACAGGTAATTCCTTTGCCAACTCACTCGCATGCAGATACCCATGTTCATTTAATGGAACGTCGCTATGCCCCAAATATCTATGCTCACGATTGCTGTCTGTCTCCCCGTGACGTATCCAAACTAGCTTCATAACCACCAGCTCCCGACCAACACCAGCAGAACGACCGCTTCACTGCTTTCGATAACAGCCCCGTAGCAGTCTCCATTTAAGCCGCCCAGTTTTTTTGCAACCGAGCGTGAAAACAACAGAGCAAACAACATCGACAGGAAAATAGCTGTCATGACCTGCAAGCCCCCAAAATACCATCCTGCGGCAAACACGATGATGTAGCTCACGATGATAGAGGAAACGGAAAGTCCAGCACTGATGCCTTTTCCGATCCCTTTGTCCGCCGAAAGATACGGCCAGAGCTTGATCGACAAAAGCACATGTGTCCGTGCTGCCACTGGTGCTACGATCAAAAAGCTGCTCCATCCCGGTTGTGCGAGCTCTGCGACTGCACCCGCCTTGATCAGCAACAGCATAATCGCAGCAAGAACGCCCATCGCACCTACACGGCTGTCCTTCATAATCGCAAGGATTTGCTCTCTCGGTCTGCTGCTGCCAAGACCGTCCGCGAGGTCCATCCACCCATCCATATGAAGACCACCGGTCACGTAGACCCATGCGACCAGCGTCAAAATAGCGGCGATCCATGGACTAAACAGCACCAGTCCTGCCTGATGCACACCCCATAGCAATAAACCGATGACCAAACCAACTGCGGGATACCAGTTGACGCTTTTTCTCCACGCCTCCTCTGAAGGACGAAGCCATGGAACCGGAATACGCGTAAAAAACGAGATCGCGTGTAAAAATGCATTCATCCTTTGATCCTCCACGGTATCCCTGACAAAACCGCGTAGACGGCGTCCGCCTGTCGCGCGCTTCTCTGATTGACATCGCCCAGCACATCCGCGAACCATCTGCCTAAACGACTCAAGGCTACACCGCCCAATCCGACCTCGCTTGTGACGGCAATGACTTTTTGCGGGGAATTCTGCACGAGGGACAGCCATGCCTCTGCTTCCTGGAAAAGGGCTTGCGTGTGTGATGCACTTCTCCATTCCGACTCATCCACGCTCATCAACCGATTACTCACCCAGGTGGACAGACAATCGATCAACACTACATCATACTGCTCACTGAATGCGTGGTAATCGGTTAATCGCTCTCCTACCTCCACACAGCCCCATTCCAGCGGACGACGTGCCTGATGCAGCTCGATTCTCTGCTTCATTTCATCATCCCAGGCCTTGCCTGTCGCCACGTACAGGACTCGATTGCTCAACGTTATCGCAAGCTCTTCTGCGTAGCGGCTTTTTCCTGAGCGGACACCGCCTGTTACCAGCACCAAGCTCATCGCTGTTCACTTCCTTCCGCATGGACCTCGCGGAGCGCTGCCAGAAGTTGTTCATTTTCCTCTCGTCCACGCACGGCGATTCTCACATCATGTGCCGTTAAACCGGGATACATCGCACAGTTGCGGATCAGAACGCCTTTTTTGCCGAGCCGTGCCTGCAATTGTTCTGCTGGCAATCCTTCTGGCGAGCGCAGCAGCAAAAAGTTTGCCTCCCCTGGCCATACCCGCCAGCCCAACTCACCGCTGATGCAATCGGTCAAATATGCACGTTCTGCTTTTATGAGCCTGCGCGTCTGTTCCTCGTATGCCTGCTCCTGCAAGCACAGCTCTCCAGCCAAAAGGGCCAGTGCATTCACGCTCCAGCTCACTTGCTTCTTGCGCATCCTCGCAATGACATCTGGGTGCGCAATCGCATAACCAAGGCGCAATCCCGGGATCGCGTACATTTTCGTCATCGAACGCATCAAAATCACACGGGGAGAGCGCTCCAGCTGCATCACCAATGTATACTGCCGCTCTTCGTCCACAAAATCGAGAAAAGCCTCATCCACAATGAGCCACGTATTGGTCTCTTTCGTCCATTCCGCCATTTGGCGCAGCTCATCCGGTTGATACAGGATTCCTGTCGGATTGTTTGGCGACCCGACAAAGACGAGATCAGACTGCGTAAAAAGAGCGTGCAGCTCTTCAGGATCGGGCTTGTACCCGTTCGCTTCCTTCCCGAAGCAGCCAATGACACGAGCGCCATACTGCTCGGAAAGTTGCGCGTATTCCGAAAAGCAAGGATACACCACACCAACTGTTTGCGGCGAAAGACCGAGAATGGCCAGTGCCATTGCCTCCGCTGCACCATTGGCAGGCAACAACCATTCCTCCGGCACTTGCAGCCGTTTCGCCAGTACACGACGAAACACACGATGCCCAGGGTCTGGGTAATGCGCTACAGCAGCGAGCGAAGTCAGCAGCATCTCACGGACGCTTGCTGGCATTCCCAGCGGATTAATATTGGCACTGTAATCCAGAAACTGCCCGGGCTCTCGACCAAAGCGTTGCGCTGCTGTCAGCAAGTCTCCACCATGACCGTACGTCTCTATTACACCTGCGCTTGTCAAAACTCTACCCCCAGCACAGCTGGAATCCCTTCATCGTAGTAATGCTTGATTGGCTTCATCTCTGTCACCAAATCTGCGATGTCCAAAATCTCCTGCTTTGCTGCCCGTCCCGTAATCACGAGGTGAATATGGCTTGGCCTGTTTTGAATCGCTTTCAACACATCAGTCAATGGCAGCACATCGTCAATCGGAAAGCGGTCAATCGCCAATGCATTATTCAGCTCATCCAGAATGACGACATCGTACGCTCCGGAAGAGAGCTTTTCGCTCGCAAACGCCCAAGCTTCTTTCAATGCCAGACGATGCTCCTCCGGTGTCTTCGTCCATGTGAAGCCGACACCCTTTTGCACAATTTCGATGCCCAATTTATCAAAAATAATCTTTTCTCCGTACGTACGCTCCGGCGACTTGATGAATTGAACCATCAGCACCTTTTTCCCGCGCCCTGTCGCCCGCACAGCCAACCCGACGGCTGCCGTCGTTTTTCCTTTGCCGTCTCCTGTGTAAACGAGGGTCAAGCCCCGCTTCTTATCGTTTTTCTCCATCGTGACCACCTCAAAAAGTGATGTATTTTACTCCGCTGTTTCCTCCAAATACTTTCCGAAGCCAATAAAAAAAGCGCTCTGTTTCCCCAGAACGTAAGGAAAAACAAAGCGCGGATAGCTGAAAAGCCACAATCCTCACCTCTTCCTTTGACCCGAAGGAAATCAGTGTAAACATAAAAACAGGCAGGTCTCCTGGCTCGAGGATCATCGCTCTTCTTCTCCTTCCCGCTCCCGGATGGGCAGTGGATGGCATGGTGCCTTGAAGAACAGCTACTCTCTTACAGTGGCGGGACCGCGTTGGCTTTTCACCAAACTTCCCTTTTAACCTTGCTCCTGCGAATCGGTTTCGCAAAAACAAGGACCTGTTTCTCTTCCATATGTAAATGTCATTCGTTTCGTTGACAAGCACTTGCTTTAATAATAGCAAAAGCTACCGAGGATTCAAGCAAAAGCTGCCGATTCGTCGCAGGTGTCTATTGGCAGAAAATTTAAGATAATGACCGTTTACTTACTTGACGTTTTTCGTTACCCTATTGGCAAAACACTCGAAAGTGGTGTGCAGTCATGCTATTTCCGCCGATTCCAAAAATAACAGACATGGTCCTGCCCAGCCCACTGCCCATCAAGGAATGTGGCGAACCGATGATCCCACTCTCTTCCCTTTCTGCCCAAATCACGGTCTATCCAGCCTACTACCACGAGGGCTATGCCGGAACACAGCCAGAAGCTTTTTTGCGAGAAGGGGCAGCACGCAAGCTCGCCATGGCAGCCGCGCAACTGCCTGTTGGCTACAAGCTCGTCGTGTTGGACGGCTGGCGCTCGTTCGAAGTACAAGCCTCGTTGTATGAACGTTTTCGTGAAGCCTTGCTTTTACAAGGCTGGCAGGAAGGACCCGCTCTCACGGAAGAATTGAGCAAATTCGTCGCTTATCCAACAACAGACCTCTCCAAACCGTCCCCTCACCTATCCGGTGGCGCAGTCGATCTGACTATCGCAGGACCTGATGGATGGCTGGAGATGGGGACAGCCTTCGATGATTTCAGTGAAAGGGCTTCGACTCGCCATTATGAAGAACTCGTACAGCCTACACAAAAAGACATCGAGATTCGAGACAATCGCCGACTGCTCTATCATTTGATGAGCGATGCCGGATTCGTCAACTATCCGAAAGAATGGTGGCATTTCGAATACGGAACGCGCACCTGGGGACAAAAAACGCAGCAAGAGCCCATCTATGGCGGGGTTTTGTCGATGTAAGAAATAAGATTCAAGAAAAAGACCGTCAGCCCATACTGCCTGACGGTCTTACTTATTCCTTATGAATCAATCACTGCATAAAATCCGCCATGATGATCTCCGTATCAAACGGCGTAATTCCCTCTTCCAAGGAAAATACCGTATCTGCCTCTTGCGCTTGATCAGTCAGGGTCCCTCTCGCCTGTGCATGAAGCATGAACAACTCATGCAGGGTAGGCTTCACCAACGAGGTGAGCGCTCTTCCCATCAGCTCCACCCCTCCGGCATTGGACTCCACATTGTTGGCAAACCGCGGATCGGAATTCAGGGCGATATCCGTCCAAATCACTTTTCTCTCCACGAGATCCAGAATGACCGGGATACAAATCCGCGTGTTTGCGGCGAGATCAATCTTGTCCTGTACCGTCTGCGGCTCGAAAATTTCTCCTGTCTGTGGCGCCGAACGAATCATCCAGCCTGCGTAGCATTCAGGCAAATCGCAATAAGGCTGACTCGTAAACGAATACAGGTTCATGACGACATATCGACCGCCATAGCGGATGACAGAATCCATGTCGATGTCGATGAATTCGCACGCGCCTTTGGGCGCCTCCACAATATCCCCGCTGTGGCACGCTTGATACTTGTCGGAACGCAGATTGGTATAGGATATATGCTCCATGTATCTCCAGTCTTCGTTATAGAGCACGGCAGACAAATCGATATCGACTCTGCCTGTAGGGACATCGTTGACAATCCCTTCTCTCCACCACAGGAAAAAGCGAATCGTTCCTCCATCCGGGATCGTTAGCCGGGAGCCGCGTGCAATCGTACGCAGTGCTTTGCTGGCAGATCGCATCGAAAACGGAACGAGATGCTCCTGCAGCCGCGGGTCGATATAGACGTTGCCCAGCGCCGGCAATTGGGCAAAACGGTTCAACAACGATGTCCGGCAAATATCCGCTGCCTTCTGTCTGATGTCCTCTGGAAGCCCTGGCACTCGGTTTTCGATTGCCTGTACTTTCGCCACTTGCCCTTTCGGAAAAAAGGTCCGCCATTCCCCGTAGCTATCCCGTTTGTCGAAGTGATTCATGACTTGCAGAAGAACTGGAGTCGATACACCACCCGCAATTTTCTCGAAGGCAGAGAGGACTGAACTCCCCTGCTCCGTCAAACGCAATAAATGATCCAGACGTCGGGCAAATTCCCCTGGACGCTGTTCGAGCAGCTTGATCGCCGTATTCACATCCGCACGGACCAGCGCCTGCTCTACTTGGCTATTGAACGTCTCGACCTTGTGATTGTTGCGCAAAATATCGAATGCTTCTGCCGCTTTCGGATAGCGATCCTTATATTCAAACGGATGCAAGATTTCCCCGAGACGAATCCATCTGTTTTTGTAACGATTCATGTCTTCTACGATATTCGAGCTGGCTTCCAGCAGGCTAAGGAGCAGCCTTCTCTCCCCGCGTTTGAACTTGCGAAATTTTGCAGGCTCTGCCAAGCTCACATCCCCGTCAGACAGCGCCACTGCCAGACGCAACACATCTGTCGCGGTCTTGCAATAGTGGGCAAAAAAAGCAGCAGGAAGCTTGTCATACTTCAGCAACAGGCTCGCAGCAATCGCCACGTTTTCCTTTTGGGGAATCTCCGCTGGCAGAGCTTCAGCGATTCCTTCATAGGCCTGAATCAAGCCCTCCAAGTCATCCCTGTCAGTAGCAGAGAGTGAGCTATTGGAGCGCAGCAAGTTCATTCCTATCTGCAACAGCTCTTCGTCTGTGCCCAAATGAATCAGCTTCAGGCGAGATTCTCTCAGCAGAGGCAACCGTTTTTTCACTTCGTGCACAGGAAGGTTCCACGTCAAATAATGAATGATCGCATTTACAAACAGCTCACCCTCGCTAGCCTCCATGACTTGCTTAGGAAAATTCGGATACATCGGCTTGTACTGGCGGGATGACCCGATCTTTACCTTGAGTACAGCTATCACATCCGAATAGAGCGCGAAAAACTCTCCTTCCGACAGCGTCCGGATTCTTTCTAGCAATTCCAGCGAAAAGGTATAGCCCAAGCTCTCAATATTGCGCAAAGCCGCAGCTAAATAAGAGGTAGGCAGTTCATGCTGCCCCTGATGTACGATGATTTTATTTTTCCGGCGAAGGTAGATTTGATTTTTCATTGGCATCACGAAAAAAATCAGGAAAGCAGTACCCCTAATGGTGAACCAAACCTTTAGCTCAGAAGGAAGGTGTACAATAGCCTGATTTTTTATTCCTTTTTGTCATTTTTATACAGTTTACTTCAATTTTTCCTGATGGTAAAGCTCTCCCTCAGGAACGAGAACAAATCCGTCCCTGGTCCTAATTCGATTTCATTCCGCTGCCCGTTATTCCGTATTCTCCATCCCTGTAAAGTGAATAGCAGAGTACCAAAACTTTACAGGAGGGAGAACTCGATTCATGAATCAATCTGTTATGGAAAGTCATACAGCACCCCCTTTCTTTCAAGGGGAGAAATGGTTAGTGTATACCGGCATGCTCGGCTTCTTATTGGCTGCCATTTGTGCAATCTGGGTCATGCTGCACGGAGGACCCGTCGCTCCAAATGGCGATGTCTCGAAAGCGTTTTCCTTTAATGCCGCACTCGGAATATTTTTATTGTCGACAGCCGCAATCATTCCGTTATCTGCCCTGGGCACGCGAAGTAGAGCTTTCTTTCGCTGGTCTTATATCTTGCTTGCTTTATACTCGTACGGAGCGGAAACTGTACAAAACTTCCGCGGCGTGGACCCGAGGTTTGTCAAAAATGGCACACCCTTCGACGTCGCTGTCGGTTCCATTTTTACTTTTGTGGCTCTTCTCTTGGTCCTCTTTTATGTATTCATTGCCATTCAGTTTTTCCGCAGAAAAGCATATTCCCTACACCCAGAGCTGGCAGTTGGCATCCGCTATGCAATGATTGCGATTATGCTCTCGTTTGCGGCAGGCCTCTGGATTTCATTCAATGATGGTCGAGTGGTCGGGCAGCAGGGGAATATCATTTGGCTCCACGGTATTGGTTTTCATGCTCTGCAAGCAGTTCCTTTTGTCGCTTGGTTAGCTGAACGTAAAAAACACGTGTCTACTGGCCGTACGGGATTCATCCATCTCACAGGTATCGCCTACTTGCTCGGTTTAGCTGCAATCGGCTGGCAAACTTATCTCGGTCGTGCTGTTTTGGAGATGTCCGTATTGCCGATTCTCGCCGCCTGTTGTTTCTTGGTTGCCTTCATTCCAATCGTTTACTTCCTTCTACAAAAGAACGATGCAAAAAAGCTCCACAACACTTCTGATATTCCGAACTAATTGATTCTCCTTATCATTCGTGATACTTTGTTACCAGTACCTGACATACGGTATCAGAAACGAGGAGATTGATCTATGACAGCGCGTATTGGACTTCCTGCACCTGATTTTACGATGGACACCGTTACGTTTGACAACGGATTTCCCTTGCCAAAGAGCTTGGTAGACTATCGTGGAAAATGGCTTCTTTTGTTCTTTTACCCGTTTGACTTTTCGAAAGTATGCCCGACGGAAATCCTCAGCCTCAACCGCCGGATCAAGGAGTTCGCGGATTTGAATGTCGAGGTGCTTGGCATTAGCGGCGACAGCATACATACACACAAAGCATGGATGAGATCGGGTGAAGGCATCGGTCCACTCTCATTCCCGCTCGCTTCCGATTACAGCAAAGAAGCGACCCTTGCATACGGTGTACTGGACGAAGCAACCAAAGCCCCGCTGCGCGGCAGCTTCATCATCGATCCAGAAGGCATCCTGCAATACGCAGTCATCTCCAACTCCAAGGTTGGCAGAAGCGTAGATGAGACGCTCCGTGTGATCGAAGCTCTGCAATCAGGCGGATTGTGCCCTATGGACTGGAAGCCTGGGCAAAACACGATATCCTAATCGATCAACATAAACAAAGGCCGCATGATCGCTTGCACAGGATCATACGGCCTTCTTTCATTTTAGAATAGGCATAAAAAAATCAGGAAAGCAGTACCCCTAATATCCAGTAATTGTAGAAGGAAGGTGTACTATAGCCTGATTCATCCACCATACCATTATTTATCTTATTTGTAAATACTCATCTGGACACGACCGGGTACGGAAACAAGTCCACCACACGCATGGTCTCCCCGCTTTCGTTGGTAAACACGACATGCTCTCTCCGAAGCTCAGTGGGACTCTCCAAGCCACATGCGGCCGCCAGCGAGAACAAGCCTTCTCTTAACTGCAAAATATAGTTCATGACACGCCACTGCTTTTCTGCCGGAACCAACGCCTCCTGGTATTTGGAATCTGTCGTAGTGACTCCTGTCGGACATTTACCCGTATGGCATTGCATCGCCATGATGCAGCCAGTGGCAATCATGAAGCCGCGCGCGGAGTTGACGCAATCCGCTCCCAATGCCATGGCGATCGCTACTTTGTCAGGGGTAACGAGCTTGCCAGCAGCAAAAATCTTGATGCGGTCCCGTACGCCGAATTTCCTCATCGTATCATCGAGAATGATCAGCGCGGCGAAAAGGGGCAAGCCCATGCCGTCAGCCATTGCCTTAAACATTGCGCCTGAACCGCCCTCAGAGCCGTCAACCGTAATGAAATCCGGGTAAATGGACAACTCCAGCATTTTCTCAAAAAAATGCTCCAACCGCTTTGGATCGCCAACGACGATTTTTACTCCCACCGGCTTGCCTCCCGCCTCCTGCAAACTGCCGATGAAACGCAATGCTTCATCCGGATTTGTAAGGAATTCGAAGCGGTTCGGTGAATTGACCGTTTGTCCTACAGGTACCAGCCTTGCTGCCGCGACTTTTTCCGTGACCTTGGAGCCTTCGAGGTGCCCACCGCGTATTTTGGCCCCTTGATGAAATTTCAGTTCGAACGCTTTGATGTTCGGGATGCTTGCCTTTTTTTTGTATTCTTCGATCGAAAACTTGCCCTTGTCATCACGGAAGCCAAACATCCCCGGCCCGATTTGCGAAATGATATCCGCACCCGTGGAGAGATGCACTTCTGCGACGCCACCCTCTCCCGTATTGATCCAAGAACCGCCTGCCATACGTGCCCCATACCCAGTGGACATGATATAGTTCTCTCCCACTGCTCCAAAGGAGGTAGCTGAAGCACCGAACATCCCTTTTAGCCGCCAGGGCTCCCTTCTGTTTTCGCCCACGACAATGACATCCTCGTCATGCAGCAGCCACGGCTTAACCTCTTGTTCCTCGATAAACTTTTCTCTTCTTGTAAACAGTCCCTCATGGGTAATCTCATACTTTTTGCCAGGGACGACTTTCTCGTTATCTACCCGCAGCTCACTCGTCAGCTTCGGGAACATCGCATTGGACAAATAGAAGCCGGGCTTCTCGTAATCGCGTTTCCCTCCGAACGAGATCAGATCCGTCCGGTATTTTGCCGCATACATGAGGCCCACGAAGTCAGCTCTGGAGAACGGCCTCCCGTCTGTATCATCGTCAAACCAATACTGACGAAGCTCAGGCCCGAGCTTTTCCAGCAAATAGCGCATCCACCCCAAAAACGGATGGGATCGAATAATGGAGTGCTTCGGCTGTTTAGACAGGGCATACATGTACCCGAAAAATACAATGGGTGGTAAAAGTATGATGAAGATAATGACGCATAACAGAGTAGGTACCACTTGTGCTTACCCTCCCCAAACACAATATTCTAGTAAATCATGTCAAGGATAGGATGCAACAAGTCACCTGTTTTTAATCGTATTTCTCATCATCCTCGCGTATTTGCCCATCTACGATCAATTCCAGCTCGGTTTCAAAATTCAGCATGATCTCTACAGGCAGCTCCTCCGCAACCTCCGCCATGTCCGGAAGAAGCAGTGCATCCTCCAGCGTATCAGGCTTCTTCTCCAGCTGATCGTACCACTCGCGGATTTGCTCCATCATGCGGTAAAACGAAGCCTCAAACTGATTCGCATCGTCCTCCGCGTCGTCCTCGTGGCTCTTTTTCATCCGCTCCCAATATTCCAGCGTCGTGCGCAGTGCTTTCTCTATGTTTGTATCCATTTATCGTCTCTCCTTTTCGTCTCTTCCTTCTCTCCCATTTAGTATGACCGCTTTGATTGCACAATGCCACCTCAGACGTCTGGCTCTCACACCCTTCCATTTTTTATAATCGTTGCGTTTTTTGACACGTTTTATAGCCCGGTTGAGTCATACGAAAATGAAAAGAGGCTGTTATCCTAAATGTAGCTAGCAGCCGATTATCCGGCAATAAACAAGAGAGCTCTCTAGTGGAATAGGGGAGGATGCGCCCTGTCTTTACGATGGATTAATCGAAAATTATCTCTCTCGCTACTTTTCGTCTCCGTCATTTGTATCGTTGCTCTACAGCTGCCGATCACAGCCAAGGCAACGCTTGCGGATTCTGACTCCTTGCAGGCGATGATTGATCAAGCACGCCCTAACGATACCGTTACCATCCCATATGGCTTGTACAAAGGTCCTATCCGTATTACCAAGCCGATTCAATTGGTAGCCGGTGGTCAAGTGAAGATCATCAATCCGACCGAGGAGGAGGCAACGCTCACGATTGAAAGCGACAATGTGAGCGTGCAAGGAATCCATATCGTGGACAAACGTATCAACAGTGATGTTGCCGCTCTTGTCATCCGTGGCGATCAAAACTTCCTGGAGAACGTCATCGTTGAAACGAAAGGAATCGGTATTCAATTACGGCAAGCAGACTACAACACGCTGCACAACGTTCAAGTCATCGGAAAAATCAAAGGCGATGGCAGCCCAACGACCAGTACTGGACATAATCACGGGGCACAGCCCGAAGTAAAGCCAAAGCAAACGGAAAAAGCGAGACGAGGTAACGGAATCGACCTGCGTGAATCGCATCATAACCGTTTCATTAAAAATCAGGTGACGAATGTCGAAGATGGCTTTTACGTCGAAAATAGCGATCGAAACCATCTGGAACAAAATCTGGTGACGAAATCGCGGTACGGCTATCACTTCATGGGTACCTCTGATACAACGGTCATCAACAACATTGGGATGGAAAATGTGACGGGCTCCCAGCTCATGGAATCGCGCAATCTGACGGTTACCGGGAATCAATTTTTGAAACAGCAAAAAAATCCTGGTTCGCAAGGAATTCTTCTGATTACCGTACAGAACACGCTAGTTGCGAACAACACGATTGAGGGGAACCGCGTTGGACTGTATTTAGAGCAATCATCCGGCATTACGGTCAAAAACAATTTACTCAGTCTCAACTTTATCGGCATGCAGTTTTTGGCCTCGTCTGACAACGTATTAACCGATAACCAATTTGTCTCCAACGTCATCCAAGCGCAAGCCCAGGATAGCCAGAACAACAACTTAAACAAAAACTACTGGGACAATCTGCAAGGACTCGATGTGACCGGGGATTCCCGCAGTGATTTGCCATACGAGATGAATCCTTTTTACTTGGGTTTGACCGATGCGGTTCCTGCCTACCAGCTGTTTTTTCAAGCCCCGGGATTCGTGTTTCTGGAAGGCTTGTTTACAAGTGGGGCCGGCTCAGCAATCAAGGACGCATCTCCTTTAATGCAACCCTCGGACACCGTGCTAATTGAATCGGGAAAAACGAGCGGTTGGGGTGCAGGCATTCTTGGACTTATCTTGTTAATAGGAAGCTGTTCGATCATTTATATAGGAGTGAAAAAATCATGAACAAAATAAAAACATGGTGCACAACAATCGGAGCAATTATCGGCATTAGCCTGCTTATGGTCGGCTGCGGAAGCGAAGAGCCAAAACCTGTAGATATCGCAGAAGGCGTAGACAAATGCGACCTTTGCAAAATGCATGTCCCTAATGATCACAATGCTACTGAAATCGTCTTAAAAGATGGAAAAGCACTGAAGTTCGATGATCTCGGTTGCATGCACAACTGGACGAAAGAAAATGGAACCGATAACGTGGCTGTACAATTTGTCCGCGATTACTACACAGCAGAATGGACAAAAGCAGAGCAAGCTACCTACGCTTACGACAAAGACTTCAAAACGCCGATGACGTATGGCATCTATTCCTTCAAAGAGAAGTCTGCTGCAGACAGCTTCGTTCAGGAACAAAAGAAAGGCATTGTCATGAGTGCGGAAGAGTTGAAAAATCATAGCTGGGAAAACAGCATGAGCAAGCACATGAACAAAGACGGTCAGTCTTCCGAAGGGCAACATAATGGCGGTCACGAAAGCAAGCCAGCCGATCACGGCAGCAACAGCACTACCCCAACCACACACAACTAACAGAGGAAGTGGAGTCTTTGCACATCAATCTGATTGCCAAACGAGAAGTGAAGGTAGGCTTTCGCAATCCATGGTCCTACTCGTTTATGGCTCTGTTCTCCCTGTTTAGTTTGGGACTCTTGATCATCCAATCGCAGTCCTACATGAAGGGTTATACGTATACGACAGGTACCATGCTGAATCTGATTTTGTACTTGCTGCCACTGATGACGATGCTTCTCTCCTCTTTTTCCTTAACAGCGGAAAAAGAAGAGGGAAGCTGGCAGCTCCTCTCCACCTACGCCATGACAACCTCCTCCTTCTTGTTGGGGAAATACTTGGGACAAGCACTCGTGTTAGTCGCAATCGTCAGCTTTGGGTATGGGTTGTCTGGTGTGGCTGGCATGCTGTTAGGAAAAAGCTTTGCATTTTCGACTCTCTTGTTTTTGCTTGCCTTTTCCATCTGTCTCATTCTGTTATTTTTGGGTATCGCCATGCTGATTGGCGCCATCAGTAAAAACCGTTGGCAGGCTTTGACAATGGGGGTCAGCGTCTGGTTCTTCTATATTCTTGCATGGCCTACTCTGCTCATCTCTGTGCTCAGCTTCGTCCCTTATACATGGATCAAGCCTCTGCTTCAGCTCGCAACATTTCTCAATCCAGCGGAGTTTGTACGAATCTTTTCCGTTGCCAGGTTAGGCGGAGGCTCGATCTTTGGACCTGAATACTACAAATGGGTGTATTGGGCTGACTCTCCGCTTGGTGATCTCATCTTTGTCGCACTCAGTCTGCTCTGGATCAGTGCGACCTTGTTCATAGCCATCCGGGTATGGGAAAGAAGGTAATGCGATGAATACGTTAGGACTTACCATCGACCAGGTCAGCAAGGAAATCAATGGCAAAACAATCGTCCACCCATTCAGTATGAACATTGAACCCGGTCAGGTCGTAGCCTTATGCGGCGGTAATGGTGCAGGGAAAAGTACGATCCTGCGGATGCTGGTTGGTATTCTCCCTCCTTCTTCGGGAACCATTCAGCTAAACGGATTGAACTGGAACGACAATCGCGTGGAGTATCTTCAAGAAATCGGTTATATGCCGGATCACTTTACGTTTTCTGCCGGACTTACTGCGAAAGAAACGCTCGAGTTCTACGCTTCCCTGCGCAATCGGACCCCAGAAGAGGCGGATCGACTGCTGAAAATGGTGGGATTGCATGAAGTGAGAAACAAACGGGTGTCTCAGTTCTCTAAAGGCATGCAGCAGCGCCTCTTGTTTGCCCAAGCGATATTGGCCAAGCCTGCACTCGTCGTCCTCGATGAACCAACCAACGGACTCGATCCGTATTGGATGGATGCCTTCGTCGATCTCGTCCGCGAAGTAAAGCTCTCGGGTCAATCCGTCCTCTTTACGACGCATCAGCTGCAGGTGGCAGATGCGGTGGCGGATCGGGCGATTTTCTTGATGAACGGGAAAATCGTTCGGGATGGGTCGATTAAGGAGTACCAGCAGCAGTATGGGGCAATTGGTTTGTACGGGGCCTTCTCTGAGCTTGTTAATCAAGCAAAAGCATGAAAAATGAAGATTTGTTTGGCATGGCAAAAGCCCTGTTACCATTTTATTTCGGTAACAGGGCTTTTTTAATGTTTATCCTAAGTCAATTTCAACGAATCATTTCTTTCAATAAATGCGCTTTTTTGGTTTTCGTATTCTTGAAGGTCACCACGATCGGAGGCTTTCCTCTTCAACTCGTCATATTCCTTTGCCAAGCCCTCATCCGATAACAGCTTGTCTCGAAACGTTATCACACTGTTCCAAAACTCGCCGTTCTTCTCTGTCACGTAAATGTTGTACTGATAGTCTGGTGGAGTGCCTTTTTTAAACGCATCGACTGGGAAAGAAGTCGGATAGTCGAAGTAGTCACGGAGCAAGTCGTTAACGATCATTTCAGATGACCACTTTGATTTTGTACCGATAAGAATATCAATGACATGACGAGCTGGTAGTGTGTTTACAGCCGTGCTTCCTACGTGCTGGATATCGAAATCGGTCTCTGTAATTATCTCCCTTAAATACGCTTGCTCTTTTTCAAACATTTCTCGCCAATTCTCATTATGCTGAAAAAGCAATGTATTGATTCTCGTCACTTCATTCTGAAATTGGAAATACGGCTCGATTGGTTGAAAATTCTCGGCTTTCGTTAACAAGTCCTGTATTTTACTGATATCCTCATCGTAATCTTTTATATGTAGTTGTTCCTTAAGCCTTACAAAAAAATGATTCGCCCCATGAAGTACAGTTTTTATAAACTCCTTTTGAAATGGGATTGTAAACTCATCCTTTATCGATCCTTCGCTTGTAGTAACATAAAGCTTCATTGAAGATCGTGCGTATGTTTGTACCACTAATCGTTTGCTTCCAGTCCTAGTATAAGTTGTTCCATATCCATAAAGCATTAACTTTTCTACTATGTAATACAGCTCCAACCACAAACTGTCAATCCAACCAAATAAACTAGGACCTAACATCTCATTATTGTCATCATCTGTAAGCACTATGTAACCTCTAACTCCGCCACTTACCTCTGCGATCTTGTTCAAATCACTTGAACTTATATCAAAGAAATATTCCGATTCATTCCCTACTGGGAAACGACGAATCTTTTTGTCAGGATATTGAATAAATGATATAGCCTTCATAATACACCTCCATATCTAATATTACGATAAAAAAGGGGGAGTTCCCCCCCTTAATTAAACTGGAATCCCAGGTCCTTGATATGTTTCAAAAATATCAGCTTTATTCCATCTGTCAGGATAGAATGTGATTACCTCTCCACCTTTGATAATCAAAATGTAATTTTCCCCATCCTTCCCTTTCACTTTGAATCTTTCTTCCCTGTTCTTAAAACCATCTTGAGAAATTTTACTTTTATACTTCTTAATTACGTAATCAAGATTTTCATAAACATCTTTTATGTCATCATTTTTATCAAAGAATGTAATTACATCACCATTATTCATTGCTTCTTCTGCTTCATCGTATTGATTAAAATACTTAGGAACATGCTTTGCTAAAATATGCTCAAAACCATAAGAGGAGTCATCTCCAGCCTCTAAAATCACGTCCTTTCCTCTTCCAACATTCCATGTTGCAAGATCTCGACCACTACTGTAAAAAGTAATATCAAAATACTCTTTAATTGCGTCTTCTATCTCAGATTCCTCTACTCTTTCCGATATCTTCTTTCCCTTTGAATAAAGTGACAATGATCTTATCACAATGGTAAACACTGCACGGCCTACTGCAGTTTTGAATCCTTCAACATCTATTTGATTAACCTCATTATTTGCATTTACATTCACAACAGGATTTACGTTACTAGCAGCTAAAGCAGGAATCGAACTAGATAAAGCCAAAACTGTTGCCAATGCAATACTCGTTAATTTTCTTGGAATTAATTTCATTTTAATAATGCCCCTCTTCATTTATTGTGACAAAAAAAATAAGGACAGAACTTTTTAAAAAAGTTCTGCCCCGTATACCGGTAAACAGCTCGTCATATTCTATTTTTTATCATTTGGTCGTAACCGATTACCTTGTTTTCATGGACAATTAATGTAAAAGAACCAAATCTAGCATTATGTAAAAAATCTGCAAGACTTTGGATAACCTTAGGTTCAATTTTACTTAAAAGAATTTCTCGCTCATCAGCTACTGCAGGTGGCCTATTGATAATAACACTCACTCCTTATCAAAATTCCCCTCCGTATTTCGGTAAGAAAATATACTTGATATTCATATTAGCTAATATGTGCCAAATATACCATATAATTTGTAGTAATGTCAAACTTTTTACTTATATTTATGTATTTTTTGAATGTTTTCTTAATCAAACCCAAACTTTATTCCTATGCCGTTTGTCTCTATTTTTAAAAAAGAACAAGCTGATCCTATCATAACAGGAACCAGCTTGCATCTTTATAGTCTTTCTCTTTTACAACGCCTTTGCTTCCATATAAAAGACAGATAAAAACTTTTTCACGCTAATCCGGCACTTCGTCGTTTTTTCGCCCGCCTCCAGCTCTTGCATCCGTTGGCGAATTTCTTGAAAGTCAAACAGTCGTGGTGCAAAGTGTTCGAAGGTAGGATTGGCATAATCGGTCAACCCCAATGAGGAAAGATGCGTAAAGGCTTGAAGGACCATCCGGCGAATCCGTTGTTCCATGGCACGCACCTCTTTGGTAATCCCATGCTCATCCAAGCTGGCATGCACCTTCAGCAAAATTTGTGTGTACAGTTCCTTGAGCTGCAATTCGTGCAGCTTGTCTCCTTGTCGCTCATCCTGTACGAGCCATTCCATGATCAATAGCAGATCGGGAGCACCGGCTTCACTCGCGATCCCTAGCTGCAACAGCAGTTTTCTCGCTTTTTGTGCCAGGTTGTCCTGAGCGGAAGACTGACTTTTCAAGCCGCTGGTATACGGTTCTTTTGCTTTGACATCCAGGATTTGCAGCGATTTGCGGATGGTTTGCAGAGATGCCTCCAGCGACAAGTAATCCGATACCCGCTTCAGTACAGCCATGACTTCCAGGCGGTTGATCGGTTTTTGAATAAAGGTATCAATCCCTTGCAAATAAGCCTCCCCGATCATTTCCTTGTTTTCCACCTGTGACACCATGATGAAGCGGCCCGCGAAGCCATCTGCCTGCAACTTTTTGATCGTTTGGATGCCATCAAGTCCCGGCATTAACAAGTCGATCAAAATGACATCGACCCCGTACAGTTGATCAATCGATACGTGACTGCCGTCGCTGGCTTGTCCTACAATTTCGCCCAACCCGCTGTCTTGGATAATCCGTTCAAGCATGCGGCGCACTACAGCATCGTCTTCAATTAAAAAGAAACGTATCATCGCTTACACTCCCTCCTTTCCGAGCAATTGATCGGTCGGAATTTGCACTTCTAAATGCGTCATTTGCTTCTGATCAGGTAAAATTCGCAAGCTTCCTTGCAAGCTTTGGACAATTCCCCGGGCATGCGTCAGTCCAATTCCGGTAGATGCATTTCCCTGTTCATCGTGTTTGGTCGTATACCCGGGCTGAAACACCCATTCCTGCTCTTCCAGCGGGATTCCCGGACCGCTGTCAAGTACACTAAACACCAGATGACGATGAATCAGCTTCACATTCAGCTCAATCCGTCCCGACGTGGGAATCGCCTCTACCGCATTGGCTACCAGGTTGTTTAGCACGGAGAGCAGCGCATAGATTTGGCTGGTCGACAGGTTGATGTTACAGCTCCACTCTATTCGTATATCTTTTCCCAACATCTCAGCGTATTTCTGATTCGCACGAGCAACCAACTCACACAGCTCTTTGATCGGCAGCTGTGGTGCTAGTCCCTCCTGATTAATCAGCTTGGAAATGCCCGCCAGCATCCGCTGCGAATCTTTTTTCACCTCATGCACATTCTCGGCAATCGCCAAGGCCGTTGGGGACTCCGCATGATCCGAGGTGAGCAGACGCCTGTAGAGCTGGTAGCTCTCTCGCGTGATTTCCTCCAGATGCGTCATTGATTTGCGCAAGTAAAAGGCTTCTTCATACAGCTCCGTATTGATCATCCGCAGACGCTCCAACTCCTGCTGACGCACCTCTCCCACTGCCCGCAACTGCCTGATCGAAAAGCTGTTGTACAAGCCGACAGCAAAAAAGCTGCGCAGGACTCCAAAGAAGAGAAGCATCAAAAAGCTATGCCAGGTGATCGGAGGAAAATCTGTGAAATACTGTCGTACTTGGATCTCTACCACATTGGAGACGAAATCAATGGATGCACCTATCAGCCCCAACCATAGAGGGAACTCGCGATAGCTACGCGCACGGAGCAAATAAAACAGAACGGTAAAGCTGAAATAGTAAAAGGCGGAGGGAAGATGAGCAGCCACACTCTCCATATAAGGACGGTACGCAAAAAAGACATCCATTCCGACGCGAAATCCAAAGATAAACGTCCCCGTTAAAAATCCCGTCAGCAATACAGGTACGGACGAAAACCACAACAACCCGAAAAAGAAAGCAGCGATACCCAAGGAAAAACGAAAAGACCCTCCTACGGGGTTTACCTTCATCTCTCCAAAAAATGCAGTTGCCAGCATGATAATAAACAGGATCAAAAGGCGTTCTCGCATAGCTGCTCCTTTCTCATGGAAAAAGATCTCCTATTCTTATTTTACTAAGAATCGGAGATCTGCAAAGATAGAACGATTAAGCGTGCTTGTTTTCCAGTCGCTTGGAGACGACTGACAACGCGTAGTTGACGACAAAGTACATCACTGCCACCATCAGGAAGGTCGGGATGACATAGTTGACATTGCGTCCGTTGATGATTTGCGCATGGTTCATCAGCTCTGGCAAAGCGATTACGACGGCCAGCGACGTATCCTTCAAGAGCGAAATGAATTGGCTCACAATCGGTGGAACCATTCTTCTGAGAGCCTGTGGAAGGACAACATGCCACAGAGTCTGGACATAATTCAGGCCAGAAGAACGTGCAGCTTCAATCTGTCCTTTTTCGACCGAATTTAAACCGCTTCGCACGATTTCCGACAACATCGCTGCTTCGAAAATAACCAACGCCAGAACAGCGGCCCAAAACTTGTCCAGCTTGATTCCCACTTCCGGGAGAGCAAAATAAGTAAAGAAAATAATCAACAAGAGCGGCAAATTGCGAATCAGCTCTACGATTGTCCCGAGAGCTTGTGAGACTCCAGGAATTTTTGCGTAACGCAAAACCCCGACGACAATCGCAATGGAAAAGCTGAGGACAATTGACAAGAAAGCGACCTGCAAGGTGACCCAAAAGCCTTCGAGCAGGAAGGTCAAATGACTGGGCGTATAGGCTCCGATAAAGTCCATGATGTCCCCTCCTTTTTAGCGGCTTCCAGCCAAGCGTCGCTCCAAATAATTGACGAACGCGCTCAACGGAAGGGTCAGAATCAGATAGAAAACAGCTACAAAAATGTACACATCAAAGGTAACAAACGTATCTGCGGAAATCAGGTCTCCGAAATACATCAGGTCAAGACCTGCAATCACGCCTAATACCGAGGAGTTTTTTACGAGATTGATAAACTGGTTGCCCATCGGCGGGATCACGACCTTGATCGCTTGCGGCAAAATGATATAACGCATCGTTTGTCCGTACGTCAATCCCGAGGAGCGAGCGGCTTCTGTCTGTCCTTTTGGAATCGCCAGAATGCCTGCGCGGATCGTCTCAGCGATAAATGCTGCCGTATACACTGTCAAGCCGAGCGTACCTGCAATGAAAGGCTCCAGAACGATACCCATCGCCGGCAGACCCACAAAAAAGAGGAAAACGACGAGAATCAGCGGGATATTACGCACAAACTCGACGTAAGCCGTAGCGAGCCACTTGAGTGGTCGAATCGGAGAAATCCGAAAGATCGCAAAGAGCGTCCCCAGTGCAAAGCTCCCGACGAGAGCAAGCAGGCTCGCCTGCAAGGTATTCCAAAAGCCTTCGAGATACATATCCATGTGATCAAACAAGATAGAAAAATCGATCATCTCTTATGCGATCCTCCTTGTGTGCAAAATTCAGTTAGGAATATAAGGGAATGAGCGGCAGAGTAAACCGCTCATTCTTTATGGAGTCGAACCGCATTATTTTTTAGGTTTTGTTCCGATCCATTTTTCATAAATCTTGTCGTATTCGCCGTTTTCTTTCATTTCTTTCAGCAGATCGTTCACCGTTTTCACGAATTCAGCGTCACCCTTGCTGATTGCAATACCATATGGTTCTTCAGTGAATGTCTCTTCTGTTACACGGTAGTTCGGATCTTGCTTCGCCATGCCGTACAGGAGAGCGTTATCAGTTGTCAGCGCGTCACCTTGACCAGCTTTGAGTGCTGTGAAGGCTTCCGCGTAGTTTTCGAATTCAAGTACTTCTACATCAGGAGCGCTTGCTCTGATATTTTTCGCAGAAGTAGAGCCTTTCGCGGTCACGATTTTCATGCCTTTTTGCATGTCTTTCAGACCGTTGATCGAGCTGTCCTTTTTCACCAAGAGAGATTGACCTGCCAGGAAGTACACGTCAGAGAAATCTACTTCTTTTTTGCGGTCTTCTGTAATGGTCATCGTCGCGATGATCGCGTCAATTTCTCCATTTTTCAGCATCGGGATACGCGTTTTGGAGGTTACTTCCTTCAGCTCGATTTTGTTTTCGTCCCCGAGTACTTTCTTTGCAATCGCTTTCGCAATATCGATATCGAAGCCTTCTACATTTCCGGTTGCCGGGTCTTTCAAGCCGAACAGGTTCAGGTCGTACTTAACTCCGACTACGAATTTGTCTCTTTCTTTGATTTTTGCCAATGTGCCTGCAGCTGGTGTACCTTGTGCGCTGCCTTCTGTTGTACTGCCGCCACCACAGCCTGCCAATGCAGTTGCGCTCAGCATCAGAACGAGACCCATACCTGCTACTTTTTTCCAAAGCTTGTTTGCTTTCATCTGAATACCCCTTTTCTCTATCGTTTTATTTTTTTAGTGATTCAAAATCCGACTCAAGAACAAACGTGCACGCTCTTCACGCGGACTTGCGAAAAACTCCTCTGGTGTAGAATCTTCGAGTATCGTGCCCTGATCCATAAACACGATGCGATCTGCCACTTCGCGGGCAAAGCCCATTTCATGCGTTACAACCACCATCGTCATGCCTTCCTTCGCCAGCTTCTTCATGACGTCCAGCACTTCGCCGATCGTCTCGGGGTCAAGTGCAGAGGTCGGTTCGTCAAACAGCATGATTTTTGGTCGCATGGCCAGTCCGCGTGCAATCGCTACGCGTTGCTGTTGACCGCCAGATAGTTGCGTTGGGAACATTTCTGCCTTTTCCGGAATCCCTACCTTTTCCAAATAGTAGAGAGCCGTTTCTTCAGCTTCCTTCTGCGATACGCCCAGGACCTTGGTTGGTGCCAGCGTAATGTTTTGCAGAACGGTCTTGTGCGGGTATAGATTGAAGTGCTGGAACACCATGCCGATGTCCCGTCGCAGCTTGTTGATATCGGTGCTTTTATCGTTCACTTTTACCCCGTCTACCACCAGTTCTCCGCTTGTAACCGTTTCCAATCTGTTGATGCAACGAACCATCGTGCTTTTACCCGATCCTGACGGGCCAATGACCACGACGACTTCTCCCTGGTTGATATGCAGGTTGATGTTCTTGAGGACATGAAAGCTTCCGTAATGTTTATTTACTTGATGAAAACTGATCAACCTTAAATCCCCCCTTGCTCTATGTCTTATTTTGTATACTAATGTCGAACTACTCAAAACTACTGAAAAAGACAAAGAAAAGTTTTTCTGTTTACAATTTTCTAATAACACACAATAAAAAAACGAAGTGAACCTACTAGACGAATAGGAGCCAATATATCATGTAAGACCTGAATGGAGGCCGGCCTATGAAAGAGGAAAACGTAAAGCCTTGGCTCATCCGGATGCGCCAAGGAGAGGAAGAAGCTTTTCAAGAAGTCTATCGAGCAACTCGGACGTACGCCTACAACCTGATCTATTTTCTGGCGCCGCACAAGCAGGATGCAGACGACATGATGAGTGAAGTGTACGTGGAGTTGATTCGAAGCATCGACAGGTACGATGTGGAGCAGCTCTTTATCCCATGGTTCAACGGATTGATTGTGCGGCAGGTTCGCAACTGGAATCGAAGCATTTGGCGAAGGTTCCGCCTGATGGAGCGGGTAAAGCAAAAAGGCTACGAAGCACCTGTCGCAGGTATGGAGGATAAGCTGGGGGCGATCAGTGATGAGCTGGAGGTCATTCCCGCCGTAGAGAAATTATCCTTCAAGCTCAAGGAAATCGTCGTACTCCGCTACTATCAAAACTGTTCCTTGGAGGAAATTGCAGCGATTCTCCAAATCCCGCTCGTAACGGTGAAATCAAGACACCACTTGGCGTTGAAAAAGTTAAGAGAGCATTTTGAGCATCGAACAAATAGTAAGGAGGCATCTTTTCATGTTCATTGAAAAAAAACTGAGAAATGAGTATGAGTGGGCAGCAGGGAAGCTCCACATTGATCCTGCACTGGACAGCAAAATCGAACGAGTAGCCAAAAAAGAGTTGGCTGGCAAGTGGCGTATGCACAAAGGGATGCGCTTTCGCCCAAGGCTAGTACATGTTGCAGCAGCGTTCGCCCTGCTCACTGGTTTTGGTTATGCGACACACAGCTTGTTGTACAAGATTGATGAAGGCTCTGTCCGCATGGAAGTTCAAGCTCTTAAGGATTTTACATTGACGCAAATAACCCCTAAAGAAATACGGCAGGAATTGGCAAACGTAGAGAACAAATTGGTCACAGGCGAGAAAGCAATCGTCTATTTCGCTGAACTGGAAAAAGAGGAACACCCCCTCTTTCAGCAAAACCCCATGATCGGCATAGAAAAGCCGGATGTCGTCAAAGATTGGAAAACATGGAGTGCCGTTCTCAGTGAAGAAGCTTCTCTTTCACATGCCTTGCCACACCAGCTTCCTGACAGCTTTTCATTCCTTGAGGGGAAACAAGGTACCCCCTACGGTGTCATGATGGGTCAAGAAGGACAGCAGTGGCTGCGTGAGCTTCAAGAAGAAAGCAAGGAAACAGGTAAAAGTGTGGTATGGAAAGTCGTTCCACAAGCTTCTTCTCCTATCGAAGCCTATACGAGCCTTTATGAGAACGAGCAAAAAGAACGCATCTTTGTCACGGTAGAGAAATTCCCGAAAGAACAGCTAGATGTACAATTGAGCACCCCAGAAACAACGAAATACGACGCAGTAACCGTCAGCGGAAAAAAAGCGCATTACACGAAAAACGACCAGTTCTTGTTTAGCGAATCCGGTCAGTATCAAGAGCTGTCTTGGCTGGATCGAGATGGCGAGCAACCGATTATGTATCGTGTAGCTACCGATTCGCCAACGGTTTCCAAAGAAATGCTGCTCCAGGCTGCAAAAGCGAGCCAACAGTAACAATGTGAAAAGCCAGTCCTCTCTTGCTTTGTATCCGCAAAAGAGGACTGGCTGCTTTTTTATTTTCGTCACAAGGAATTATCCCCGCAGGCGGTTCACCCAGAAGCCGCCCTTCAAATGTTTCGGCTCAAAAGAGATCACGAATGCTTTTGGTGCAATCTCATGAATGAGCTTCCACAGTTTTTTCTCGTTGCTGCGCTTCGTCAACACTTGCATCATGAGACGATGTCCGTCGCGTCCCTCTGCTACCCAAGAAGTAACGCCAAAGCCGTGTTCACGGAGCTTCACAGGAACCTCCAAATCAACGGAATCCACAACGACTTGCAGCGTGACATAGCCCAAGGCCAAATACTCCTCGATCTTGCTGCCGATGAATACACCCATTCCCCAACCGATACAGTAGGCTGCGAGATTGATCGGATTATCCAGGTTATCCAGAACAATCGCCAACCCTTTCAAATACACGAATACTTCCACCATCGCCACAAGGGATGCCAACACCCGATAGCCTTTAATCACCATCAGTAGTCGCAGCGTAAAAAACGAAACGTACAAAATGTTGATCCCGATGATGATTAAAATAAACGCCAAGCCCATTGCTCTCCTACCCCCACCCAGACCGGGTACCATGATGATTTTGTAAACGTGATAATCATATAATTGAAGGTATTTTTATAACAGCGGTAAAATTCGGGTATGTAGGAAAAAAAGATAAAAAAAACCAGTTCAACGCTCTCCATGCGATGACTGGTTTTTTTCCATTTAACCTATTACGCATTCAGATCATACAGTCCTGGACTGTGCTCATTAGGCTGTTCCGGCATTAAAGGAACCGGGAAGCCCTCAGGTGGCGGAACTACTTCCAGACTGCCGCCATTTCTACTTGGCGACTGTCCGTTGAAGATTTGTCCAATCTGCGTGTTATCCAATCGGAAATTGAACTGTGCATTGTGGAAACCCATTTCTACATACTTGCGGCACTCTGGGTACTTGTTTATGTCGTAGTTGGGGATAGGAAACAGCTTGCCCCAATTCACACCTAATGTCTCCAGTGCCTTTGCGAAGGCGTTTTGGTGGGCATTATCCCGAACGATCAGGAAAGCAAGCGTTTCACGGAATGTTTTATTTGAGCTCATTTCGTAAATACGTGACTTTTGCAGAACACCGGTAGATTCCAGCACTAGATTGTCGAGAAGATCGCTAATCAAGTTGCCATGATTATACACATAATTCCCCATCCATGGATTCCCTGCTGCATCGACGGGCAATGAGCTTTGCGCACCCACGATGAAATGGTGCGGGTTCGCATGCTTGACTGCCTCATCAAGCGGTGCTCCGTCAACCCCAGCATTACCGGGAACCTCTTCACCACTCCCCGTCAGCAATTGATTGATTGTGTGCTGTACGAGTTCCACATGCGCGATTTCTTCCAAAAAAACACCCCGAAGCAAATCACGATACGGTATCGCGTTCCCACGGAAATTGTTAGCCTGGAAAAAATATTGCATCATGGTGCGCATTTCCCCAAAACGACCACCCAAAATCTCCTGGATGACTTTAGCTGCCGCCGGGTCTGGTTTATCAGGAACGATCATATTAATCAAATCTTCTTTGTAAAAATACAAAATGCACTACCTCCTGCCAAAGTAGATGAATGATACGTCTTAGTTTGGATGATGACGATCTACTTTAACCGGAAAGAGCAAGAAAACGGTACTGGTATAAACCTAACTATTTTGTAAAACAGTAAGCACTATATGATGAAGGACTCTTTGTCCCAGACTGTCATAAAGGAGAGTAAAAAATGACTCGATTTTTAATCAAGACTGCTGTTAACGGCATTATTGTTGTCGCTTGTTTATGGTGGTTTGCAAATGCATCCTGGACATCCGCTATTTTAACGGCACTCGGCTTGACCGTCATCGCTTATCTGATTGGCGATCAATTGATATTACGAGCTACCAATAATATTACGGCCACGATTGCAGATGCAGTGATCGCTGCTTTTTACTTATGGGCAGTTGCCAATTGGATGGATTGGCCACTAAGTTTTGGCGAGTTAATGATTACGGTAGCCCTTTTAGGTGTGGCAGAACTTGTGTACCATCGCTTTTTGGGGATATACGATCATAATCGTATCAAGAAAGAACCCGGAAAATAATTCTCCTCTTCCTAAGAAGGGATATATCCCGTCCAACTAGTTAACCTTATCTTTGGGTTACATTACAAAGTTAGGAGAACCCGTATGGATATGAAAACTCTACTGAGTACTGGGAGGACAATAATGGGTGTTTTATCAGGCAATCCACAAAATGAACCCATGCATTATGGTGAGGTTTTTGGAGTATGGATGTATCTGGCAACAACAAAGGGCTTGATTGCTGCTTATCAAACAGCACTCAACCAGACTGGTGATCATGATCTGAAAAGCTATCTCGAAGACATTACGCGAAGCATGAAACAAGAAGTGGAACAACTGGAAGAGTTACTCAAAGTGAATGGGATTGGATTGCCACCTACACCACCGGATCGCCCGGTAGCTAATCTGGAAAGCATTCCGGCCGGTGCTCGTCTTAATGACCCTGAGATCGCTACCGGTGTGTCAAGGGACATTGCAGCCGGATTGCTTACTTGCAGTCAAATGATGGCTCAATCCATCCGAGAAGATATCGGAATGCTTTTTGGTCAGTACCATGTTGCAAAAGCGCAATTTGGTCTCAGATTGCTGCGGATTTTAAAAGAAAAAGGCTGGTTGGTTCCGCCGCCACTTCATATGCAAGCGCCAGAGCTTGTCCATGCCTAATCTTGGTGATAAGCACTGCCTGATTGGCAGTGCTTATCGTTTTTTACCTATTTTAGTCTGGGGGATACTCGATTGAAAAAAACAATGATCGGTGCCTTTCTTTTTGGAGTAGGCATCATTGGCATGCTGGATGGCATTATCTTTCACCAAATTTTACAGTGGCATAGTGTAGACATGTATGGAGATCGACACCATCAAATCATGAGTGATGGTTTTTTCCATTTATTCGTGACGGTCATCATTTTCATTTCGGGCATTCTTCTGTGGAAAAGCAACCCTGTAGGAACAGCGTATTATTTCTGGAGCAGTTTTTTCCTCGGAGCTGGTACATTTAACTTGATGGAAGGAATCGTTAACCACCATCTCCTGCAAATTCACCACGTCAAGCCGGGCCCATCTCAATTTTTATTCGATATTTATTACGATCTTTTTGCACTTCTGCTAATTGGGATCGGATGGCTACTGTATAGGCGAACTAAATCAAAATAAGCCATTCCATTCTGTCGGTTAACGGGTAGCGTGCTCGTACAATTTCTGCGCGAACTCCTCCATCAATTCTCGCTTGGCCAACAGCGCAAGCATCCGTTGAGGCAAGCCCTCTACTCCGTAATAAGCACCTGCCAATTGACCGTAGACTGCTCCTGTCGTATCCGCATCATCGCCGAGGTTTACCGCTAGGAACAGGCCTTCTTCAAAAGAACTACTGGAATAAAAAGCCCAAAGCGCCACTTCAAGCGAATCGACGACATACCCCGATCCTTTGATCTCTTTCCTTGTTTTCCTTTTGTAGGAACCATTTGCAACACGGGCGATATCAGGATCAAGCGGTTGCTTTTCCCATAGATCGGCTACTGGAGAGAACGAATCAGCAAGCAACTCCTCTTTGGAAATACCCTGTAGAGCCCCCATGAGCAATGCCCCGAAAAACCGACAGCCGTCTACTGCCTTTGCCGTCGCGTGTGTAGTACGAGAACTTTGCGCGCAGTATTCGATGGCGAGCGCCGGTTGCTTGGCATAATAGAGCGCGACAGGTGCTAGTCTCATAATGGAGCCATTCCCTGCCGACATCGGATGGTCAGATCCGCTGAACGGATTTTTTGTCTGCTCAAAACGCCACAGCGCTTCTTTGGTGATATTCCCGATATCGAAGCAATGATCCTTGCAGCTCATATACCCCTCTCGAAACCAAGCTACATATCGGTTCATCTGATCAACCGGATCGAAGCCGTTTTTCGTAATCAAGCTCTCAGCCAGGCACAGGGCCATCGACGTATCATCCGTCCATTCCCCCGCCTTTAAATGGAACGGTCCTCCCCCGACCATTTCTGTAAGCGGCTCGAAGGTACCCGGTTTGCGAAATTCTAAAGTAGTGCCAAGTGCATCACCAACGGCCAACCCTAGCAGACTTCCCGTATAACGGTCAAGCAGTTCCACACCTATCCACACCCTTTTTTCGGAATTATCTGTTCAAATCAAACAAAACATCTGGCAATGACATTTTGACCGAAATATTGTTCGTTCAATTCATCTGTCGCTACCTTTTCTTCTGTACTTGCAAGCGTGATAATCTGCGGCAGAACCAGCTTGTAACGGTCCTCCATCACGGTTTCGAGAACATATTGCCCCTCTTCGTCCCACAAAAGAATTCCTGCTAAAATTCTGGTCTCCACACAGATCCCCTCCATTTTTTCTCTTTTGAATATGTACGAAAGACGGGTACAATGACCCGCCTTCTAGTGCCTTACTTAATGTTTGATGTGAATACTTACTGCTCTTTTTTCAGGCGTGCATCCAGAACAAAGTTGCCGAACGGCAGTAATGAAGCGATAAAAGCACCGATCACTTTCATGAAGGACCACTTATTGGTCATTGTAACATGTGCCAACGCCAAAATATACAGGACAAAAAACAATCCATGAAGCGAGCCGGCAATTTTCACTGCGGCTGGATAATCCCAAAAATACTTGAGCGGCATAGCAATCCCGAGAAGTACCAGATACGAGATACCTTCGATCAGGCCGATGAGACGGAAGCGTCCGAGGGCAGATTTCATCATGTGCGGGTACCATCCTTGCCATTGAAATTACCACTATTATAAACGAAAAACTATCATAATGATGAAAATAGGCCAATGTTCATAATATATTCAAAATCAACGGCCCCAGGCATCTTCTCGGATGCGTTCCATCCAGCGCATCTCTGCTTGCAAATGCTCAATGGCTCCGATCAGAATCGTTCGTGCTCCCCAACTAAGCCTCTCTCTTTTTTGCTCCTGAATCGATTCCAATAATCCAGCTAACCGTCTTACCTCCCGGATGTTAACTTCCAAGGCCTCATCCATTTTCTGTGGATCACCGTACGATGCAAAAGTAAGAGCTGCGTAGATCGGATTGGTCAGCTGCATCGGTTTTTGCAGTTCTTCCAAGAGAAGCTCTTGAAATTGCTCTTCGCCTTTTGGCGTGATCCCATACATCGTCTTATCTGGGCGGCTAGTCTCACGAATGACTTCTTTGACCTCAATCATCCCGCTCTTTTCCAGTTGGTCGAAGGCATAGTAAAGGGAACCTTTGGCGTATTTCATGTAACAATCCATTCCCCTGGCCTTCACCTGCTGCTGAACCTCGTAGGGATGCTTCTCCCCTTCCATCAGCAATCCCAGAACAAGCAATTTTAGACTCATGACGATTCTCCTCTATCCGCGTTCCAGTTTCGGTTTCGGTGCGGAAGGCGATTTCGCCAGCGCCCGATCATTTCCCATCAGCAAAATGCACACGAGAGCAAGAACAGCAGGAACGAGCGCCCACATAAACGTATTCGCAATCGAAGAAGCGAGAATATCGATCATTTGATCCAAAACAGGAGCCGGAATGGATTCGCGTGCTTCTGGTGTCAAAATCGCTCGCGGGTCCGTAATGGCATTCGTCATCTCTTGACCTCCGAAGGCAGAGAACATGCCGTTTTCAAACGAGTTGCGTTGCAAGATCCCAAACACGGTGATCCCCAATGTCATCCCCAATGAACGGGAAAAAGAGTTCGTCGAACTGGCCGAGCCTCTTTGTCGCATATCAAAGCCATGAATCGCTGAAATTCCCAAGGTGGAGAAAGAAAAGCCCACGCCAAACCCTGCAATTACCATATAAAGCGTAACGATCGAACGAGGAATATCAGGCGTCAGTGTACTCAAAAGAAAAATACCTGGTATGAAAAAGACTGCGGACAGAAGCATAATATTGCGGAAGCTGGTCTTCGTCGTCAGAAATCCGCCTAGCTGGCTGCCGGCAACCGAGCCGAGCATCATCGGTGTCAACAGCAATCCGGCATTCGTCGCTGAACCACCATATACCCCTTGGATAAAAATCGGCAGGTACACCGTAGCAATAATGAAAGCAGCTCCATACAACAGTGCAATCGCATTTGTCGTAGCAAATAACCGCTTCTTGAACATGGAGAACGATATAATCGGATCAGATGCCCGCTTCTCGACAAATAGAAAAATCACAAACAACAAGAAAAAGGAAGAGAACAAGCCGATAATCTGCATCGAATCCCACGCGTATTGATTGCCGCCCAGCTCCAGTGCAAACATCAGACTCACTACAGCACCGACAAGCGTAATCGCTCCCCACCAGTCAATGCTCTGCTTGCGGTATTCCAGCGACTCCTTGTAATACATCGAGATCAACCAGAGGGACACCGCCCCAATCGGCACATTGATGTAAAAGATCCAATGCCAGCTGACATATTCCGTAATATACGCTCCAAGCAATGGGCCAAATACACTGGAAGTACCGAATACAGCTCCGAAAAGTCCCGTCATCTTTCCGCGCTTCTCCGGCGGGAATACGTCAAAAATAATCGTGAAGGCAATCGGCATCAACGCTCCGCCGCCAATCCCTTGAATCGCGCGATAAATGCTCAACTCGACGATGCTGTTTGCCGTCCCGCATAAAATGGACCCTAACAAAAATACAATAAGACCAAATACGTAAAAACGTTTTCGCCCATACATATCGGAGAGTTTGCCAAAGATCGGCATCCCCGCCATCGTAGCGACCATGTACGCTGATGTCACCCAAACAAACTTATCCATGCCGCCCATCTCGCCGACAATCGTGGCCATCGCCGTCGCGACAATGGTATTGTCCATGGAAGCCATCAGGAGACCAAGCAGCAGCCCCGCCACCACCATATTCACTTTACTTTCTCTTGCTATCATTCTTTCACCCTCCTGAATGGTCACATCAAAGTACTATACATTATTATATTCAAATTTGACTATATATCGAAAAAAACTGCTCCTTTTTCTCGGAGCATTTTTTCGCGCTTTATTATCGCCCGAATGGTGACGGGCTAAATGGGGATGGCTGCTGGGGCTGTTGGGCTTGATTGCCCTTCCACATTTTATACGCCGCTTCTGACATCGGCTCCACTGTCGGCTTAATCTCTCCAGTGAAGGGATTTTTATCATAGGGCAGGTTAAACGTCCGTGTCCCATCGCTCTTACGCAGCAAAGAACCATCCGACAGCCTTACCCAATTGCTTCCTGGTCCTCCATCGTCTACGACATAGAGGCCGTTATCATCCCAGGCCGGATACGTTGGTACGTTATTTACCGGAGAACGTGTAGTCTGTTTCTTGACTGGTTTTGTTGCGGTTTTCGTCTTTTGTGTTTTCTTGTTCGGTGTGCTCGTTTTAGCAGCTGCTACCGCTTTTGCTTTTGGCTTTCCTTCGCTTTGTTTCTGCGCTGACGCTGGCGCAGGTGCTGACACAGCCTCAGGCTTTTCAACCGGATAGGCGGAAGCGTTTGCGGCGCGCGGACCTTGATTGGCCAAATCCATAGCGGGCTTTGCAGTCCCTGCTTTTTGCGAGACAGATGCTGTTTTTGTATCCGTTCGTCCATCTGTTTTTACCGCGTGAATCAGTGTCGGCCACAAATAGGCGTTGAAGCCTAGTAAAGCGACCATCAAAGCAATACCTATGATTTTTTTCATAATAAGGACTCCTATGACTGAATGATTGTGGTAATAGAGCAATGACTTCTGGCCTATATCAAAAGTTTAGACGATTGGAAGAAAAAAGAAAACACCTTACATAAACAAACTCCTTCTCATGTTGGTCTTGAGAAGGAGTTTGTTTTGAAGGAGATTCATTTCAGAGCAGTTTCTTGCTCCTGGGAATGTTGTTTGATTAGCTCCATGGTGTGATCAAGTAAGTTTTTGCCTCCCGTTTTCCCATGTCCAGGTACAACGGTTTCGACCTGTGGATATTTTTCGATTACCTTCTGAACGGAGTCATCCCACTGCTCTACATTGGCATCTGAAAGATTTCCGAGGTCGTTAGCACCCAATGCTTTGACGAAGCATCCACCGAATAATATTTTGGATTGGGGAAGCCAAACGGTAATGTTATCTTTCGAATGCCCTTCCCCAGGATAATAGGCTTCTAAGATGGTGTCGCCTACCTTTATTACCGGCTTTTCATCAAGTGTCGGATTGGGAGAAGGATATCCATATTCTTTCGCTAGTTTTGCCGTCAAACGTGTACTGCGTACGTCTATTTTTTGATCGAGTAAAGCCCGGATACCTGAAATGCTGTCATCATGTGCATGCGTAATCAGAGCCAGTACAACGTCTTTCTTCCAATGCTTCTTGATCATCTGTAATAGCTCTTCCGTTTTTTGGTTGTCCCCCCAGGCTGTATCAATCAGGACGACTCCTTTGGAAGTAGAAACGATTACGCCATTGTGGTCATAGGTTGTGCCATTCCACTCATGATAGGATGTATGTAACCATACTTTGTCATTTAATTTTGTTAACACAATGCTTTTCCCTGGATTGGTAATCTGAGTGGGACTTGATGTTGTAGCTTGGGCAACCGTTTGATCAGAAAAAGATGTCAGAGCAACAGCGACTGTCAGGAACAAACTACATACAGCTTTCCCTATCCAACCCTTATGAGTCTTCAAACGAATCTCACCTTTCTAAATTGGATTTTACTTTTCCCTGTTTCAAACATCTAGGCGATATCCATATCGCGGAATCGTCATGATTTGCTGCCCGTAGCGCCGAAGCTTTTTCCTTAATCGATACACGAGCGCATTGACTTCCACTCGTCCAACATCTGGGACATTCCCTTCATGCAGCATTCGCTCCGGCCAGACTGTCAGCATAATTTCTTCAAAACTAACGGCATTGTTCGCCTTTTGGTAGAGAAGCTTCAGCAGATCCATATCTTTTCCGGTCAAATGCAGTCTGGTCCCGTCGACACGAACTTCTCTTCTCTCCAGATGAATCTCTAAACCTGGCAAAAGCGAATCGCTCTTTGGCTGCGTGAAAGGGAGCTCTACCGTATCATCCAGTCTATTGACCTCTCGTAAAAAGACGAGCTCTGCTACCCCTTTTGACAAGCTTATTTGATCCCCGTGACGAAGAATGTGAGAGGAATAATGAAGCGGCGTCCCGTTTACCTCTGTGCCATGCTTGCTTTCCAGATCGATAATCTTGTAATCGTTCCCGATCCTTTGAAAGGCTGCATGCATTCTCGAAATGTACGGACTGTTAAATGTAATGTCCAGTTGAAAACTAGTCCCCCTCCGACCGATTGTACAGCGATCCTTGGTGAGATATTTGCGCGTGGCAAATTGGCTGGGGTCCCCTTTTTTTACGAGTAAGTATGCACCGTTGTCTATCATCTGGTGATCACCTCACTGGTTGATCTATTACGGTTTTGCAGCCGTCAGTGCTTCAACAGCAACCTTCGTAGCTTCAGCAATGAGCGCATCATCATAAGTGGCGTCCTGCTTATCTCTGCTAGACAACACTGCAATGACAATGGGCTTTTTATTCGGTGGCCATATGATACCTATATCGTTTCGCGTTCCATAGCTTGCGGCTCCCGTCTTATCTCCGACCTTCCAGTCTTTGGGGAGGCCCGCCCGAATCAACTTGTCTCCCGTCGTGTTGCCTTGCAGCCACTCGATAAGAATCGTCTGCTTGTCAGACGGCAGCACATCCCCTACCGTATAGGCTCTTAAGCTCGTTGCAAGTGCTTTCGGTGTGCTTGTATCGCGAATATCTTCTGGTTTAGCCTCGTTCAATTCTGTCTCATAGCGCTCGGATGTCGTCACACTATCACCAATCTGTCTCAGGGCTGATTCAAAGCCTTTAGGTCCACCCAGTTCTTTGAACAACAGATTTCCCGCCGTGTTGTCACTATAGCGAACCGCGGCGTCTGCAACCTCGCGAAGAGTCATCCCGGTCGCTACGTGTTTTTCTGTGATGGGTGAATAAGTCACGAGATCATCCTTCGTGTAGGTGATGACTTTGTCTAGCTCTTCCAACGGTTTCTGATGCAAGACTGCACCTGCGGCTAAAGCCTTGTACGTAGAGGCAAAAGCGAATCGTTCATCCTGACGGTAAGCAACTGCCAAATCTGTTTCGGTGTCAATCGCATATACGCCGAGCCTCGCATCAAACTTGTTTTCCAGCGCAGCGAACTTTATATCCATAGCAGATGCTGGCGTTTCCGTTTTTACGACAGGTGCTTCTGGAGAAGAGCAACCAGTGAGCGTGAGAAGCGTGAGAAAAATCGTTTTCACTGTGAATCCGAACAGTCTAGATTGATAAACTTTCATGGATGACAAACCTCTTTCTAAGAAGATATAACCCCGGTATTACATGCGTAATACAGTACTACATTTGTAATCAACAGATTTCACGATAATATTACACGCGTAATCCACTTGTGTCAATCTCCTTTTTCTCGCAAGGAAATGTGCTGCATCCATCCTTTTTTGAAAAAAAGACGCCCTTTCAAGAAAACTGGATAACCGTAAATGGTTTTTCCCAGTCAGCTTGAAAGGGCGCACTCTATTTTTTAGGATGATCGGTCGATGCTTGTTTCGCATCCAAAATGGAACGTAGCTCCTGAATCTCCTCGTCCGACAAAGATTCCTTCTGAATGAATTGGACGAGCATTGATTTTAGAGCCCCGCTGTAAATCCGCTCCAAAAATGACTTTGCCTCGGCGTGCTGGCATTCATTTTGTGAGTACAACGGATAAAACGTATAGACTCTTTGGTTTTGATTGACTCCAACGGCATTTTTTTGAACCAAACGATTCAAAAGAGTACGTACTGTTTTTGGGTTCCAATCCGTTTGACCTTGCAAGGAGGAAATAATCTCGTTGGCCGTCAGCGGTGACTTTTCCCATAGCACGTTCATGACTCGCCATTCCGCTTCTGAAATACTTGGCATGGATGTAGACACGGAAGTCTCCCCCTTTCGAAAATAATGACTGTAAGAGCAAAGGCTAGTAGAGACCTTTCGCTTTCAAAATAGACAAGGTTATTTCTGCTGCTGCAGGTCCATTCGCGTCATCTTCGTTTTGTATATTTGTAGCAAAGAAGTAGATGCCTTCCTTGTTCTCTACATACCCGACAAACCAACCGTTCACATCTTTTTGATTGACGGTGCCCGTACCTGTTTTCCCGGAAAGGATCGAACCCGCCTTTTCCGATAACCGGATGGAGTCTTTCACCGCCTGGATATTGTTTTCTTGAAAGCCAATCTGGTTCGTATAGAACGCTTTTAATATTTGTACCTGCTCCACCGGAGAAATCTTCAAGGAAGATTCTATCCAATATTCGCCGATTCCACCAGATGTATTGGTATTCCCATAGTTCAATTGTTCCAGAAAAGCTTGAATCATATCCGGAGAGATGCTCTTATCCATCTCTTTAAAATACCAGTTCGTGGAGTTTCGCATCGCTGTCAATAGATCTTGATCCCGGTTCCACTGCTCATATGGATAGTGGATTCCATCCCATTTGAACAAGGAATCTTCGCTCGAAATCACACCGGCCTCCAAACCAAACAAGGAGAGAAAAATCTTGTAGGTGGAGTTCGGTGAAACTCGTTGTGTACTTCCTGCCTCGTTGTAGATCCGATACTGGTCGGCTTTCAAATCATATAAGACAAAACTGCCTTCGAAGCCACCGAAATAGTTGTCCAAATCCTCGTAAATGGTTCGATCATGTTGAAAATGATAGCGACTGCGATCGTCGGCTAGAGCGGAACCAACCAGAACCTGACTGGCAACCAAAACGACCATCATGAGAAAAATGACTGTACTTTTCAACTGCAACAGCTTTGATTCGGCCTTGTGGGATGCGATTTTCTCGATTCGTTTTTTAACTGCCTTCTTGGAACCGTTTAACTGATTGGCCAAAACGACATTGCCGGCTCGACTTTCTTTATCCAAAAACTTAATGATGGTATGACCATATTCCACATAATTTCGCTTGTCTAAAAAGTTCAACACAGCTACATCACAAGCAATTTCACGGTCCACTCTCATTTCCCGAAAAGCAAGCCAAACCAATGGATGGAACCAATACAAAAGCTGATACACGACGGTCACATAGTTCATGACGATATCATGGTTTTTCTGGTGCATGAGTTCATGCAAAAAGATGTACTTCATTTCATTGATCGACAGCCATTCATCAAAATGACTGGGAAGGACAACATACGTCTTAAAAACGCCAAACGTCATCGGAGATTTGACCTGATTGGATTCTGCCAACACGATGTGCCGCGTTATTTTTACATCCTGCTTGCATTGTTCAAACAAATCGATAATTTCTTGATTGGTGATCACAGATGCTGTCCGCTTGATCTGCTGGATTTTTAACCAGGCAGATGACGTGATTAAAGCACAAACGATCATGCCGACTACCCATATGCTGACGAAAATCGTAGAAAAGGAGTCCGGTGTATAGCGACTTACCGACAACGTTAAATCCTGTACCCAATTCGCATTTTCAAAGGCAGTAGCTTGCGCAGCGAGCGTCGAGCTGCCAGCTTCATGACGCTGATTCATGCCTGAAACAAAAAGATTTCCAAAATCAAAAAAGGATTTCGGGATAAAAGCTGGCGTCAAAGCGACCAGCAAGAGAAACCACAAATTGTACTTCCATCTAGCCGACAGCTGGGAGCGAAATACTTTTCGAATCAAGAAAATAAGTGCGATCGTGCAGGAAGAAACGATCACGCTTATCACCACATGGTTGACGAACATGCTACCTGTCTCCCTCCCTTCTTACACAGGGCCATCTAGATAAAAATAGAATCCGTATCAATATTTCCAGAGCAACAGGAACGCTCTTCAACCTGACAGGATTCTTCTCTTCGCATAGCACAATTAGCTTCATTATGTCAAAAACGAGATCACGATACAAGTTTTCGTCAATTGGAAGAAAAAAGAAAACACCTTCTTTACAATGGTAAGAAGGTGTTTCTAACCTGATTTAGTTTGTTTTCAAAACATCGTGGTCGACGTAACGCTCGCCATTCAGTTCACTGATGACATTGATTGCAACCTTGGCGCCATCACCAGATGTAATAATCGTATGTACGCTAACTCCCGCGCACGTGCCTGCTGCCCAAATTCCTTCGATGTTCGTCTTCCCTTGTACATCGACATCGACTACGGTTTTAATCCGTGGCTCTGTACCTTCTTTGGTTTTTACCCCAATCGCTTCTGCCAAAGTCACGAGCGCTCCAGTTGCAAGAATCACATGCTTAGCCTCGAAGCTGCCTTTTTCCGCTGTCTCTACGAGAAAGCCTTGCTCTGTTTTTGTAATGTTGCTCACTTGATCGGCTACCAGCTCCGCTCCGAATTTCGCTGCTTGCTTCTTACCAATCTCAATGAGATCTGGGCCGGAGATTTCCATGATGCCGTAGTGATTCTCCATCCACGCGCGCTTGGTCATGCTTTTGTCATTATCAATCAGCAACGTCTTCTTACCTGCTTTTGCAGCAAACAACGCTGCACTTCCTCCCGCCGGGCCTGCACCAATAATTACGATATCAACCAAAGAAATCTCTCCCTTCCAAAATAACTTTCACAACATAATTATATACTAAGTATGGTAAAAGTAGCAATATCTTTGACAAGTTTATGATGTCTATTAGAAAAATATTTATTATTATAAGGTTAAAAGCATGAAGTTTCAGATAAATGGAACTTGGTCTAAGGAGTGAATCCTATCGAACTGCGAATAGGTTTTGTGATCGGAAAAAAATTGGATTTGAAAAGAATCGACGAGATTTTATACACCCATGAAAACAAACAAGCTGCATCTTGTAAGGTAGTATTAGATTTTATGGAGATGGACCCTGAGATTTTCTTGAATCGTCCCTTTTCTTCTACAGAACAGGTATCCATTAAAGAACCCGATCTCCTTGAAGCTGAACTTTCCCAGTTGTATGATTTTGTATGGGTTGAAGTATTAGGCGGCATTGAGAGGCACGGGCACCCTTCCGTTACTATCTCTGATATAGAATATGAAGGTAAACTCATCCATACGTTAGACAATAGAGTGCTAATCTTTTTACGAGATATCATTATTGACAATCACGGGAGAGAACTGCTTAGGAAAATCTGCCACGTCCCAAAACCATTACAATGGCTCGCCCTCCCAAAAAAGGACGGAAAAACTCCACCCCCAGACTATATTCTTGACGAGATGGAGCAATGGGTTCGCAAGTTGATTGCATATGAGGTAGATGATAAATAGGAAAGGGCTATCTCAAACGTCATACAAGCTGACGTTGAGATAGCCCTCTTCTTTCACGAATCTCGCGTAAATCCAGATTAATATTACGAGAAAAAAATCAATTTCCAGAACATTGGGGAGAAGATTAATGTATAGATAATTGAGGTACTTCGATTTTCTCTTCTTCAATAAGGAGTGAATGACAATCGAACTGCGAATCGGCTTTGTGATTGGCAAAAAAATTGATTGCAACAAAGTCCGGGAGATTTTATACACCTATGAAAACAAACAAGCTGCATCTTGCAAGGTAGTATTAGACTATATGGAAATGGACCCAGAGATTTTTTTAGATCGTTCCTTCTCTTCCACATGTCCAGTCCCTATTAAAGATCCCGATCTCCTTGAAGCTGAACTTTCCCAGTTGTATGATTTTGTATGGGTTGAAGTATTAGGCAGTATTGAGCGGCATGGCCACCCTTGCGTTACGATCTCAGATACAAAATATGAAGGCAAGCTCATCCATACGTTAGACAAAAGAATGTTCATCTTTTTACGAGACATCATCAGTGACGATCAAGGAATACAACTTCTTGAGAAAATCTGCCATGTACCAAAACCATTACAATGGCTCGTCCTCCCAAAAATAGACGGAAAAACCCCACCCCCAGACTATATTCTAGATGAGATGGAGAAATGGGTACGCAAGTTGATTGCATACAAGATAGATGAATAAATAGGGAAAGGGCTATCTCAAACGTCTTGTAAACGGACAATGAGATAGCCCTCTTCTTTCACGAAGACCGTGTAATCCAGAATCGGCGAATGACCAAACCATCATCGTCTGTACATTCCGACTCAAAGACGCCCCCGTTCTTCCGAATCGTTTTTTCCGATCCAACATTATCATAATCACAAATCAACAATACTTCGTTGATACCCAACTCGCTCGTGATGTTTAAGGCTTGCGCTAAAATTTCCGTCGCATATCCTTTGCCTCTCTCAGAAGGTCGGATACCATATCCGATGTGCCCGCTGTTTTTGTGTAAACGCTCGTTGAGACGATGCCGAATATTGACCACACCCAATATACGTTGATGCTCATTTACGAGCCAATACGTTGAATGAGGAACATAGCCATCCGGAAGATTTTCTTCGTTGCTCTCCCCCTCCAGAAATTCCAGATACGCAGCAAAATCATAGGGCTCTCGATCCACCACCCACGGTACGATAGGCTCTCCACTTTCTTTCCACTCTTCGTAAAAGGAAATATACTCTGCTTGAAGTTCTGCACAAGGCTTCGTTACATACAGTTGCCCAGCCATCGTCTCGCTCCCCTTGCATATTTTGGCGTAAAATTCTTTCTATTATAGCTGCAAGAAGATAGTGTTACCAGCTAAACACTTTTTTACCTTCTTGAATTACTTCCATTAGTTGACTAAAAGCCGCGTAGGAAGAAGCGCATTTCCAGTCCAAGCGCCTCTGGAGCCCAACTCAGCTTCGGTAAAAATGGCGGGGAATTTCAGCTTCATTTATGGAATCCTTCATCGAAACTACAACGTTTGAAGCGCTCCCGCCATTTTTTCCGAAGCGGACAGTCAATCCCCCTTGCGGGGCGTAGGCCGAAGCGTAGACTGGAAATGCGCTTCTTCCCTTCACTACCGCTACTATCAAAAAAACAAAAAAAACGCGGCACAAGCAACGAATCGCCTGTGCCACGCTCTTAACTGATTAATATTTGTTAAACAACATGATCCAGAGGGAACCTGCAACGATTGTAAATACAATCACAAGTCCAAGAATCAATGTCTGTACGTTGTAGCGCGGTTTTTCTCCTTCGCGGATGTGCATGAAGAAGACCAACTGAACTACGAACTGCAAGACCGCCATTACCAAGATCGCGATCACGGTCGCCGTTTTACTCAAAATCTGGTTCATGACCAGTACGAGTGGGATAATGGTGAGCACGATCGACAGGATAAAACCGATCACGTACTCTTTCATCGATCCGTGACTATGATGTCCGCCATGGTTTTGATGTTGTGCCACCTTACATCACCCCCATCAAGTAAACGACTGTGAAGAGGAAGATCCACACAACGTCAAGGAAGTGCCAGTACAAGCTCAGGTTGGTAATTTTGCGGCGAGTAACCGCGGTGATTCCACGACGCTTCAACTGCATGATCAGCGCAGTCATCCAGAACAGACCAAGCGTTACGTGCAATCCGTGCGTACCAACCAGTGTGTAGAAAGCGGACCAGTAACCGCTAGTCGCCATGGTTGCGCCTTCGCTCATCAAGTGCATAAACTCAGTAACTTCCAACACTACGAACGACAGTCCCAAAAGACCAGTTACAGCCAGCCAAGCAATCAGCTGCTTGACATTGCCTTTGTTCATCGCCAAGACAGCGAGACCGCTGGTAAAGCTACTTGTCAACAAGATAAAGGTCGAAGCAATAACACCTGGCAGCTGGAACAATTCCTGTCCAGTTGGTCCGCCAGCAAAGCTATTCATCATTACCGCATAGGTTGCAAACAATGTACCGAACAGCACGCAGTCTGTTACAACGAAAATCCAAAAACCAAGAACCTTAAGTTGCTCATGCTCTTCATGATGGTCGTGGCCGTGACCATGGTCATGATTCGTAGCCATCGTTACACCACCCTCCCCAGTGAAGCCTCAGTGCGACGCACTTCCTCCACCGGTACGTAATAATCCGTGTCGTATTGGAAGGAGCGTGCCCACATGCATGCGAATACTCCAATGAATCCAATAACGGCCATCCAAACCCATCCAAATGTGAAACCAAAGCCTACCAAGAACCAGAAGTTCGACATGATAAACGGAATTCCAGAGTTCTTCGGCATATGAATCGGCTCCAGTTTCGCCGGTTGTTCTTTATAGGTGCCATTTGCTTTTGCTTCTTTTGTTGCCCACCAGTCATCCATTTCTTTCACTTGTGGTACAACAGCAAAGTTGTAGAACGGTGCAGGTGACGGAATCGACCACTCCAGCGTACGACCATTCCATGGATCGCCTGTCGTGTCGCGCTCACCATGCTTGATGCTGTAAGCGATTTGCCATACTTGGAAGATGAAACCGATACCCATCATAAATGCCCCAACAGTGGATACCAAGTTCAGGTCTTCCCAACCGCGATCCCAACCGTACGTATAGTAACGGCGAGTCATACCCATGAAACCGAGCGCGTATTGCGGCATAAAGCACACGTAGAAACCAATATTCCAGAACCAGAAGCCCCATTTGCCCAGTTTCTCGTCGAGCTTGAAACCGAACAGTTTTGGCCACCAGTAGTAAATACCAGCCAGGTAACCGAACACTACCCCACCGATCAATACTTGGTGGAAGTGGGCAACCAAGAAGTAACTGTTGTGATACTGATAGTCTGCCGGAGCTACTGCCAGCATTACCCCTGTCGCTCCACCAATTACAAAGCACGGGATAAAGGCAATGGTCCACAGCATTGGTTGTTTAAAGGATATCCGGCCACGGTACATTGTAAACAGCCAGTTAAAGACCTTAACCCCGGTCGGGATCCCAATAACCATCGTTGATATCGCAAAGAAGGCGATAACACTTGCGCTCGTACCCATCGTGAAGAAGTGGTGAGCCCATGTAAAGAACGATACAACGGCAATGATCATCATCGCCCAAACCATTGATTTGTAACCGAAAATCTTTTTACGTGAGAACGTAGCTACGATTTCGGAGAAGATACCGAAAGCTGGAACTACTACGATATATACCTCAGGGTGACCCCACATCCAGATGAGGTTGAGGTACATCATCGGATTACCGCCGCCGTCCATTGTGAAGAAGTGGGCACCTGCGAAACGGTCAAGGAACAACAGAGCCAATGTTACAGTCAAAATTGGGAAAGCGAAGATAATCATAATGCAGCTGGACAATACGGACCAGCTAAACAATGGCATTTTGGAAAGCTTCATGCCAGGTGCGCGCATTTTGAGAATCGTTACGATAAAGTTAATCCCTGTCGCCAAACTACCGATACCGGAGATCTGAATCCCCCAAATATAGAAGTTCTGACCTGGTCCAGGGCTGAATTCATTCTGTGACAGTGGCGGGTAAGACAACCAACCAGCGTCCGGGGAGCCCCCGATTACGAACGAAAGGTTGAACAGCATCGCACCGAGCATAAACAGCCAGAAGCTGAGTGCGTTCAAGAACGGATACGCTACATCTCGAGCACCGAGCTGAAGCGGTACTACCATGTTGAACAAGGCAAACATCATCGGCATCGCCATGAACAAAATCATGATCGTACCGTGAGTTGTAAAGATGGCATTATAGTGTTCCGAGTTCAGGAACTCTACGTTCGGGAATGCCAGTTGCAAACGCATCAGCAGGGCGTCAACCCCACCGCGGAACAGCATCAGAAGCGATGCGATCAAGTACATAATACCAATACGCTTATGGTCAACTGTAGTCAACCATTCACGCCATAGCCAACCCCATTTTTTATACTTAGTCAGAACGAATACGATCGCAATGATGGTCAGTACAATCGATACGTCCGCACCGTAAATCAGTGGGTCACCTGTTACAAAGAACGTGGATGCAAAATCCTTAATGTTCTCCCACACGTGGTATTCCTCCTCCCTCTCGCCTAGTGGTTCATACTGGAATGATTCATTCCAGGCATGTTGTGCGATTCAGTCTTTTGCTGCGTATTTTGCGAAGTCTCATTAGAAGACTTCGCACCTGCAGGCGCAGGGGTATTCTCCATGACATAGTCCATATCGTGACCATGGCCATATTTAGCAACGATCTCTTCAAACATTCCTTCTGGGAATGCAGAGTACGTAAACTTATCTGTCACGCCAGGCTTGCGGAGTTCTTCATAATCTGCCTTCGTCATAGCTGGTGTCGTGCCTTTTACTTCTTTGACCCAGTTATCGAACTCTTCTTTCGGTTTTGCCACTACATTAAACTGCATTTTGGCGAAGCCTTCACCAGAGAAGTTGGAGCTAAATCCAGCGAATGTACCTGGTTCATCTGCTTGCAGATACAGCTCGGTAGCCATTCCCGCCATCGCATAAATCTGTCCACCCAATTCTGGAACCCAGAAAGAGTTCATCGGTGCATCAGCAGATACCTGGAAGCGAATCGGTACACCTGCTGGAATCTCCAGATGGTTAACAGTTGCGATATTTTGTTCTGGATACGTGAACATCCATTTCCAGTCCAAAGCCGTAACCTGAATGGTCATAGGAGCAACTTCTTTATTTGGGTTCTCTTTTAACACATAAATATCACGGACAGTAAAGTAACCCAGCAATGCAACGATAATAATAGGAATAATCCACCAAATTACCTCTAGGGTTGTACTGTGTGCCCACTCCGGCTTATAACTTGCTTTATTGCCCGGTGTATCCCGATAGCGGTATACAATGAAAGCGGTAAGCGCAATAACCGGAACGATAATGACAGCGACCAATATCGTGGAAATAATAATGAGATTGTACTGCGTTTCTGCTACAGGTCCTTTTGGATTCAAGACGAGGTATTCGCTACCACAGCCTGTCAGCAGAACGGTGCCCAACACTGCCAAGATCCAAAATTGGATATGCCTCAGCATTTTTCCTCCGCTCATTCTCCTAATCCCTCCTAGTCACAAACAACGAGCATGTAATACTTTGAGAGCGTAGTTCCTTTCAGATGAACTTCGCCTCACATATGTCGATAGTGCAGTCACTCTCTATGGAGAGGTCTCGTGTATTCACACTTTTCGAGAGTTCCTCACAATAGAGGTTTTTTAACACAAGTGAACTTCACTATTTGCCGCATATACATACTATCAGAGTCAGCGAGCTTTTGTACTCGTTTTTAACGACGTTCAATATTTCGTAGCTTTTCTGTTACAAAGTGTTCACATAGCATTCACGAGTTGATCATATTCTTGTTAGGATTCTCCTCTAATGAAGTTCACCACCCATTTTTGGTCATCTCACCCAATCTGGAATGTCAAGGTTTCTTTTCACTTTTAATAAAAAAATCAAAAAAAAAAAAAAAAAAACGCCAGCGCATTTGGCTGACGGTAAAATTCCGTATAAATAAAAAAACCTCTCATTTATAAGAAAGAAAATGAGAGATTTCTATGGGACTATTTTTAACTTGTTAGGCGTCAGTTCCTTTTAGTGTCATCAAGCGAAACACCGTGCTCATAATGAAGATATTCATACCAGCGATCAAAAATCCGATCGACACCATCAACGGCAAATTCTGCGATCTGAAATCGCTTGCAGTGAAAGCCATAATCACAGCACCAACAAATAATACTGTCCAAGCCATCCATCTTAATACATCTGCTGCTTTTCGATCGTTATTCATAACACAAAACCCCTATCATTATAGATTTTTTGCGTGACCGTTTTTGTTTTATGCTCTTATTGTAACATAATATTCACTTGTTGTTCATATTTTGTTCAATTTTTTATAAAAAAATTGTCAAAACTTTTTTCATAAACCTATTGGCTGTCGTGTTGTTATCTTTTTACTTTGTGTCACAAATGTGAAGGCGTTATTGTTATAATGAATAGAGTAAACGGTTTCATACATTTATCGCATCTTGATCTGTCATCGAAGGTGGTTTGCCCATGGTTCATACACCCAAAAAAGCCCGCATCAGCCTCTTGACCCAAATGGTTCTGCTCATTTCCATCGTTGTCCTGATCAGTATGGGGATAGGGACTGCCTTATTTTCCTTCATATTAGATGACATTTTGGATCGTTATATTGGACAGCAAGCCATGACGGTCGCCAAGCTGTCAGCCATGGACGAACGCATCATTGCAGCATTCGAAAACGATCACCCTTCTAAAGTGATTCAACCGATAGCCGAAACCATTCGGAAGGAAACGGGTGCCAGCTATGTGGTGATTGGAAACAAGGACGGCATTCGGTACTCTCACTACGACCTAAAGCAGATTGGATTACCGATGGGAACCAGCAATGACCCCGTCTTTTTAGAAAACCGCTCGGTCATTTATCGGGGGACAGGCATTTCAGGTCCAGCCATCAAAGCGAAAACACCGATCGTCAACAAGAAAGGCGAAACCATCGGCGTCTCCTCTGTCGGCTATGTTGTGAGTGATGTAGAGAAAAAGGTCGCGGAATACAAGGAAAGGGTCGTCGCCTTATCCCTTGTGCTGCTGGTTATCGGAATTATTGGTGCTATTATCATTGCCAGACGAGTCAAGCGATTGATCTTTGGTCTGGAACCAGAAGAAATCTCATTTTTGTTTACGGAAAAAGCAGCTATTCTTGAATCGATCCGCGATGCTACGGTAGCAGTCGATATGCAAGGGCGTGTCGTCTCGATGAACAAACGCGCTCGTTCCCTCCTTCAAGAGGATTTGACCGTAGGGAAGTCAATCGCTAGTCCACAATTGCGTGACATCATTCATTCCGTCAATCGAAATACGCAAGAAATGAACTACAAAATTTTGCTGGGGCACGAAATTTTTATAACCGACTACTCTCCTATTTTGAGTAATAATGAAATCAGAGGTGTTGTCTTCACATTTCGTCCAGAGTCTGAAATCGAGCAGCTCACCGAAGAAATTACGAAGATCAGTTCCTTTTCGAACAATATGCGTGCACAAAATCACGAATATTTAAATCGTTTGAACACCATTTACGGTCTACTCAAGCTAAGGGAGTATGACAAAGCAATCGAACTCATCAGCGATGAAGTAAAGGAACGGCAGGATATTCTCGCCTTCATTATGAGTTCAGTCAAAGAGCCCTTCATCGCAGCTTGTCTGCTAGGGAAAATCAATCGCTCTAAAGAGCTGAAGGTATTACTCGAAATTGATCAGGACAGCTATTTGGGGAATGTACCTGACAGCTTGGATACAAAGGTATTGGTCACGATTCTCGGCAATTTGATCGACAACGCGATGGAAGCTGCCCTCGAATACAAAGGCTCTGACGCAATGGTTCACGTATCCTTTACTGATTTAGGTGGCGATATCATTTTTGACATCGAAGACAATGGACATGGGGTCTCAAAAGAATTGGAGCCTCACATCTTTGAAAGCGGTGTCACTTCGAAATCAGGTGAAAATCGAGGACTCGGTTTGGCTATTGTGAAAAACGCCATCGAGCTGTTAGAGGGGCAAATCTCACTCGGGAAAAGTGATCTTGGCGGAGCGCGTTTCACCGTAGTCGTCCCCAAGAAGTGGGACAAAGCAAGTAGAGAGGGGGCAATCCATGATGTCTGAGAAACCCATTACCGTCATGATCGTGGAAGATGACGAAATTGCAGCTAGAATCTATGAACAATTCACAAGTAAACTGGAAGGATTCCAGATTATTGCCACGGCCACGACTGGAAAACAGGCATTGGAGATGCTTCACGTCGTTACCCCGGATGTTCTGCTCTTGGACATTTATTTGCCAGATATGAACGGGATTGACCTGTTGCGTGAAGTACGGAAGCATTTTCGCGGGATCGATGTGGTTATGATCACAGCCGCAAACGATGTGGAAACCGTGAGAGAAGCGATACGTGGCGGGGCGTACAGCTACATTATCAAGCCGATTATGATCGATAAATTCATGTCTACCTTGGAGCAATATGCAAATACGAGACGCCAGTTGCAGCAGCATACCACTATTGATCAAACAGCAGTGGACAAGCTGTTTACAAAAGCCGCACACACTCCTGCTGCCAAAACCGTGGAGACTGTCACCACGCTTCCGAAAGGCATCGACAAGCTGACGTTAAAGCTGATCCGGAACAAGATGCAGGAGACCACCCAAAGCATGAATGCCGATGATCTGGCTGCACTGGCTGGCATGAGCCATTCGACGGTGCGCAGATACCTCGAATTTCTCGTCTCTGTTAATGAAGTGACTGTCGAGACGTTCTATGGAACCGTCGGGCGTCCGGAACGAAAATACCGCTGGGTGCCGCAAAAAACGGCCAAATAATGCCTGATCACAAAAAGAAGGGGTAGCTTCATTTATGAACCTGAAGCTCCCCTTTTTCTTTTCTTGCTACCGGTTGTGTCGCACCTGGACTCTTTTCCCGAAACATTGTGATGATGACAACGGATGCGATGATCATGACAGCAGCAATCAAGGTTTGGCTTGTCAATTGTTCATCAGCGATCAGCCAGCCCAGAAATACTGCGACAATCGGGTTCACATAGGCGTACGTGGAGACCAGGGAAGGCTCTGCATTTTTCAAAAGCCAAATGTACGCCGTGTAGGCGACAATGGAACCAAATCCAACTAAATAGCCAAAGGCAATCCAGGACCGCAGGGTAATCTCCGATAGATGCAGCTTCGTCCAATCGTCGAGAAACAGCGACGCGATCCCCAGCAAAATTCCTCCGATGATCATTTGCAAGGCCGTCGCCATCACAGGTGATGCTGGAAGCTTTGCATAGCGCGAATACAACGATCCCACTGCCCAACAGATCGAGGCAAACAGGAGCGCCAAGATTCCGATCGTGTCCATCCCTTGATTGCTTGTGCTCTCGGGATGGACAACCAGCACAGCGATTCCCGCCAAGCCAAATAGGATGCCTCCCATGACTCCAGCTGTTGGCTTCTTCTTGCTGCCACCGATCCAGTTGAAAACGAGAATCCATAATGGAACCGTAGCGATCAGCAAGGACGCGATTGCTGACGGTACCTTGAGCTGTGCCCATGCAACTACACCGTTACCTCCGAGAAGCAGCAACGCCCCAACAACTCCTGCTCCCTTCCATTCTGCAGCACTGGGCAGCTCTGCCCCTTTCCAACGCCCGATCAGGAACAGGATCGATCCCGCCAGAAAAAATCGAGAACCCGCCATAATAAAGGGTGGCATCGACTCAATGGCGATCTTCATTCCGAGATAAGTGCCTCCCCAAAACAGGTAGACCGCTAGCAATGCAAGCGTAACGACAAATAATTTCGAATCTTTTGTTCCTGTCATTGTGTTTCCACCTTGGTTTTCAAATTTCTTTCCAGCCATCCTCGTAGATCGTCGACAAGATGAAAGTCGTGGAGGTTTCCAGTATTTCGTCATACTGTACCATTTCATCGATCAGATTGGTGATATCTTCCGGTGCCGTCGCACGTACTTTTAGCATCATACACCACTCTCCCGCGAGCCGCTGGCATTCGATGATGGTCACGTTCGGTACCTGAACGTTCACAATCTTTGCTGTGATTTCTTTGAAGTCCTGACATCTTGCTTTGACGAAGATCAATACCTTCAGCCTTTGCTCTAATTTTCGCCAGTCAATGATGCCTCGGTATCCCTTGATAACGCCATTCTTTTCGAGCTTGGCAACCCGTTGGTGGACAGCCGGTCGAGAGATGTGCAGCAGTTTGCTGATTTCCTCATGAGATATCCTTCCGTTTTCCTCGAGCAATTGAACAATTCTCAGGTCAACCTCATCCATCACATACCTCCTGTGGTTATAGTAGCATATTTTCCTTCATATAGACCATTCGTACTCTATATTGACCGAATTCAAACGAATAGTAAATACAGAGTAAGATATCCCCAAAAAATAATGCCAAAAACCGTCGTGAAAGCCCCTCTATCATTACGAATCGTTACTTAGGTACCCATACAAAAAAGAACAAGCCCCCGCTCGATTATAAGCGGGGACCAGCTTAGAGCATTGTCCTTATCATTCTGGTTTCTCAAACAACGCCATCCACTCATCAACTTGGATGGAAACGACTTGCTCTCCTTCTTTTTCAACTGCGAAGTAGGCTTGGATTTCCTCATCGGCGCTTGTGATATGCGCCGTTACTTGCTCAACCTGCTCCTCAGTCTCAGTCGTACGTCTGACCCAAGTCGCATACGGGAACGTCTTTTTACGGATGCGCGAATGACTTTCCACTAGTCCCTCTTGCTCTATCCACGCTAACCATTCGGAGCGTGAGTAGCTTCGTACATGACTGTGATCCCGAAGTTTCTCCAGTGTATTCACAAATTGATCGAGCTTTTCATCCTCTGCTGCGATATTGTCGATCAGCACAAATTTTCCACCCGGCTTTAGGACACGGGCCACTTCTTTTACAAACGCCTCTGGGTTCGGGAAGTGATGAGCCGCGATTCTGCACCCGACTGCATCAAAGGATTCACTCAAAAACGGAAGTGCTTCCGCATCCGCAACTACATAAAAGACATTGCTTGCGTGAGACTTCAGATGGTTTCGTGCGGCTGCAAGCATCGGCTGTGTCAAATCAGTCGCAAAAGCTTGACCGACATGTGGAGCGATTGCCTTGGTAAGATGACCGCCGCCCGTTGCCACATCGAGAAACATCCAATCAGACGAAGGATTCAGCCAAGGTGTCAGGAGAGCGAGATCCTCTCCCGTAGCATGCGTCTGGCTATTCACATACTTTTCGGCATTCGCACCGAACTGCTGTTTGACTTCCTCTTTGATCTTTTTGTCATCGCGCATGAGAATCGCCCTCCTCTATTCTTCGTTTACGATTACTTTCTTCCCTCTCATTTTCATGATCAAGGGAACGGTGATCCAGAGAACCGCAATAATCAGAAACACCAGGGAAACTGGCTTTTCAATAAAGATAGAAAAATCACCATTGGACGTCGTCAGCGCGCGTCGCAAATTGTTTTCAATCATCGGACCCAAGACCAAGCCAAGAACAAGTGGGGCCATTGGGAAATCGTTTTTCGCCAGAAAGTAACCCAACAATCCACAGAAGAGCAACAAGACCAGATCAAATACGGAGACACGGACTGCGTATACACCAAACACGGAAATGGCAACGATCATCGGGATCAAATATTTCGGCGGTGTCTCAATCAGCTTGGCAAACACCTTTACGAGCGGCATATTGAGGATCAAGAGCATCACGTTTCCGATGAACATACTGGCGATCAAGCCCCAAGCGATGGTTGGATGATCTTCAAACAAGAGCGGACCTGGCTGCACGTTGTACATAATCAGTGCGCCCATCAATACCGCTGTCGTCCCTGTACCCGGAATCCCCAAGGTCAGAAGCGGAATCATCGCCCCGCCAGAAGCTGCGTTGTTTGCCGACTCTGGAGCCGCTACCCCAGCGATTGCCCCTTTGCCGAATTTTTCAGGCGTTTTACTGATTTTCTTTTCCAACAAATAGGCGAGGAAGGATGCCAGTGTAGCACCAGAACCAGGAACAATTCCTTTAAAGAATCCAACCAGTGATCCGCGGAGAATCGGTCCAGCACTTTCCTTCAAGTCTTGCTTGGTCGGTACAATTCGGGAGATTTTGGCGATCTCTCCCTCATTCACATCCCGTTCGAGGATCGTCTTGAACACTTCCCCAAGCGCAAATACCCCTACGGCAATCGTCAAAAATTCCAAACCGGAATAAAGCTCGGGCATATCAAAGGTAAACCGCGCCACACCGGATACATTGTCCAGCCCGATCGTCGCGATCAATAAGCCGAAAACCGTCATCATCAATGCTTTGGTCACGGACTTGCCTGCCAGCCCGCTCAGTGCACATAACCCCAGGATCATCAGCGAAAACTCATCTGCCGGACTGAGCTTGAGCGCTACTTCTGAGAGTGGCTCTGCCAAAAATACCAGACCGATAAGCGAGACAAGCCCTGCAAAAAACGAACCAATCGCAGCGATGGAGAGGGCGACTCCTGCTCTTCCCTGCTTAGCCATCGGGTATCCGTCCAGTACGGTAACGACAGAAGATGACTCACCAGGTGTATTCAACAAAATCGAAGTGGTAGAGCCACCATACATCGCTCCGTAGTAAACCCCTGCCAGCAAAATAATGGCGCTGGTCGCCGCTGCTTCTGGCGGCAGTCCACTCGTCAATGAAGCTGTCACCGGAATCAACAAGGCTACGCCACTGATTGGCCCAATCCCTGGCAATACCCCAACTACTGTCCCGATCAAGACACCGACAAACGCAAAGATGATATTTTGCCATTGCAGGGCAGTGGCAAATCCGTTCAGCAAATAGTCAATCGCACCCATTTCATCCACCTCCTACAAGCCTAACCATGTTGGTAAACCGGGCAATGTGCCATCGAGAACTTCCACGTACAACAAGTAGACGCCGAACGAAAACGCACCGGAAATAAGCACGCTGTTGAGCCATTTCCCTTTCTGCATCGTCTGAAATCCAACGATAAGGAAAAGGAAGGTGCTGATCACATAGCCGATTTCCTCCAAAAGCAATACGTAGAATAATGCTGCGACAAGAATGATGAGGAACCGTTTGTAATCGAACTTTTCCTTCTCTATCTTGCCCTCTTGCTTGTATGTGAATGTCTCATAAAATAATCGCAGGCTGAGCAGAATCAGCAGACTTCCGAGTCCCATCGGAAAAATGTTTGGTCCGACATTGCTGCCGTAAGCGCTCGCCGAGATGTTTTGGCTCCCGACCACAAATGCTACGCCCAACACGAGAAAAATCAGACTGGCGAAGCGATCAAATGTTTTGCTCACGTATGTTCCCTCCTGTTCGTACAAGAATCCAGAATGAAGGAGGAGAAGAATCGCTCCGTCTCCATCCCCCATCAGACCTTTTTATTTCGCCATTCCGAGCAAGCTCAGGATTTCCTTGAACATTTTTTCTTGCTCACCCAGATAGCTCTTGAAGTCTGCACCGTTTTTGTAGCCATCGTCCCAGCCGTTTGCTTCCAGCTCTGCTTTCCACTCAGGAGTCTCGGTCATCGCTTTCAATTTTTGCTCCCAGTAAGCAACAGCATCTGGCGTCATATCTTTTGGTCCAAATACACCGCGCCAGTTGATCAGCTCCGTGTCATAACCGGATTCTTTGTACGTCGGGATATCCTTGAACATACCTTTCAAGCGCTCAGGGGAAGAAACGCCCAAGATTCTTACTTTGCCAGATTTCAAGTATTCACCCGAACCAGATACATCTGTAGCCAGTACGTCAGCATTGCCACCCAAGAGTGCAGCGATTGCTTCTCCGCCGCCATCGTAGGAAATGAATTTCACTGTTTTCGGATCAATGCCCGCTTTTACGGCAGGCATCAGGAAGGTCAAGTGGTCAAGCGAGCCTGGGGCTGATCCTCCTGCAACAGTTACTTTTGTTGGATCTGTCTTGACTGCTTCCATCAACGATTTCAGATCTTGATAGGGAGAATCAGCCTTTACCACGATGGCTCCATAGTCTTTGGTCAATTGCGCCAACGGAGTCATATCATTGTAGGAATGCGGGCTGTTTCCTTCTTTTTTCACATTGTTGATGACGATTGGTGTAGAGGGAAGCAGGAGCTTATAGTTGTTTTTCTTGTCCTGCGTCACGAAATCAGCCAAGCCTACAGCCTGTCCGCCACCTGGCTTGTTTTCGACGGAGATCGTCTTGTCTACCAGCTTCGTTGCTGACATTACCTTTGCGAGGGAACGCGCTGTTTTATCCAAGCCGCCGCCTGCCCCCGATGGAGCGATAACCGAGATAGGTTTTTCCGGGTAGGTAGAAGCTCCTCCAGAGGATGCTGTCTGCCCACCGCCGCCTCCACAGGCTGCGAGGCTAAGTGCCATTGCTGTTGTGAGGAGTGCTCCAGTCCACTTTGTCCATTTGTTTGATTTTTTCATCTTTATAACCCCCTCGATTGATAGCGCTTTCAAATAAGTTAAGGAGATCATAGCATTCGATAAAAATGCTTCCTAGTTTGTTCAGATAATTTGGATAAACACCATATTTATGATTATTTTCATTTTTTTTACGCCAAAAAGACCTGCCGTTCCGATCAAGGAACGTACAGGCCTTGCCATTGATTCGACCTCTAACACTGCGTCAGGCGCTGGTCTCCTTTGGCTGTTTGATCCTGCTGTGGCGGTTCGTCCATGCACGAGCGCCGAAGGAAAACAGCGTAAGGACAAGGACCAAACGAAACAGATGAAACGCCGTCACTAAGAGCGGATCGGCTCCTGTCGCCAAGGCAGTCAAGCTCATTTCGGCGAGTCCACCTGGCACCGTGGCCAAAATAGCCGTCACGATATCGGTAGCAGTCACGTAAGAAATACCGATAGCAAGCGCAATCACCATGACGAACAAGAACAGAGAATGCATCAGACCGAACAGAAAGAATCGGCGGTTTTGGGCGATGTCCTCTCGTTTGAAGCCAAGACCGATGCTGACCCCGATGAATATTTGCGCTCCTTGGACCAAGATGCTTGGCAACACAGGACTCTCTCCCACAAGCGATGTGTTCATCGAAATCAAAGCGGTTACGAGCAAGGCACCTAGCAAGAATGGTGCAGGTATATAACAGCGTGACGCAATCAACGCTCCAATGACACCAGCCACAAGAATCATGACTGTCTGACCAATCCCCAGCATGTGTTCTGTAGCAGCCGTCTGTATGGCAGCATGGGTAGGCAGAAATGTCACCAGATAAGGGGTACAAAGTACGACGCTGATCGCACGGATCGAGTGGAAAATCGTAATGACTTGTTGATTTCCTCCCGCCGTTTGCCCCACCGACACCATTTCCGATAATCCGCCGGGAATATTGCTGAAGATTGCGGTTATCCCGTCTACTCGGCAGACCTTGTAAAATATCCAAGCGTTTACCAAACTGATCAAGATGGTCAAAATCGTGGTGATGAGCATCAAACCGATGTGACCCGTCATCGTGTTGACGATTTCAGGTGTCATTCGCAGACCAAGGGTGATCCCGATCACTGTCAACCCTACTTGACGAAACCAACGAGGAATCCAAAGATTTTTGACTCCAAGCATATTACAGATAACTGTCGTGACTAACGCTCCGAGCAGCCAAGGAAGTGGGCTGTGGATGGTAGCAAACAGCCAGCCTCCCAGTGATCCGAGCAGCAATGTAAACAGAATGCGCAGCAGCATAAGCGTTCCCTCTCCTACTATCCGACGTTGTATGAAGCTTCTAGGGTGGGGGTACACCTAGTGTAAAACAATTGTTCTCGCAGCAAAAATACAAAATGGTTATCGTTGGCGATTCCTTGTGTGAATAACAAAAAAACTGCCGGCTCCCATTCAGAGAGTTCCCAGCAGTTCCTTTTCCTTGCTTAATCGATGAATGCTATCTCACCCTGCTCCATAAAGCGCACAAATGCCTTGACCATTTGCAGGTCCATTGAGTCGGCATGATAAAACATCCAGGTACTTCGCTTGATCGGTTCCCCTTCTGCTGTGGTCAGCTCAATCATGTGCAGATCGTCTTTGCCATTCAGCACGCCTCGTGGAAGGATAGCGTACCCCAAACCGTTTGCTACCATTTCACTGCATGTATCAGCCTTGTCGACCTCCATGCCGATCAGTGGTGGTTGGGAAAATCGTTCGGTCCACCAGTCGTCCACTAAGGCCCGCAGCATCGGATCGGTCTCATAGTCGATTCGCGGCAGGGTGGGCAGGTCGTCGATATGAATAGGCTCCGTGGAAACGACATAGACCGATTCCTCGAACAGCAAATATTTTTGATCGGACCAGTTGTAGCTTCCCCGTACGAAGCCTACGTGTACGTCCTGATTATACACGGACTTGTAGACGTCTTTGCTCCATCCGGTCATCACCTTGTACTCTACGTTTGGATAGGCTTCCTTGAACTTTTTCAAGATCATTGGGAGCTTGTACCGCGCAAAATAGTTGGAAACCCCCAGCCGGAGCGTACCATTGACCTCGTCTCCCATGTTCAAGACATGCTCCTTGATATTGCGCAGTCTGAGGAGCATTTCATCCGCACATTTAGCCAAATACTCGCCTTGAGGAGTGAAATGAACGCCTCTACTCCCCCGTTGCACGATCTGAACGCCAAATTCTTTTTCAATCTGCCGCAGTCTTTTGGTCAGCGCAGGCTGGGACAAATACAAGCTTTCGGCTGTTTTTGTGATGTTTTGTTCCTGGTACAAGGTTTGGAGAATGTACCAATCGCGATATTCCATAGCTATAGTGTCTCCGCATGATTATTTGTCACTTCTTTATTTAACACATTTTTCTCCTTTCTTTTCAAATAGTTTCCAATCACGATCACCAGAAGTGCCAATGCTACCGGCAAAATCATATGCAGCGAAGGCATTACCCCCTCCAGGAAGCTGCCAACTGCTTTGTCTCCTACAATCATTTCTCCAGCTGTATACCCAAGCAAAGCCGCTCCCAATAATACGATGATGGGAAAACGGTTCATCAGCTTCATCAGCAGCTGGCTTCCCCAAATGATGAGCGGAATGCTGATGGCAAGACCGATGATGACCAAAACCAGGTTCCCGTTCGCTGCTCCCGCTACGGCAATGACATTGTCCAGACTCATAATCAGATCGGCAAAAATAATGGTTTTGAGTGCCTCAATAAAGCTCGATCCGCCACCAATGTGACTGTCCTCATCTTCACCTTTTAACAGCTTGACCGCAATCCAGATGAGCAGAAGTCCTCCGACGACCTGGACAAACGGGATTTTCAACAGCCAAATGGCAATGAAGGTAAGGATGATCCGCAGTCCGATTGCACCGAAGCTCCCCCAAAAAGTGGCTTTTTTCTGCAGCTCTGGACTCAGGTTGCGACAGGCAAGAGCAATAACGACTGCATTGTCGCCGCTCAGGACCAGGTTGATCATAATGATTTGTAGTAAGCTAAGTAAGTATTCTGTCATGATGTCTCCCTCCAATATTGCTGATACTGACAATAATAGACCTATCTTTTCGTTAGTGCAGTATTATTTCTATTATTTGCATATATTTTTTTTGAAAGCGCTTGTTTGAGAATAGAAAAAACCTGTCAGTCAAAGACAGGCTACTTCTTGTATCCATACACAGAATAATCCGCCCGCACTTTTCGAATCGCTAGCCAAACCGGCAATCCTCTCGCTACCCAACGCAAGGCGGACATAATATTTTGTTCATTTTCAAACTGCTCGACAATGATGAAGGTCTTTTCATTGATGTACGTCTGCAGCTCCTCCCAGCCCATTGCCGAATAGCGGTCATTACCGTACGTTTTCAGCGCCAAAAAGTCTTCGCGTTTTGGGTCCTTCAGCTGGAGGAGATGTTGAATGGCTCTCGCGCATTCAGAATGAATGGTGTTATTCATGATGCCATGCCTCACTTTGGTACGGGATGACTTTTTTCCAGCACCTGATATTTTTTGCTTTCTTTCCTGACGATTTCGATTGCGATTTTGTTCTTATCTGGTACGTCTTTTATCGTGTAGTATGTACTGCCCGGGATGTAGTAGGGAGTATCCCCCTCTCTGAACTCCTCCCATTCGCCTATTCTGCTGACTACCCCAAGCTTGCTATCTAGATTGGTTTCATTTAGCTCCTCTTCAATCGGAACGTAATAGATTCCATCATGAACAAGGTATTCAAAAGATCTTTCCTCTGATTTTTCAAACCAATTGGCATCTTGCGAATCTAAATTTGTAGTTTCCATGGTGGGAAGAAGAGGGGTTGCCTGTTGCGCTTTGATCGAGTCTTCCATTTTGACGATCCCCATGCCCGCACTGCCAATTCCAAGAACGCTCATGAAAAGGATGGCAAAAAGCCATTTACGATTCATCCATCACCCACCACCCAGCACAAGATACACCATCTTCCTCCATGTTAAACGATCACAGCAAGCTTCGCACGCAAATAAAAAAGGCCATCATCACTTTGGTAGGATAACGACCTTTTGTGCTTCTGTTGATTCAGTTTTTCTGCTTTAGTCTTCGTCGTCCGTTGTCTCATGTCAGTGAATGCAAAGATACTTCTGTTGAGCTCTGGGTTTCTTTTGCCTTCACGGGCCAGCTTTTCCCGTTGCTTGCGTGCTGCGCTTTTTGCCATTGTCTTTCACTCCTTTTTACGGCTCTTGCAATGAATACCGTCCTTGATGTTATCATAGAACGCTTCCTGTGTGGTTGCAACGAAAATAGTGAAATTGCCTATAACTCTTGTCCGCGTGGAAAACCAAGTGTATTCCAATCGGGTTCTGCGCTCTGAATTCGACCGCAACTGGCGTACGGTAATCTCCAGAACTGGTTACGTTATTTATATTGCAACAGCGAATCGGGCAAAAATCACTGTACTGCTCTCAGATGAATCTAGTATTGGTTGGCGGTGGGGGTACCAGTCATTATAGCAAACCGCATATTGCAAAGGACTTGTAAGATGTGGGAATCGCCCTGCTTAGTATTGCTTGTGGCAGGGCGATTTTCATGGAACGGATAGCTCACCTCGTCTTAATGATCACCGTCATTTTTTGCTTCATTTTTGTATCCTGAATCATTCCAATGATCTCCGCTCGTTTCCACACAACAAATTTATGCTCTTGACCGTTATGCATCTTGATTTTCATTCCGTTTGGGATCACGAACAACGTATTCCGCTTTTCAACTGCCGCAATATCTTTCAAGTTTAATTCGAGAGGTTGTGTTTGAATATTGAGACTGTGTGGTTGAAAATAGAGTCTTTCACTCGTAATCGTTAACCTCCCACCTACTCCTTCCATTCCTCTGAATAGGTTTGCCGCTATATTCTCTTGCACGATCGATTCGTTTCCCCTGAGTTCCATTGCTTCCTTTTTCCCCTCCGACATACGATTCGTTTTTTCTCGAATTGGTAGGCACTTCATATTACCATAATTAGGAATGGAGAGACACAGTAGATGGCTTCAACGATCTACTGCGCTTCTTTTCATGAACAATCCCTACCTATTCAAAAAAAGCACGAGAGTATTCAACAACTCCAGAAACATTGGCCAAGGCATTTTCTCGCAGCTCCAATGCCATAAATACCTCATCCGGTACTTCGAAAGGTGCTTTTATTCCCCATCGGGAAGCTTTTTGGAAGCCAAACTTCGGGTAATATCCGGGGTGCCCGAGGACAACAACAGATTGGTATCCCAGTTCTTTGGCTTTTTGGAGGGCTTCGAGAATTAACTTCTTTCCTATGCCTTTGCTTTGGTGATCGGGCAAGACGGAAACGGGGGCGAGCGCAAGTGACTCTATGCTCTGATTGTCGTTGCGAATGTTTATTTTCGACAAAAGAATATGTCCCACGATCTTTTGATTCTCTTCATCAATCGCGACTAGAGATAACGCAGGGATGAATGCATCCGATTTTCTGATGCGAGACACCAATTCATGTTCTTTGTGATCGGTGAACTCCGCATTCGCGAATGCATTTTTTACGACCTGTTCAGTAACGGAATAATCATCTACCTGTTCGACTCTAATCCTCATGTCCATTGTTCACATCTCCTATTCGCTACCGATTGTGTTGCCCATATGTTATCACATTTATACGGCAAAACACCCTGCTCGTATGCCTTGAGCAGGGCGTTTCGTTTGTGCAAGGATACAGGTTAATAGGTAAACTTATTGATCAATACTTTCAGCTCTTCCGCCAATGACGATAAGGATTGAGCGGAGGATGAGATCTCTTGCATGGATGCGAGCTGCTCCTCAGTAGAGGCTGCTACTTCCTCGGCTGTTTCTGCATTGCTTTTCGCGATGGTGACAAGCACATTGGCTGTCGCGGTTACTTCCTGAACAGCAGCCAAGATTTGCTGTGCGATCAAGGAAACCTCTGCGATATGTGGATTGGTCAGTCTGGTGCTTTCCATAATGCCTTCAAACTTGTGAATCGTCTCCTCCGAAACGTTCAAGCCTGCTGCAACATCCAGTCTGACTTTTTCCATGTTGTCGACGGATTGCTTGGTTTCCCGCTGAATCTCTGTGATCAATTCAGAAATTTGCTTGGCCGACAATTGTGATTGCTCAGCCAATAGCCGCACCTCTGTAGCTACAACTGCAAAGCCTTTGCCATGCTCACCAGCCCGCGCCGCTTCAATCGCTGCATTCAATGCCAGCAAATTCGTCTGCTGGGCAATTCCGCTGATGACATCCGAGATCGTGCCAATTTCTTTCGAACGATCATAGAGCGATTTGGTCATGCGATCCGACTGTTCTACCGATTCATGAATCGACTTCATTTGACTCATGACCTGAGCGACAAAGCTGCCACCTTCTTCCGCCTGAACCGTCGTTTGCTGAGCGGTATCCGACAACACATTGACACTCTCTACAATCCGTGTGACCCCTTCCGAAATGTCCTGCAATGAACGAACATTTTGGTCGATTCCGCTCGTTTGTTGTTCTGCGCTGCCAGCTACGTCCTGAACAGCAGTCGTTACATGCTCGGTTGTAATGCTCGTCTGCTGCGCACTGGCAGTCAATTGCTCCGAAGACGCTGCAACTTGCTCCGCTCTGGCCTCGACATCGGAAATGAGCGTGCGCAGGTTATCCTGCATCGTGTTAAACGCATGACCGAGCTCACCGATTTCATCGGTTGACCGCACTTTAATCGGGTCAGTCAAAATACCTTGGCTCACTCTGACTGCATGTACCTTCACTTCCTGGATGGACTGGAGAAGGGAACGCATTACAGCTGCTACAATGAGTCCTCCCAGCAGCAAGCAGATCGTGATCGTCCAAAACGTTTGTGCGAAAATCGGCTGTGCAGCATCCTCAACCTCTGACAGATGCATCGACCCGGCGATTTTCCAGCCTGTAGCCGGATTCGTCACATAGTAGATCTGTTTCGGGATGCTTTTCTCCTCGTATTGGAATTGACCTGTTTCTCCTTGGTACATGTTGTCGTAAAAACTATCTTGTGCCAACGTCCCTGCCTGATTTTCCGGGTGGACGACATACTTCTTATTGCTGTCCAGTACGATAACATCTCCATTGGAACCGATGCTGACTGAGTTTGCCAGTTGTTTGATCTGTTCAATCCCAACTGTAATGCAGATAACCCCTGCTCCATCCTCCGTCGTTCTTGCTACCGCTACTAAAACCTCACCGGATACTGCCGAAATATATGGCTCCGTAACGACGACAGTCCCCTTGTTTTCCATCGCTCTTTTGTACCAGTCTCTCGTCCGCGGATCAAACCCTGCCTGCACTTCTTGCTTGGGTGCGCGGAAGTACTGTCCGTCAACCGTTCCCAGACTGATACTGGACGCTTCTGGATGCATACCCATATAGGAATCAAAATGATGCATGATTTCTTCTTGAACCTCAGCTGATTTAACGCCAGGTGTGATATCTTTTGCCAAATAGTTAGCATCCTTCTTTTTGCCCTCAAACGTACTGCTGACGATGGAGTTGACCAAATCTACGTTTTCGTTGGCGCTGTCCATGATCTGTTTTTCAATTTCTTGTTTCGCTTGATTGTAAGCCAGGCTTCCAACGACAAGAGAAGGGACTAGCAGAATCAAGAGAAATGTGATGATGAGTTTGGTTCGATAGCTTCTGAACCAATTCCTAAGGTTAACTTTCACTTCATTTCATCTTCTTTCTAAGTTGTATTAGGATAAACGTTTCATATTGGTGAAGTCCTAATTTTTTATATCGGAAACGAAGAGAGGTTAATTAAGTAAAAAATATATAGAACTGTCATAGGTATAAAAAAGCCGGAATTATACAGCCCCCGAGGCCATAGAAAAACCGCCCTGCTTATGTGTGATAGGCAGGGCGGTCGTAATTGGCTGACTAGTTTGTTTGCTGCGAAATTCCACTGATCACTTCGGAGAAGGCGACAATGTCTCAGTGAAAATTTTACGAATAAAGTATTTATCTGTAAACCATTTCAACCGCGCTTCATTTTCCCCAAGCGGATGAACTGTTCGTCACGTACACGAAGCTTTTCTGAGACAGCCGTATCCTTATACGAGTAAATACCTGCTCCGGTCTTGGTGCCGAGATTGCCTTCTGCTACTCGTTCCTCAATGATCGCGGGTGCTTTTGTCGAGCCATCCAGCTCAGGCGCCAGGTTATCCATCACGCGCTTCCACGTATCGAGTCCGCCAAAATCTGCCGTCTCAATAGGCCCGACAAAAGCCCAACGATAGCCAATTCCATCCTTCATCACCGTATCGATCTGGGCTGCATCTGCCACGCCTTCTGCGAGCAAATGAAAAGCTTCTCTCATCAAAGCTGTTTGCAGCCGATTGGCGATAAAGCCCGGTACATCCTTTTTCAGCAAAACTGGGGACTTCCCGATCTCTTCCATCATTTGCAGCGTTTTATGAACCACTTCCTGCGCTGTCCTCTCGTGCCTGACTACCTCGACCAGCGGAACCAATTGGGCAGGATTGAAAAAATGTGTAATGATAAAGCGTTGTGGCGTAGTTGCCTTTTCGATCAGTCTCGCAATCGAAAACGTAGACGTATTGGAAGCAATAATCGCATCTGGCCTTGCGTAATGTTCCAGCTTTTCAAACAGCTCCCACTTTAGCTCGATGACTTCTGGTATTGCTTCTGTGATAATTTCTGCAGCAGATACTGCCGCTTGCAAATCCGTGGTCAGGACGATATGCTCGAGCGCCGCTACTCTAGACTGGTCTGCAATCACTCCCTCTGCAACCAGAAGGGAAAGGCTGTGCTCGATGCTAGCTCTCGCTTTCATCAAAAACTCTTCCTGCAAATCGTAAAGAGAAACACGAAATCCAGCCAATGCGAATAGCTGCGCGATTCCATGTCCCATAACACCTGATCCGATAACAGCCGCATGCTTTTCCATTGAAAGAGCCTCCCAAGGTGAATTAGGTTTACTAACAAAGCTTCTACGATCAAATACCTAGTTCCTCCCAGCAAATTCCTACTACTTTTACCGAAATTCATTCCTATGGCGCTTGCTGGTAAGGGCAAATTTTTGTACCATTAAAAAACGTTTAGTAAACCCAGTTATTGGCATGAACGTTTCATATACGGAGGTACACATGAAACTACTGAATAAAGTCGTGGTCATCACAGGAGCCAGTCGAGGATTGGGCCTTGAGATGGCAAATGTTCTCGCAAAAGAAGGAGCGATCGTTTGGGCAACCTCTCGAACCGCGCCTCATCCGAACGAAATTGCACACGCTGAACCGGGAAGTGTGACGAATGTACTGCTAGACGTGACTGACGAGCAAAGTGTCCTTGCCCTATTTGCACATGTACAAAGGTTATACGGACGTCTAGATGTTCTCGTCAACAATGCAGGAGTCGGCGTGTTTAAGCCTGTCGAACAAACAAGCTTAGAAGAATGGGAGAATGTTTTCCGCACCAATGTAACCGGACTCTTTCTTTGCAGCCGTGAAGGATACAAGGTAATGAAAGCTCACGGAGGCCGTATCATCAATATCTCTAGTGTCTCAGGGTATATTCCCATTGCAGAAAACGGCGTATATGGCGCTTCGAAATTTGCTGTCCAAGGCTTTTCCCAAATTTGCAATGAAGAATGGAAAAACGACAATGTAAGAGTCTCCACCATTTTTCCCGGCGCCGTTCATACAAACATGACGGAGGACCGGCATTTTTTTGATCCGAGTGCGATGCTCGTACCAAAAGATGTGGCAGATACCGTGTTAGATATCGCCTCCCGTCCCCTCCACGTTCGAATCGATGAAGTCAAAATCCTTCCGCCTAAAGGCGTTCTCTAAATGACAGATGAAAAGGAGAGTTTACCTATTATGCAGCAAGTAGCAATCATCACAGGAGCAGGCAATGGTATCGGGGCCGCAGCAGCAAAGCTTTTGGCTCAGAATGGGGTCCGTGTCGCAGTTCTTGATGTACAAGAAGAAAAGGCACAGTTCGTCGCTGAAGAAATTAATCAGGCAGGCGGTCAGGCCTTGCCCATTCGCTGTGATGTCGGTCAACGAGCGCAGGTTGAAGAAGCCATCCAGCTTGTAGAATCGCATTTCGGGGATATTACCATCATGGTCAACAATGCTGGAGTTGGCGGTCCATTCCACCGAGTCGACGAAGTCTCCGATGAAGAGTGGGATTGGATCATGAATACCAACTTGAGGAGTGTATTCCTATTTTGCAGAAACCTGCTGCCTAAAATGAAAGAAAGGAACTATGGGCGGATCGTAAACATCGCTTCTATTCAGGGCTTGCTAGGCTCTGCACATTCATCCACCTACGTCGCTTCCAAACACGGCATGATCGGCTATACGAAAACAATTGCTGCGGAATGGGGAGAGCACGGAATTACCTGTAATGCCATCTGTCCGGGATATGTGGATACGGCGATGGGCGTACGTCCGGAGGATATTTCGGATTACATGAATCGGGTCATCGCCAAAAGTCCGGTGAAACGCGTAGCTCAGCCGTTGGAAATCGCCCAGATGATTTATCATCTCGTCGGACCGCATAGCGGGTATATCAATGGAGCGAGCATCACCATGGACGGCGGCATCAGCAGTCATATTGGAATTACGGATCAGTTGTCCTAATTCGGACACGTAGAAAAAGCCGCATGCTCAGTCAGCTTCAACCGGGCATGCGGCCTGTCTTTCCTCCACCCTTATAGTCCAAATAAGTCATCCATAAAACCACCGCTACTGTGATACCTACAGAAACTTTTTTACTTATTCCTATGCAAACGTCAAGATCGAAAAAACTGAATGCTAACAGCCCCAGAAGTATAACCAAGAGAATTTTTTTGATAATATCACCTCATTCATCAGTCTTTTTAATTTTGAAATTTCTGCTAAAAAAACGTCAAAATGAAACATGAAACTTTGTAAAAGCATAAACTCTAGTGGGAATAAACCGGGTTGATTTTGTTTGAAGAATACAACCTAAATTCGCCGATTACAGTTTTTCCGTCTGATTTATACAGCGGAATCGATCTGAAGCCAGTAGCTTCTATCATTTTTTGATAAGCAATAGCCTCTTCTGGTGAAGAAACCCCTGGACTCAAGTCAGAAGATCTTACATATCCTTCAACTCCTTTCTCCCCCTGTGCCTTTATCAAGTCTGGTTCTTGTGATGCCCCTTCTGGGAAAGGCCCGGCTCCAAAAGCTTGTCCTTGTTCGTTGACTGGATAATTAGAAGGAGAATCTGTGTTTGCTGCATGAGTCATAATAAATACAGTAGGTGTAGCAATTGTAGTTAGCGCCAATATTGCGCCAATAACTATGATATTTTTCTTCTTCATAATCAACACTCTTCCTTTCTTTAAATTTTTCTAATGTTAATACAACGGATGACCGGCAGATGCTACGGTTTATTCAAAAAAACTGTCTCCGTTTTCAGCACCAGAAAACTCAATGTCTCTTAGTCAATCGGAAACAAGGTTATTGTGGGGAGTACTGTAAAATTGTGCTATTCATATAAAGTTGTAATTTAGTTATGTTTTCTAATTACGCATCCTAATTATAATTGACGAAAAAAACTGTATAGTGTTTCGTAAATTTACACAATATTACATTACCAAACACTAGGAGTTGTGGTTTCGGAAATTATCTCTAAACGAATGAAACCCCATCTTTTAACGGATCAGCTGTCCCAGTTCGTTACACGGAGAAAAAGCGGCGGTGCACTTTCTTACCATCATACGTAAACAACACTTGTCGATCCTCCACCATCGATTCCAAATGAACGGATTTTCCCCACAAGGTATAGATGTAAGGCAATGTTTTTTTACGTATTTGACATCCAGCTCCCAGCCCCTCGAAATGATGCTTCGGGCGAATCAAGCTCGGATCAACATTCAAACCGGTTTTGCATGGGTCTAATTCCCATTTTATTGAAACTCTTTCCGTTTTTCTTCGTCATAACAACTAGGTGCTTATCTACTTGGTCACATAAAAGTTACATTCTTACAACATGTCTTTATCAGGAGAGATTATAATGAAAAAACTCTTGGTATTCTGTGTTAACAGCATGATAGCTATTTGGTTCTTACTTCTTTGGGGCTTCCAAATGATTCTTGCCAGTGATATGCCTGTGTCTATTTCTTTCGATGAAATGCAAAGTATGGTTTTAACACTACTCGTGTCTACTATTATTACCGCCTTCTACGTTAAAATTATTCCAGATACTCATTTATATTTTTTCCTCACTCTGCCTACCCTTATTTGGGGCTTTTCTATGGTTAATTCAATTTCTAAAAACTACCACGTCTACGATACCATTATCACCGTTAGTGGATTTATGTGTAGTATATTTATTTTTATAATTTTATATTTGAATGCTAGGCGTCTATCAAAATTATCTTGAATACTGTCTGCACACAAAGAACACCCACCCCTGTATAAAGTGGGCGTTCTTTGTGTTTACTTACATTCCCAGAAATAGGATCGTCACAGTCGACGATATGCGCCTAAAAGCGTACACCCGCGGAAAAAAATCGGCTTCCATAAGCCAGTCCCATTCCACGAAAAAGCTATCCATGGATCAAAAGGCGAGATCAGCTGTCCTAGTTTCTACACGTAAAAAAAGCCGCTAGTCTTGCCGGACAATACTCGGCCCTCTCTTGTACCTTCAAGGCTTCACCCTTATTCTCCAAGAGCAGTTCCTTACGGAATTCTGCTTCACAGTATTATCACGAAAGTGATTAGTGGATGTGTTGACTTAATGTTCAGCCCTTCCCCGTTTCAAGCGTCCTTTAATTGGGTACTATGGCTTCTGCTGACTTCTGCATGTTCAGCGACTCCTTACGGATACGGTTACTAACATTTGAAGGCACTTCATGCAGACCTCCCCAGGTAAGAGCAATAACTTTCGTCCCATGTACCTGTTTAATTTATTGCTATACCCCTTGGCTGTATTGGACTTCGTTTTGTTTGGCAAACTCGTCCGAGTACAACAGCCTCAAATTAGATTCGTGTACCTCAAGTCGGGACTTTGCCGCCGGCTTCCTTCAGGTTCCGCCTCGCGATGGACACCCTTGCCTTGGGCTAACGGTTGCCCCCGTTCGGGACTCACACCCTAGAGCTATCGCCCGTGCTGGGTGCAGTAAGAAAAACCCGTCTCCTTAAAACAGGGACGGGTTGACTATTTCTTGAATGTATTCTGGCATATTGTTTTTTGGACTTCCAACCGTTGTTGATACAGGGTGTACTCTAAATGACAAATCATGCAGGACGATAGCCCCTAATACCAAATATTTACATACAAGTGCTCTTTCTGTAAAATATAGGAAGTTTGATGGTTTCTTGTGTTAAGGAGGAGTAGATTTAATATGGGGGAAAGCAAGGCAGTTCAACGAACACTACGATCTGAGATACAAAAAAACGTAAAAGAGAATGGATTTACGCTTAGCAAACTTAGTGAATTGAGCGGTATTAGTACGGGACATTTGAGTGAGATGTTAAATGGCAATCCGCAGCGTGCTATAACTGTGGGCCAATTGGATGCTATGGCTACTGCTTTTGGATTTGCTGCTGGATGGCTGTATGAATTGTACCCGGAAGAGTGTTTCGCTAAAGAAAGGGTATCTCGGCCGCGTGCAATCCCATACCTAATCCGGTGCGCCGAAATTGGTTTTCAAGATTGCATTCAACAGGTAGTTTCTAGGTTGCTGGATGATCGAAAAAATTTGGATATCCTCTTTTCAGTGGCAGAGCAGCTTTTTGAAAATGGGAAGAGAAAGGAGTCTGTTCCGTTTTACAAGCTCGTGATTGAAAATGAGAAGGACAGCCATTCAGACCGATTTGCAATAAGTCAGTATAGATTGTTTCGAGCATCGCAAGGGGCAGATGCAGAAGAAAACTGGAAGGCGGTTATTCGGTTTGAACTTTACCGAACACGATTGCCGGAAAATTACCAATTGGACGGTCTAATTCATTTGGCGAATGCGTGTTTTATGCTGCGAAAGTGGAAGGAAGTGGAAAGTTACGCCGATGAATTACGTTCGCTTGCTATGAAGGTTTATCAAAATGAGTTACGCAAAAAGAAAAGTGGAAAGACCCTTGAGCCGTTAAGAACAGAACGACATTTAGTTGCGTACTATGGACAAGGATTTCTTGCCAAAGGTGTCGCACTACAAATGCAAGGCTTGTATGAAGAAGCGAAAAAATGTGTCCAAGGCTATGCAGACCTTGGTTGGTTTGAACTTCTAGATGATACTGGTCGTAAAGTAGTTAAGGAATACAAGATTTGGGCAACAGCCAATTTGTATACGTATGATTTGCTGATGGGGAAAACCGATCTATTGCCCGATTATCTGAATTTCTTATCCATGTATCCGGAAGAAATACCAGCCGGACTCTTGGCGATCATGGAAGCCGCCAGTAAATACGACATTGCTATCGAGGATATTTTGGAACAGTATGCCGGAGAAATAGATCGCTTTTATGAATACAATAATCCGGTAAATATTGGCAGACACTATAATTTTCGGTATCATAAAATTGTATACGAGCTGAAAAAAGGACGCATTACAAATGCACTCGAAGAAATCTTATGCTGTCTTGACTTAGCTGATCAATTGAAGGATCACGAAGCATTTAAACGCTGTACATCATTATTTTGGGAACATCGTCAACATGCCTCAGAGCAACATGAACGAGTTTTTCAAGAAATTATAGGGAGGTTCGCAGAATGAAACTGAAGATGTTTTCGTTATCATTTGCACTATTTTTTAGCCTTTGCATCGGCATTGTAAACAGTGAAACATCATCCTCTAATACAATGAGCAGACCAAATGTGACGACCTATACTCATGGGATGGGTTAAACCAAAAAGTCATTACCTTTAAACTTGAAACGAGCCTTAGAAGCATTTCTATAGGCTCGTTTTTCTTTAGCTGTTTTGTAGTTCTGAAAAGTGTCGTCTTTTGCGGGGTTCCCATTTGGGAGATATTTTTAAGTTTCCCTATTTTTCTAAAAAGTCGTTTTTTGGGAAACTATTGTATAGTTTTATTTGTAAGAAAAAGGGAGGTGAAAACTATAGGAGCCATTGCACATAAAAAGGGCGTTCCACCCCTTCACAAGGTTAAAGGAACGCCCACAGGAGGAGCAGCTACAGCTCCTATAAGTAAATGTACCACGCTACTCTTAGATCGGGAAGGAGGAACTTATCAAGAAATAGATCATTTAAAGAACATTGTGGAACAATTGCGGGAACAACTTGTGCAATTGTTTTTAGAAAAGAATGATTTGTTGCATGATGACGTCGTGGAATTAAGCCAGAAATTGGATCAATACATTTTGGTAATTCAATCAAAAATGATGCTAAAAGATAGAAACTAAGGTGTTACAGAAGAAACTACAAATCTATCTACGATCAACATATAAAAAATAGGTATATTCTACCTATTTTGTGATTTGGCTTATTTTGGTAGAATTAGAATAATATATGGATATAATTTGGAGGTTAGTATGAAAAAAGGACTTGCTCGCATTACAGCTCTTTCAACTGTATTAGGTGTCCTCGCTTTGTCTACGTCAATAGCAATAGCTGCGGAGAACAATGTCGCTCCATTAGGCACTGCTGACGACTACGAAATTACTCTGTACAAATCCAATATCCATGATGTGACCGACACTTCTGCTTATTTATGGTCATACACCGAGGGAGCAGGAAAAGACCTTGAAAAAGTAAGAGTCTACTCTTATTTCTACGTGAATGGAAACCTCAAGCATCAAGCTGGCGATAATGATGCAGAGTATGCGTCAGTAGATTACGAAGCTAATGTTACAGCATTGATGAAAGCCCGAATCACATCGTCCCATTATGCCTACAACCGAGTAGGCGAAAAGGTGACAGAAACGTCTGAGAGAGAATGGCCAAAATAAAAGCATGTAGGAGGAATTTGAGGTTATGAAAAAACGGAACATAGTAATTTCGGGTGTTGTTTTAGCTGGCGCTATTTTCGCAGGTAGCAGTCTATACGCAAGTGAAGATGTTGAGCAGTTCGAAAAAGGAAATCAAATGAAAACTCTTAGCGCATTGGGGATCGAAGCAAAGTCCGACGATTTGGAAGCTATGAAAACTTTGACTGACGAAAATGGAAAAAAGTGGATTTATAACGAATTCACCAAAAGATCACCGATAATGGAGAAAATAGAAAATGAGCGTTCTGTAGACGTGAAGAATGCATTCATTGAAGTACAGGACGAGATCATGCAGGAGCATGCAAAAGTAGGGGATACCATTCCGGTTATTCTTCTGGATGAAGAGTTGAAAGAAGGCTCTTTCTCGTTTAACAGGGAGGATGGCGAGGCTCTGATCTTCAAACTAAAATATAATGAAAAAAAAGGCAAATGGGATTACGAGCAGGAAAAATAAATATCGTTGATTTACACAGGGGGATAGCGCTCGCTATCCCCTATTTTTATTGGACTGTATTGACAATAGGTACTAATAAATAACCCGTCTCCTCAAAACAGGAGCGGGTTATTTATTAGCCAACTAGGTTTTAACATCGGTTATGTTTTCCAGCGGAATCCATTGGACATCTTCGACCGTAAGCAGTTTTACTTTTCTTGTATTCTCATTGATCTCTGGTACTGCACCCCACATAGTGCAAATAGTGCCTAGCTTGTTTTTCTTATGTTGCCACCATGTGATTGATACGGCTTTTTCATTTTGCTGTGCATCCCGTAGTAGGTAGTCAAATGTTGCAAGTTCATCCTGCTCAAGTATAGGTATAGGTACGAGTTTGTCGTCTTCCTTCATTTGCAGATAGAGCTCGCGCTGTTCCGGTAATACAAACCGAGATGAGCCGAATAAATTATCGATTTTCTTTGCCATTATTACCGTCCCTTTCGCTCCCACGATGTAATGACTTCGATGTTGTTAGGCTCTGACCTCTTCCACTCAATGTATTCTTCCCTAGATTTTTGTCATGTATATACGGCACAGCTTATCTCCTCGACTACATCATTCCCAAACTCATTACAGCGATCCGTAGTGTGAGTAATTATGCAAACCCATTTTCAAATGATTTGTGAAAATATCGATCCAAAGTCAAGCAACTTTCTTTGACCACCTCATATGTTATTGCAGGAGGTGGTCAAGGTGGCTAACAGATGTCTTTGTAGAGGTAGTAGATTCATGATCTTTTGCAGGTGTGAGTGCAGGCAAAGAAGGAAATAAAACATAGGGTGGCAAGTAGGAAAATAGTAGCGAACTATACCTATAAAAATCGATCTGAGCTTGCCTGTATGGATGGCATAATCATCGCTATGGTATTAGGTGCTATGTCTAGTATCTCCTTGGGTTTGAATATTCAAGTATATTTGGCGAGCGATTTACAATTCGCGACGATCATTGCTGTAGCAATTGGTATGGTGGTTGGGTTTATCTCAGGGAAATTGATCTCTCTTACCACTTCTATTGAAGGAGTAATGGCTGGAGTTATGGGCGGGTTGATGTCACCTATGCTAGGGGCCATGCTTTCTCATCCCTTGGCGCTTATCTGGTTTCTCGACTTTGCCTACATCTTTGTCTTAATCCTGATTGTTTTCCTAGTAAAAAAAGCAAGGCAAGCCTTATTAGAAGAAGCAATGGAGCCTGAGAAAAAAACTAGCAGTTTATCTTGAAACCCCCTCAAAAACACGGACGCTCTCGCTTCTTTGCGAGTTGTTTTCCAGCTCTCTAGGATTAACGCGCGAACGAGATAGAAACATACAAATAAAAAAACATACTTATTGAATGATTCTACGTGTACTTAATAAGCAGTCATCAAAAATGTCATCATACAGATGTGGTACTGAGATAATAAACTTGTGATTCTCATGCACTCCCAATAAAAACTCCCCTTATAGCGGGTACATCAATGGAGCGAGCATCACCATGGACGGCGGCATCAGCAGTCATATTGGAATTACGGATCAGTTGTCCTAATTCGGACACGTAGAAAAAGCCGCATGCTCGGTCAGCTTCAACCGGGCATGCGGCTTTTTTCCCCCTATAAAAAGCGGCGGTGCACTTTCTTGCCGTCGTACGTAAACAACACTTGACGATCCTCCACCATCGATTCCAGGTGGACGGATTTTCCCCACAAGCTATAAACGTAAGGCAATGTTTTTTCTACGTATTTGACATCCAGCTCCAGCCCCTCGAAATGGTGCTTCAAGTACAGCTCGCCGGAGCGTAAGTAATCCCCATCGTGCACGAGTACATAAGGGAATCCCCCGTTAACCCGTGTGCCCGCAAGACCATCGCGTACCTTCTCCCACTGCTTTTCCGCGACAACCCAATCGTTGCCCTGCTTGCCGAACATGTACAAATCCAGATCACTCACGAGGTCCTTGGTCAGGAAATTGCGAATGAAGCTGATATCGGACTCCAGCTCGCGCACCTCGAAAATTTTCGCGCGTCCCTCTCCTGGCTTGCGTCCGAAACGCTCCTGTTCTTCCTTCGTCGGATTATCCCAGCGCTTTTCAATGTCCTCCAAAATTTTCAGGCCCAGATGATACGGATTAATGCTCGTCGTCGAAGGCTGAATGACGGAGGAATGCAGCTTGGCAAACTCGATCGTCTCTGATTCTGTCAGCTCCATTTCCCGCAGGATGCGCATATGCCAGTAGGTTGCCCAGCCTTCATTCATGATCTTCGTTTCCATCTGCGGCCAGAAATACAGCATCTCATCCCGGATGATCGTCAGCACATCCCGCTGCCAATCGTCTAGGATATTGCTGTATTCCATAATGAACAGCAACAGGTCTTTTTCCGGCTCTGGCGGGAATTTGCGTGGTGCTTTTACCGGCTCTGCTTCCTCTTTTGCTTTGCGGTCCAACCCCCAGAGATCGTCATAAGGGGAGTGCCGTTCGTTCCTCGTCTTTTTGTTCGGCTCCTCTGGCTCTCGTTTCCAACGCAGCTTCGGACGCAGCAAGCTCGGATCGATATGCTCCTGAATCGCCAAGCTCGCATCGAGCAAATTCTCGACAGCCTCCTTGCCGTACTCGATCTCATACTGGCGAATCCGCTCTCCGCTGGCCGCCATGCTTTCGACCATATCCCGATTGGTGTTGGAGAAGCGCACATTGTTTTTGAAAAAGTCGCAGTGAGCAAGGACGTGAGCCACAATGAGCTTGTTTTGGATCAAGGAATTGCCGTCCAAAAGAAACGCGTAGCAAGGATTGGAGTTGATGACGAGTTCGTAGATTTTGCTCAGATTCAGGTCATATTGCAGTTTCATGCGGTAGAAGGACTTCCCAAAACTCCAATGAGAAAATCTAGTGGGCATTCCATACGCGCCAAATGTATAAATGATGTCAGACGGGCATATCTCGTATCGCATTGGGTAAAAATCGAGATTGAACCCTTTGGCGATCTCGGTAATTTCGTCAATGGATCGCTCCAGTTCTTTTCGCTCGTCGTTGGTCAAATCGTTTCGCCTCCCCCTTTTGCCGTCGGTCTACTTTATGTATATGGGAGAGCGCGCTAAAAGACGCCAGCCTTCCGAAGAAAAAAAGGCATCCCCGACTGGAGACACCCTTGATTTGTTTTTTCGTCTACCTTCTTAGCCTTGGAACCAGTCGCGTACACCAGAATAAATAAGAGCTCCCGCGAATACAACCACAGTGATCAGACCAACTCCATCCACCAACGGGTCCAACCCACTTAGGAAGGAACCTTCCAACGGCGCTTTTAGCAATGCGTAGCCACCGAGGAGTCCTCCAACATTGGAAAGCCATTTGTTCATATTACGTCACCTCCCGTCGCAGCAGCCTGTAAGCGTTACCACTGCGATACTTTACTCTATGTCGGAGGTTGACAAGCGGTCTGTACGGTAGTCCAAGGCGTGTTCACCAAATTACAATTGGGCAATGTCTATCTTTTTACGCTAAAATAGAGGTCGGACAGATGTACAGGTAATGCGAAAAAAGGAGTGACGCACTCATGAAGCTGTTTTTGATGCTTGGCAGTATCAGTGGATTTCTTTCGGTTGCGTTTGGAGCATTCGGAGCACATGCACTGAAGGAAAAACTGGACGCCTATTCGCTGGGCATTTTCCATACGGGCGTGACCTATCAGACGACACATGCGCTGGCTCTCGTGCTGGTTGCCCTGTTGCTCAAATGGTACCCGGATTCTTCCGGCCTCGTCTGGGCAGGCTGGTGCTTTACAGCCGGAACCTTGATCTTCTCCGGCAGTCTGTACACGCTGGCATTAACCGGAATTAAGGTTCTCGGTGCGATTACGCCGATTGGCGGTGTACTGTTCCTCGCTGGATGGGCGCTGCTTGCGATTCATGCTTGGAAGACCGTGTCATAAAACTAAAGTAAACAATGCTTTCAAAAGGTTGGGATTATCACTCCTAGCCTTTTTTCTTTTCTCGCCAACCTATTCTACACAGGTACACACCTGCTAAAATAAATCATCTGAATTTACAAAAAACCACTGATAGGGAGGTTGAATCAGATGAAAACTCTACCAAATTGGGCGAATACGTATTTGCACAGGCTCGGATTAAAACAAGAAGCAGCAAGCCTTTCTTACCTTTCTGCATTGTGCCGTGCTCATTTACAAACGTTCCCCTACGAAAACGTTAGCAAGCTCCTCTCTTACTACTCTTACAAAACCAACAGCGTCCCTACTCCTTCTGCATACATAGAAAATGCGATACTCCATGATTTCGGTGGAACCTGCTATGCCAGTAACGCCAGCTTTCTCGCTTTGCTACGCGAGCTTGGTTTTAGCGGCTATCTCATCTCGCTAGCTGATGAACACGCGGCCATTATAATTACGGAATTGTTGGATTCAGCTGATCTACTGTATGTGGACACTGCGGCAGCAGCTCCCTTTTTTCAACCTGTCCCATTTACATCTGACCCTCTCTACCTATCTTCCTTTGGCTACGAATCAGCCCAGATTGCACCTGATCCTGCCCATCCACGCCGTTATCGTTTTCGTCGGATGAGGCATCAAGAGCTGGTAAACGATAGCTGGTACTTTGATCCTATACAAAAACGCGAGCTTGCCGATCTTGCACCAGCCATTGCCCGCTCTTTTCAGCCAGACGCTACTTTTTTAACATGCCTACGTCTCCATTTGTATCAACTCTCGCAAAACCGGTGTCTATCGCTGAAGAACAATTCCCTGTTCATCCTCTACGAAAACGGCGAAGACCAAAATCTGCATCTCCGCTCTATTGATGAGTTGGAGTCCATTGTCGCGAGCGAATTCGGATTGCCTCGACTCCCAGTCCGTGAAGCTGTGAGTGCACTTGCTGCTGCCGGTATCGATGTGTTCGCTGACAAGTCCTGATTTCCACCTGACACCCTCCATGGACGATTGCCATATGCTGTAGAGTTAGCAGTTACCCCACTCACAAGGAGAGGAAATCATGACGAAACCCTCCTACACACGCTCGTACTTTTATGGCGGAATACCAGATGTCTACATGCAGATGGGGTACTATCCGTTTCCCACTCCTTCTGCTACGGAACAGCTGAGTCGGAGTGTTCACATTCCGTATGCGATGTCGATGGCGGATCAATGTAAATACTTCATGGGGCAATCGGAAAAAATGATCGTGAGCGATGGAGCTATCGGGATTGCTGCCTTGTCGAATCCCTTACGCTCCGGTGTTCATTTATTTGTCCATCACTGGATGATCACCAATCCTTCCCCGCACCCGATAGAAGCACATTTCTTGTTTGGCAAAGCCTCCTCTATCACAGGTACGACCCTCTCTCGTCAAGTGACTTCAGGTTATGTTCAACTCCCCGCTTGTCCCGCCGCCCAAGGGCAACTTTTGCATGGCACTGGTATGACGGATACCTTTTCTGATCACATTCATACCGCCACGCGAATCATTCCGGCGTCCTCCACTGTTGAGGCGACCCCTGGCGGACAGTGGATTCTCGGACCAGGAATGGCGCTCATCGTTCGCGTTCCAAGCACAGGTGAGAGGACATCCTTTTACTTTTCAATAGACTGGTGGGAACAACCCGTATATGGGTAGCTCTCAATGGAATGCTTGGCGGACAAGTCTAACCGCAACAAAAAAGGGAACCCCCAAAGGAGTTCCCTGTCATTTCACTTTGTATTTTTCCTACACCATGTTGAAAAGCCAATTTTCACGTGATAGAATGAGAATTGGTCTGTCGATCAATCAATAGGATCTGACTATTTTATCTCCAATATAATAGTACCACATTCACTTTCGATTGTCAAACCTTCAGGCCAAAAATGGGGAACGAAAAAGGAGCGGTACCATGAGCGTGACTGATCAAGATAGGCAAAACGAACAACAACGTGTTGAACGAGTCATCTCAGAGATAAAGAACCGAATAGATGACCTCAAAGAGCATGTGAATGTCGTGAGCGAGGATATCATCGGAATTCGCAAGCATTTTTGGGACGATGTGACAGTCAACTTCGAGGATGCCATCGAAGCTGTCGAGACTTACGCCAGTATCAAGCAGCAAGCGGAAGTCCTGTCCGAGCGTGAACGCATCCATCGCCATGCCCAAAATCAGTTGCGTACGCTGCAGCGATTGTTGCACTCTCCCTATTTTGGCAGGATTGATTTTCAAGAAGAGCTGGAATCGAAGCCAGAAGCCATCTATCTCGGCATTGCTTCCTTGCTGGATAAAAACGACGAGGAGTTTCTCGTCTACGACTGGCGCGCACCGATCTCCAGTCTGTATTACGACTATTCGCCGGGGCCAGCAGAGTACAATACCCCAAGCGGAAACGTAAATGGAGAGATTACGTGCAAAAGACAATACATCATTCGCGACGGCAAATTGCTGCACCTGTTCGATACGGGCGTGACGATTGGCGACGAGCTGCTTCAGGAGGTACTCGGCAAACAGGCTGACTCGCAAATGAAAAGCATCGTGGCCACGATCCAGCGGGATCAAAACCGCATCATCCGCAACGAACGCAGCCGACTCGTCATCGTCTCCGGAGCTGCCGGCAGCGGAAAAACGTCTGCGGCTTTGCAACGAATCGCTTATTTGTTATACCGTTATCGCAAGACATTGACCGCGGAGCAAATCGTCTTGTTCTCGCCCAACTCTTTGTTTAACAGCTACGTCTCGACCGTTCTTCCTGAACTCGGCGAGGAAAATATGCAGCAAACGACTTTTCAGGAATACGCGGAGCATCGTCTCGGTGACGACTTCCGCCTGGAAAACCCGCTTGAACAGATGGAGTACGTACTGACAGCAAGTGATCAGTCTGGATACGAGGCGCGGCTGGAAGGAATCCGTTTCAAATCAAGCGCCTTGTTTTTGCAGGCTATGGACGAATACGCGAATAGCTTGAAACAATCTGGTATCATGTTTCGTCCTGTTACATTTAGAAACCAGACTTTGATCAGTGCTGCCCACATCCATGAGCTGTTTTATTCTCTCGATACGAGTCTGCCGATCCCCAATCGGATGGTACTCGTTGCGAAATCACTGCTGACGGAGCTGAAAAAGCTGGAACAGCGAGAACGATCAAAGCCATGGGTAGAAGAGGAAATGGAGCTGCTTGACCGAGACGCTTATGTAGCTGCCTATCAATCGCTGCGCCGCAAAAAACAGTTTCGGGAGGACACCTTTGATGACTTCGAACGCGAGCAGGAGCTCTTAGCCACATGGGTCGTCAAAAAGCAGTTTCGGCCTCTGCGCGATTTTATTCGGGAACTTCAATTTATTGATACTCGCTCCATTTACCGCCAGCTTTTCTTGTCACCTGACTTACTCGGGACACTTGCGCCAAACACTCTCCAACACGATGTAATGGACAATTGGCCCGCAGTGTGCGTACAGACAGCAGAGCGTTTAGAGCAACAGTATTTGGCTTGTGAAGACATCCCTCCCTATTTGTATTTGCAGGAACGATTGGAGGGCAAGCAGACGAATAACCTCGTCCGTCATGTCTTTCTCGATGAAGCCCAGGACTACTCCGCCTTTCAGTTCGCTCTCATCAAGAGCTTGTTTCCCCGTGCCAAAATGACCGTGCTGGGAGATTGGAATCAGGCGATTTACGCCCATGCTTATCACCAGAATAGCTTTGAGGCAGTCACATCCCTGTTTGAGCCTGAAGAGACGGAGACCTTCGTCCTGACCAAAAGCTACCGCTCCACCTATCCCATCGTCTTATTTACGCGACAGCTTTTGCGAGATGGGAATATGATTGAGCCTTTTATGCGTGACGGTCGCTTGCCAACACTAACCAAAGTGACATCCCCTCAAGCTCATGCCGATCAAATCGAAGCACGCATACGTGAGCTCGCCGATCGTGGTCATCAGACCATCGCTGTTATCACCAAAACGCTAGAGGAAGCCCAAGCCGTGCATGACACTTTGCAAGAGAGATTGCCGGTTCGCTTGATCAAGCCCGCTACTCTTTCCTTTGAGAAAGGAATCTTGATCATCCCCTCTTACTTGGCAAAAGGAGTCGAGTTCGATGCGGTCATCCTTTATAATGCTTCCGCCTCATGCTATGGCGAAGAAAGTGAACGCAAGCTTTTTTATACGGCATGTACACGTGCCATGCACGAGCTGCATCTTTACTATTCGGGTGAAAAAAGTCCATTTTTAGATAGCGTTTCTCCTGAGTGTTACGAGCTGTTTGTTTAAAAAAAGAGATCCAGCTGACCGCTTACTGGTTCAGCCGGATCTCTTTTTCACCTTTTTAGACCCACACAAATCGTGACAAGCAACAGGATCAAATCCAGCTCATAACCGCCCACGAACCCTTTCGCCCATTTCACCGTCACAATCGCTCCTGCCATGATCGCAGCTAATCCCCAGGCAGCATATCTCGCCCCGACTCCGATGATCAGCGCGAGACCGCCGATCAATTCTACGATCAACACCAGATACGCCAGCCACCCCGGCAAGCCGAGATCGCCAAACGTCGTCACAACGGCAGCCATCCCTCGTTGCAGCTTGGCTATGCCATGGATGAAAAACAAGATACCCGTCCCGATCCGTAATACAGCAAACGCTTTTTCGTAAGCCATCTTATCTTTTTCTCCCTCCCCTCCACCACTACCATATGTCCACTTGCGTACAATCAGTCTTGTGCTCTCCGGCGAGACATCAGCTCAAAGCTCTGGTGCTTGCAACGAGGGCAGCCGCGTTTTTTCAATTGTTCGATCGTCACTATTTTTGCCTGTGCCCCAACCTGGATCGATCTTTTGCAACGCTTGCATTGATACTCACGCTTGGAAGGAGTCTCTTCGCCTGTGTACAGCGACTCTAGAAATGAATGCTTGATCGTCGGAGCCGTCATCTCTGTGGTGGTGAGCACGATCATTTGACCCTTATTTCCAATCATTTGCGCCGCTTCGTATTCATTGAAATGACTGAGCACCTCTCGTACAGTCAAGCCTGCCAGCACGAACTCCCGCTGCATATTCAGCGTGAAATCAGGCGATTTATGCGCAAAGGACAGGAAGATGGACAGTCCTTTTTGCTTTTGCAGCCCACTGATTCCACGTGATAAAAACAAAGCCATTCCTTGCAGTGTGTAAGGGGGATCGGTGAAAAAGCAATCGTACCCACCCTGCAGCTTCTTTGGCAGCGGCTGCCGTAAATCAGCCTGATGGCATACTATGGACAATGATTTTTGCTTGGACACATCCGTAATGTACTGGAGAAAGCGTTCATCGATGTCGACTACGTCAATTTGCTCTGGACGTTGCTGATTCCCTGGAAACAAGCGCTTGAGCAAAAGCCCTAGCGAAATGCTGACCAAATCATCATCCCCGACGCATAATATTTTTTTGCCCACCAAGCTCTGATGCCGCAAGCATAAAATCGCCCTGCGCAAGCTCGTCTCGACTGTGCATTTGGACTGATCGATCTGTACATCGACTTGCGGACGCCCAGCAAAAATCGTCTCCATCTCCGCTTGCAGGTCAGCCAGCTCGGTTTTCCAAGCTTCGTCGCCTCTCATCAGCTTCTCGTACAGCTCCCGATCCAGCCCACCATACCCTAGCTTTTGCTCAATGAACGCTTCCCCTTCTACGGTGCATCTCACCCCGCTCCCCTGCTGTATGGCACCTGCCTTGATCAGCTCTTTTTTAATGGCAGTCGCCACAGGTACAGGCAAGAGTACTTTTCTCGCCAGCTCTTTCGTAGGCAAACCCGGATGAAAATAACACGCGAGCAGAAACTGTTCGATTACACGTTGTCCTTCTTGCAAACGTACTTGTTTATAGGTGTCTTCGATATAATTTTTCATGTGGAGAACCTCTCTTCAAAAGGGATGGACCCATCGATGCATGCAAAAAAGGCAGAGCATGAACATTCGTTCATCTCCGCCTTGAGGGCATACGTTCGCTACGTGCGCGTGGATAGTCACGCAAAAAAACCGTGCGTAAGAGCACGGTTCCCGTAGTCGAGCAAATGGGTAGATGGATGACCGTAAGTTCTTAACTAATCAAGGCCTCCCTTTTTCCATAGCAAATAAGCCGACATGAAATGTGGTTTTTGCCAAAAATACTGGGAGTACCCTATCCAATTGCTTAGTTAAGAACACACACCGACATCAAAACGTCCCCTTTTGAAAAAGATACTTTCTATTATACGGCACTCGCAAATAAACGGCAAGAAGCTAAATGGCAGTCTCTACAATCGCATTTCCAGGCTGCTTCCGCTTTTCATGCAACCTGCGTCCAAGCCAATAAAAGATCAAGCTGACCAGCGCCAATACTGCCATGACCAAAAACATTACGGGGCCACCATATGCGGTGAGCACCATGCCACCTGCCCATGGACCGAGGAAGCTGCCCAGCATCGTTGCGCTTTGTGCCCCATAGTAAGTCCCTCTCATATTCGCGGGACTGATCTCGTCGATTTGCGCATACTCCGCCGGTACAATCAGGATTTCACCTAGCGTAAAAACGATCATCGCTGTAATAAACCAAGCCCAGTCTGGCGAAAAAGCAAAGCCGACTTCTCCTATGGCCATCAATACAGCGCCACCTGCTATCCGTGTAAACAAGGAATAACGCTCAACTAGTCTCGTCAATGGAATTTGCAAAAGCAAGACGGTAAATCCGTTGAGGCTCATCAACGTTCCAAACAAGGCGACTCCTTCCGAAAAGTTTTCCCGCAAGTATTGGGAGAGCGTAACAGACATCTGACCGTACACCGTCACTAACAGGATTCCGCCTGTGACAAATGTAAGAAGGACGACATCCCTTCTGAGCACTTGCCAGATCTCAGGCAAACTGGCTCTTTCTACCTCGCCGTTCCCCCCGCCTTCATCAGTGACGCCACATCTCCGACATGCCACTAATAAAATGACAGCAAAGCTCACCAAGGATACCGCAGTCAGAATATATGCCAGATTGCTGCCGGAAATCCCCAAAAAAGCACCGAGCATAGGACCAATCGCAAAACCTAGATTGTTCGCAAGATAGCGATTCGAGAACACACGAAAACGTTTATGCTCGGGAGTCAAGTCACCCATCAGCGCTTTTGAAACCGTCGCAAAAATTGAAGCCGCCAATCCCATAACCAAGCTGATCAACAGCAAACCGATCGGATGAGCCACCGTAATGAATCCGATAATCGAGCACGCCATAGCAAGCAAGGAAAAAAACATCAGCTTTTGTCTGCCAAACAAATCCGAGAGAATCCCGCCAGCAAATCCCCCTACTGTTCCAGCCAAAGGACCTGCACCGATAATAAGCCCAATATAGGCGTGAGAGAGCTTCGTCGTTTCACCGAGATAGATGGCCAGAAAAGGGATACTCATCGATTGGGTGAGCTGAACGAACACCGACCCTGCCATCAACAGATGAACAATCGGGTGATACGCCTCCCACACTTGCCTCATTTTGCTCATACTGATTCAACCTACCCTCTCAACAAAATCATGTCATTTCCGTAAGCAAAATTACTCTGATGCATGGAAGAAGGAACGAAGCAAGACCGGGAGACGCTCGACGAAGGCTTCTCGCAGACTGTAGTAGGAAATCGTCGTACTTCCCGTGTAGTGAGCACGAATCAGCCCCGCTCTGCGCAACGCCGTTACATGATGATGGACGGTGCTTTTTGCCAGTGATACTTGCTTCTGTAATTCACCTAGAGTGCACGTCTTTTTTGCCAGGCAGCGCAAGATTTGCAGGCGCTTCTCATCCGCTAGGCACTGTGTGATGGGCAACAGCTCCAGGAGCGGCTGTGGTTTTGTCGTTGCCGCATCTTTGACAGGGTACATGCAAGTGGCAAGCCCCCGATAAAAGTCGAGAACAGAAGAATGGGCACAATGATATTGCGGGATCAGTACAACCTCGCGCAAATCTGACATCGGCTCAATCCAGATACCGTTCGTAACATGATCGACCAAATCGATAGGAGGCGTTTCTTTGGCGCGGACTGTCAGCTCATCGGCTCTCCGTTGCAGACTCTCCAAAATGCGTGAGTCCACTTTCGAAAAATAATGTTCATTCCACCGGGTAAGCAACGATAGGCTGTGATCACGGATTTCCCCCAGGTTCAGCGGGATTGTCTCCACCCATGGCGCGAGGCGCTCATAAATTTCACCGGGAGGGATGCTCTCCAGCCACCCAAGAAATTCTTCAACGGATTTGGTCTGGGGCGATTGCGCTACCAGCAGCACCAAACGGTGGAGCACCTCCCAGCGTTCATCTGCGAGTTCATCTGCAAAAGACGCCGGGAGCTTTTGTTTTGTCTCCTCTTTCCAAGCAGAACCAAGCAAATAATGCTTGCGCTCCTTTTCGTAAATGTAAGTGTAGAGGCTAATGATACATTCATACGCAGGAGACCATTCTACTCTAATCGAATACATATCATTCATTCTATCACCATCGAACGTTTTAGTTTTTCTCAGTGTATCATTCTTGCTAGATTTTGCATAGCGCCATTTCGTTAGAATAACTTATAAAGGTCCTTATGAATGGGGTCAACATAGTGGAGGAGAAGAAAAAGCACAGTTCTCTTCGACTCTGACACGCCAGCAGGGGTGATTCACTGTCCGTCTCCACTTCCAAAAGGGGAGGCGCTATCAAGGTCTACAAGCCCTGTGTTTTCTTCTCACCAGCTTTGTTGGTGTTATTGTTATAAATGTCCTTACACAAAAAAAGTAAGCCCCCAGCTTCACCAAACTGACGGGGCTTACCTATACTAGCTTTCCTTATACAAACGGCGGGTCCCACGCTTTTTTTCGCCAGCCCAACCGATGATCAACAACGTTCAAATCACGGTCCAAGACAACATCTACGCCAAATGGCAGCTTGCGGTTGTACCAAAAGCGCACATCGCTCCACGTGACTTCATAACCGTCGGCAATCTCCTTCCACGTGACGTGGATGCGTTGAGCAAATCCGAGAAAAGCACGAACTCCGTCCACACCGACTGTAGCCTGAATAATTGCATCACGCTGCTGTTTCGGATACACATCCTCCAGTATTACACGTGCATACTCGATTCTCCCTGTGTAAAACAGTTCCTCCGTCTCTACGACGAATCGCCAGTGAAAAGGATGTATGCTCGGGAAAACATGGGATATGCCTCTTGTTTCCAATGCCCTTGCTACCCGCTTGACGTTACGGTGATGCTGCCAAGCCCGCACGCCAATATACAGGAGCGTCATGCCATACGCTATCGGAAATAACACGCTGGGATCTCCGTTAAAAGCTATCCACCATATCGCCGCTGCCAGATGAACCGCGAACACCAGTGGCTCAAAAATCGCGAGTACATCCAAATGCACCCAGCGCCTGCTAATAGGACGAATGCATTGAACTCCATAGGCGTTTAACATATCGAGAAATACATGCAGCACAACGGCCAACAGCGTCCATCCGTACAAAATCCCGAACTGTCCCATGAGACCAAACCCCCAGGCAAGAGGAAGACTGATGATAAGGGGCCACAGAAACAAGGCGGGAATCGAATGAGTAATTCCCCGATGAAAGCGAATGTAAAAAGAAATACCGCGAAGTCTGGCCACAGTGTCGAAATCCGGGGCATGAGATCCCACTACCGTTGCGACCATCAGCGCCTGAGCAAGCGCCGGATCATGTGCCACTGCCGGCGTGATATGGGCTAAGCCCGCCAGTGTGACACCCAACAAAAGATGACTGCCAGTGTCCATTACGATGCCTCCCTTTGCAAGTATTCCCTTCCCTTTTACTGTACGAAAAAATGGCGAGGATTCTATAAACCGCAGGTAAAGGTTATCCGAAGATTTCGTCTGCGATATTAACAATCTCTCAACGAAAAAGCAGCCTGTCGGAAAAGCGACAGACTGCTTGGAGCTTATTTATTCCTGAATTTATGCTTCTTCTGTCAGGCGCAGGAATTCGTCGATGTCTGCCACAGCCAGATCAACAGCTTTTTGCCAGAACTCGACTGTCGTCATATCCTCGCCGAGATGCTTCTTCGCCAAGTCTTCTACCATCAGGCGGCCCGTATCTTGGAGCAGTGCATCGTATTTCGGTGCGAAGCTCTCGCCTTCTTCAAGCGCACGCGCATAGACACTCATGCTGAACAAGTACCCGAATGTGTACGGGAAGTTGTAGAACGGATACGACGTGATATAGAAATGCAGCTTGGATGCCCAGAAGTGCGGCTCGTAATCTGCCAAAGCTCCGTTGTACGCTTGCTTTTGCGCCTCTTCCATGATTCGGTCGAGATCAGCCGCGCTAACAAGACCTTCTTTGCGCTTCTCATAGAAGTTTTTCTCGAAAATAAAGCGAGCGTGGATGTTCATGAAAAACGCGACAATGGATTGCAGCTTATCTTCCAAGAGCACCAGTTTCTCATCATCATTGGCTGCATTTTTCACAGCAGCGTCAGCGAGGATCATCTCTGCGAAGGTCGATGCTGTTTCCGCTACGTTCATCGCGTAGTTTTGGTTAAGCGCCGGCAAATCCCACATGACTTGCTGATGATATGCATGCCCCAGCTCATGTGCCAGTGTGGATACATTGCTTGCGCTTCCCGCATACGTCATGAACACGCGGGACTGCTTGCTGACTGGGAAGCTCGTGCAGAATCCGCCTGGGCGCTTGCCAGGACGATCCTCTGCCTCGATCCAGCCTTCATCGAATGCCTTTTGCGCAAACTCAGCCATGCTCGGATTGAAGCGGTTGAAATGCTCAACGATCAGGGCAGCTGCTTCATCGTAAGACACTTCTTTATGTACCTTACCGACTGGAGCTCCTACATCGTACCAGCTCAGCTTGTCTACACCGAGCAGCTTTGCCTTGCGCTCCAGGTAGGCAACCAGACGATCCTTGCGATTTTCGATGGCCTGCCACATCGCATCGAGTGTTTTTTCCTGCATCCGTCCAATATCCAGCGGCTCACGCAGGACGGAATCCCAGCCGCGATGTCGGTACAGAGAGAGACGGAAACCACCCAAGTGATTCAGCGCCTGCGCGCACAGCTCCGTTTCCTTGCCCCAGGCTTCTTTCCACTTTTCAAATACTTGGGCACGTACAGCTCGATCAGGACTGCTCATCAGATTAGAAGCTTGCCCGACAGACATCTGCTTCGTCTCTCCATTGACCTCAACCTCAATGGTCATACGTCCTACGACCGCATTGTACAAATCTTGCCAAGCGTGATACCCGTCTACAGCTAAATCGTTTGCCAGCACTTCTTGTTCAGGCGACAGCTTTTCCTGTGCACGGCGGCGGCGCTCATTCAGTACAAAAGCAAGCGGTTGCAATTCTTCGTCTGCCAACAGCTTCTCCCATGCAGCCGCTTCAATAGCCAGCAGCTGTTCTTCCCAGCGCGTCAATACTGCACCAAACGCAGCCGAGATACTCTTCACACGACCACCCATCAGCTTGGCTGGCTCATCTTTTACATTTTGAGCAGTCAGGCAGGAAATGAATGCACCTGCTTGTCTCACACGCACGGCAATGCTTTGGACATGAGTGACAACTTCCTTGAAAGCCGCTGTCTCATGCAAACCAGCGCCAGATTGCTCCAACCGTGCTTTCAGGTTCGCAATATCCCCTTCCAAAGTCCCTAAAAACGCCCGAAAATCCTCCGATTCACTCCCACCAGGAAAAATCACATCCATATCCCAGCGTTGTGGCAATGCTTTTGTCATATGTACCCCTCCTCAACAAACTCCTTCGATAAAAATATTTCTATAATAAGGTAGCTATTCCCTCCCCGTTTATTCATATCAATTAGAAAAGCGACTGCTATGTACGCAGTCGCCAACTTTTCACACCTATTGAACAGGGATTGAAAACGTCTCCCCTTGTTTTTCAACAACAATCCTGTCCCTCTCGTCCCCCGCTGCTGCCAACAGACGCTCGAACGGCTCATCAACAGGCTCACGTGAGAGCACAAACGTATTCCAATGAATAGGTACCAGCCACTTGGCTTGGGTCTCCTTGAACATTTGCCATGCTTGCTCTGGCGTACAATGCGCTGCTTGATACGAGTCTGGCTTGTAGGCGCCAATCGGCATGAACACCAGATCGATAGCCCCGAATTGTTTCGGCAAATTTTCCATGGAGATATAAGCAGTATCACCTGGATAGAGGATGCGCACGCCATTTTTCTCAATCATATAGCCGTTGTAGCCATATTCATGATTCCATGGAAAGCGGTTGCCCCAATGGCGAACAGGAATCGCAGTAATCGTCATTCCTTCTTTGGTAGTAATGACTTCTCCCGGCTGCATTTCCTCATACGAACCAAATGGCATATGCTTGAACAGCTTGCTCGTCTGGTGCGCCGTAATGACATGTGTGGAGCGATTCGCTATTTTCTGCAAAGTAGGCAGATCGACATGATCCAAATGGGCATGCGATAGCAAGATGATATCTACCTCGCCAATTTCAGCAAAGTCGAGGGCAGGAGGTGTAAAACGCTTGGGACCAAAATGGACACCAGCAAGCTTAATCCCGAGCTTCTCGCCCAAAACCGGATCTGTCAGTATTTTCGTACCAAACATATTCAACAGAATCGTCGAGTGGCCGATCCATGTAAACGTAACCTCATCATGACTCCAGTCGGCAGGCACTGGTTTTTTCGTGTCCAGATAACGAAACTCCGGCTTCGGAAGCTGTCCCATATGGTACCAGTAGCGGTAAGCCACATAGGCAATCAATCCGAGTGTGAGTACCCCCATGATGGAGCCTACCCATGTAAAAAAGTTGAACATCAGACAACTCCCTTTATTCATCTGTGATTTCCCCATTATAGCAAAAGGCATCCTTGCTGTAGCAAGCCTAAAAAAGCGGCAAACTGCTTTTTACGCTTGCTTACTTCCTCCTGCCGGGCTTGCTATAATTGCTAGAGAAAGACTCAGAGAATCGAGGAGAAACCCATGATCCTGCACAAGGGAGAAGTTTTGTTTCGACAAGGAGAATCTGGACCGCTCTATCATTTGAAGAGCGGTCTGTTAAAAATCGTTCGGGTACATGCAGACGGAGCATTGACGCTGGTTAACATCATCGTTCCGGATGAGATCATTCCGCATCATTCGTTGATGAGCCCGAATCCCTATTACGGGACAGCAATCGCTCTCGTGACCTGTGAGGTCGAAGTACTGTCTGCCCCGGATTGGTATCGCCATCTGGATGACAATCCTGAAAAATGTCGTGATATCGCGTTACAGCTGCAAGGGAAGCTGCGGATGATGCAGCAGCGTATCGACCAACTGACCGAAGTCTCTCCTGCTGAAAAGCTTCGCAAGCTCCAGCTTTGGTTTCAGACATTTATCCCTGTCGCTTCGCTTTCGGATTTGCTGACTCAGGATGAAATCGGTCAGCTCATCGGGCTTCGCCGCGAGACGGTAAATCGGCTGCTGCGCGCTCAAGCTGCGAATCGCGAGTAAGCTTGGGCTTTTTTTGTAAGAGCTCTTTATGCCAAGGTCGCTGCCGGGCCAAAGAACTCATAATGAATATCGGCAGCTGGCACTCCCCATTCCAACAGAGCACCGTTGATCGTCTTCATGAATGGAATTGGACCACAAAAATAGTAGCTCGCCTCTTTTGTATCGATGACCTTTTGCAGCCATGGCAAGTCGATATATCCTTCTTTCTGAAAAGCACCGTTCAATCGATCTTGTTCAGTCGGCTGTGTATAGCACCAGTGAACAGAAAGCAGTGGATGTTTTGCGGCCAACTCCTCTACTGCCGGCTTCATGGCATGCACATTTCCGTTTTTTGCTGCGTGAATGAAGGTGATCGGACGGTCTGTTCCCGAATTGATCAGTGTGTTCAGCATGCTGATCATTGGGGTCAATCCTACACCGCCACTGAGCAGCACAACCGGACGGCTGTCCTCTTGCTGTAAGGTAAAATCTCCAGCCGGAGCAGACAGCTGCAGGCTATCTCCTTCCTTCACTTCCTCTGACAAATAGACGGATACTTTTCCTGCCGGCTTATCTTGCATCGCGTCCTCGCGTTTGACAGAAATGCGGTAGTACGCATTCCCTGGCGCATCAGAGAGACTGTACTGGCGAATGTGTGTAAATTGCTCGCCCGGTAATTCTACCTTGACGCTGACATATTGCCCTGGCTCAAAGCTGGAAATCGGTTGACCATCCGCCGGAACCAGATAAAAGGAAGTAATCACGTCACTTTCCTTCACCTTGCGTTGGACGATAAACTCTCTAAAATCTACCCATCCTCCAGTCTGACCGCTTGCCTGTTCATACATTTCATGTTCTACACTGATGAAAGCATCTGCAATGACGCCATACGCTTCCGCCCACGCCTGTAAAATCTCGTCCGTAGCGGCATCGCCAAGTACATCTTTGATCGCAGCAAGCAGGTTTTCCCCAACGATTGGGTAGTGTTCAGCCTTCACTCCCAAGCTGCGGTGCTTATGTCCAATCTGCTTCACCACTGGCAAAATCGATTCCAGCTTATCAATATACAATGCCGCAGCATACACCGCATTGGCCAAAGCCATTTGCTGTCTTCCCTGCTTTTGATTAGCGTGGTTGAAAATATTGAGAAGCTCAGGGTGCTTGGCAAACATCATTTGATAAAAACGTTTTGTAATAGCAGTTCCGTGCACCTCTAGCACAGGAACGGTTGATTTTATAATTTCAATGGTTTTTTGGCTTAACATCGTAGAACCTCCTTGAAGTGCTTCGTACTTTCTATATTTCAAGTGTACGGGAGGTTCACAGATACACATGTGATTCTGGTCACAGGAAATAGAAACAATTTGTGACAATTGCAAAACATCCTGGCAGCAGGCATAGCAGCTTCTTCGACTTTTCCAATCCTTCTTATGCTACAAAAAAAAGATCATCCCAAATCAAGCTGGAATGATCTCAATGTTTCTAATCAGTTTTGAAATACCAACCAGATACCCGTTCCCTTACAAACTTGGCCAAGTTGTCTATGTCATTTATATCGAAAAAGGGCAACCCCGGCTGACGATTGTCTGACCAACCTACGATCCCTACCAAATCAGTAACGATCGATAAGAGCTCCTCATCTTCTGACCTGCGAAGCAGTACGAGCTTAGGATAGCCTTCACGCTTGAAGCCTTCTACCAAAACGAGCTGGGCCCCAGCATCTGCCAAGCGCTGGATAAGGACGGACAGCTCCTGCGGCTTTTGCTCCACGATGGCCGTTTTCGTTTTGGATGTGATCGCAACCAGCGAAGCTCCGGCTTCACGATAACGCCAGGTGTCCTTCCCTGGCTGATCCCACTCAAAATCGTGTCCGCCATCATGCTTGATGACCCCGACCCTTATCCCTGCCTGTTCGAGAATCGGAATGAGCTTGGTGAGCAGCGTCGTCTTGCCACTGTTCGAATAACCGACAATCTGCAAAACACAAGGTGGCTTGACCATTCGCTATCCCTCTCTTCTCCAGGTTGGGGCGGCATGCGTGAGAACATCAACTAGCTCTCCTGCTTTTTGCCCGCTTCCCCCGGCTGGTATGATCATAAAGCATTCGCTGTCCTTCAATGTCCCAAGATTCCCTGCCTTTTCATTGAAATCAGGGATCGCGTGCAAAACCCCGTCTTTTTCGAGGAGCCTCCCTCGCAGGTAACGCGGGTATGGACAAGGCTTCGTATAATCGACGCCAAGTCTCGCCTTAATCACCTGTTGCACTACATGGGCTTCTCCCGAGATGCGACGAATGGCTGCTCGCGCAAATAGCTCAAACCCGAGAAAACAGGCCCCCGGATTACCTGATAGGGCAATAAAAGGCTTGCCTTCCATGATCATGGCTGTCGTCGGACTTCCTGGACGTATCGCAATCCGATTGAACAGAAGCTCCACCTCAGGCTCATCCACTAAAGCCGCGATCACATCAAAATCCCCAACGGACACACCGCCGCTTGAAATGACCAGATCCACGCCCCGCAAGCATTCACTGATTTTCGCCTTTGCCACAGCCAGATCATCCGGCAGTCTTGAAAACGAAACAGGGATGCCCCCTGCCTCAGCAATCAAGGCAGTCAGCATCACCGTATTACTGTTGCGAATTTTGCCTGGGGCAAGCGGCTGATCAATCTCCAACAGCTCGCTTCCAGTCGAAATCAGACCGACACGCGGCTTGCAGAAAACCTCGACCTGCGAATAGCCAAACGTAGCCAAGCTGGCGAGAGTACCTGCGTTGATCCGCTCGCCCGCCCTGGCAATGATCGTTCCTGTCGCCATCTCTTCACCGCGACGAGATACGTTTTCCCCAGGCTTCATCTCCCGCTTGATCCGTACCGTATCCGCCTCTTCCGCTGGGTTGTACGTTTGCTCAAACATGATGACCGCATCCGCACCCGCAGGCATCATCGCACCTGTCATGATCCGCGTAGCATGGCCCTTTTTCCATTCTCTAGTAGGTACTTGCCCAGCCGCAACCGTCTCTAGCACTGTTAGCGTAATCGGGTGGTCAACGGAGGCCCCAACCGTATCCGCAGCTCTCACGGCAAACCCATCCAGCGGCGAGCGGTCAAAGTGCGGCAAATCGTATGTTGCACGTAGATCAGAGGCCAGTATCCGCCCGTATGCCTCCCCGATCTGCACTTGTTCCGTTCTCCCTGTCAGCAATTTTGCCAACAGCTTGCTCATCGCTTCTTCAACCGAGAGTGTTTGTCGCGAAAAACGCATGGCTTGTTCCTCCTAATCTTGACCACCCATTGCTGCAGCTCGTCAGCCGACGTTTACTTCCAAATCTTCTACTTCTCTCTCCACGTATTTCAAATCTTTGTTGGCGTGGAAAGTGTCCGCTTTTTCAACCTTCACGGCTGTATTGTATTCAGGAATACCTGCGTATGTCTCGTATACACCTTTCGGAATGAGTACGTTTCCTTCCGGCCAGTGTACTTGAATGTTGCCGCGTCTGGTGTCCTCGAATTTGGCCCGTCCTTGGAACGTTCCATATTTATTGTAAACGACGATATTTTCGCCTTCTGCAATGCGCAGTTCTTTTGCATCCTCTGCATTGATCAGGATATCATAACGGTCCGCATTGTTGAACGGGTCTTTCTTGCTGTAAATCATCGAGTTGAACTGCTTGCCGCGACGAGTCGTTACATAGAAGTGTCCCTCTGGCTTGTTCAAATCCGGAATCTCAATCGGAATCAGATTCGCTCGGCCGTCCGGTGTCGGGCATACGCCACCTTCACACAACCATGCACCGCCCCATTGGAAAACATCTCCGCGGTTTTTCAGATGCTGGATACCGTCATAGTTCGGATTCGCTAGGGCAATCTCTGCGCGAATTTCGGCTGCGCTTGAGAAGTGCATCAGATGCTTTTTCTCTGGATTTACCCGTGCCGCCAGATCTACGTAAATCTCCCATTCCGAACGCGCTTCTTCAATACGTGGCCCTTCCACTTCGGCACTGAAGTAAACCATGCGCTCTGTACTTGTCGAAGTTCCGCCACCTGGCTGCTCATAGCGAGTCATTGCTGGCAGTACGATCACTTCTTCTTTTGCATCCACCAACGTAGATGTATTGAAAATGATGTCCTGATGCACACGCACTTCTATGCTCTCCAAGCATTTTTGCATGAAGTCCGGATCTGGCATCGTCTCCAGGAAGTTGCCGCCGCTCGTATAGAACAATCTGGTCTTGCGCTCGTGACCATCTGGCAACACGGCATTTTCCAAAGAAATACCGACGATATCTCCTTGCCATTTCGGGATCGGGAAGTTCCAGATCTTTTCAATCCGGTTCCATGATTTTTCTTCAAAATCTCCACCCGGCAAGCTGAACGGGTCGGCACCCATTTCACCGGAGCCTTGTACGCCGGAGTGTCCGCGAATTGGCATAAGACCCGTGTGCTTGCGACCCAAGAATCCACGAAGGATGGCCAGATTGGCTACCTGAGAAATATTGTCCGTACCGAATTTGTGCTGAGTCAGACCCATACTCCATACGAATACACCATTTTGGGAGTTGGCGAGCAGTTGCGCGAATTCTTTGATACGCTCGCGGCTGAGACCGGAGGATTCCACGATCTTCTCCCATGATTCATTCATCACATGCTTGCGCAGCTCTTCGATTCCGTTCGCATGCTCCTTGATGAATTCATGGTTGATCGCAGAACCTGGCTTGGCTTCCTCCATCTCAAACCAAATCTTCATCACGCCGTTCATGAAAGCGATATCGCCGCCAATGTTCACTTGGTAGAAATCATCCGCAATCTTCGTTCCGAACAAAGCACTATCCGGTACAGATGGAATCCAGTACTTTTCCATCGCTGGCTCTCTGTACGGGTTGATCAGGATGATTTTCGTTCCTGCTTTTTTCGCAGCATACATATATTTCGTCGATACAGGCTGGTTGTTACCAGGTACGGAACCCCAGAATACGAGCACATCTGTACCGATCCAATCCTGATAGTTACAGCTCGATGCACCTATTCCAACCGAACGCTTCAATGCTGTCTTACTCGGCGAGTGACAAATACGCGATGCGTTGTCGATGTTGTTGGTTCCGAGGAAACGAGCCATTTTAGCAGCCGTGTAGTATACCTCGTTGGTAATTCCACGAGCGGTCAAGAAAAAGGCCAACTGTTTCGGGCTGATGTTTTTGATTTTTCTCGCGATGCGGTTCAACGCTTCATCCCAGCTGATGCGGGTGAACTTGTTTTCGCCTGGCTTTCTTGAAAGCGGATACGGAATTCTACCCAGCTTGCGCAATTCTTCGCTGGACAGCGTGCGCAGCGCGTTCACGTCTTCAAACCATTTGGCATCCATGGCAGGCATGGTATTGAGACGCAATACGTTCAGTCGCGTGGTGCACAAATGCGGACCAGTCAACGTCTGATCGTAGAGACCGGATACGCCGAGGGCGCAGCCATCACATACCCCTTGCGTCAAAATGCGATAGGCATAACCCAAATTATCGCGATTGTCATAGGCCACCTTCATCGTATCGCGAATGTGATGCGGCTTGATTTTTCCGAGTCCCATCGGCATTAGTGAAGCCCATAAGGAAGGCTTCCACGAAGTATCCAGCTTAATTGGTCCGCCATGCTTGGTCTTGCCCATTTCTTTTGTCTCCCCTCTAATAAACTCCATTGAGACGAAAAAACCACCATGAAACCGTCCCTTGTCCTATAGGAAAAGAGCGTGTTCACGGTGGTTGTCTACGGCAGGTTCGCTACCTAGTCTCAACTTCGTGTTTGCTTTCGCGAATTCCGTTACGTCTAAGCCGGTGAACAGGGACGCTGCTTCGTTTAGACTTACGGTTCGTTTTTCATTTTCTTTTCAATGTCTTGATCAAAAACAAAGATCGACATTCCAAAATCCCGTTCAATGTCAATATCGACGAAAAGATCAACGAGTTTTGCTCCAAGAAACGCTTCCATGTCAACTGGCTGGTGTTTCCGATAGATCTCTTTGACCATTTCGGTTCGGGCAGCTCGTAATGTCTGCTTTCCGTCTTCCGAAGTGGCGATGAACTTTTCCACCGGAGAAAGGTTGCCTTCCATCTCGCAGATCGCCCAGTTCTTGCAGAACGTGGTGCTGATCTTGCTAGGTCCCTTTCCCATATGGCGCTTTCGGAAAGCCCTGACCAAATTACTGAATTCTGCTTCGAACTTATTCATCGAGGAAAATCACCTTTACTTCAAATCATTCTCTACTTAAACTTTACCATTGATTAACTAGCCAATTCAACAGACTTTTCTCTTTGTTTGGCTTCTTCCTTCAGTTTTTTGATATCCAGTCGGACAAATAGCGAGATCACCAGAGCGACAACGAACATTCCTGCGAAAACACTCATAGTTCCTGTATAGCTTTCTGTCGTCTTGCGAACCCATGCTGCAAAGATCGGTCCTGCCAAGCCGGCAGCTGCCCATGCCGTCAGAATATAGCCGTGAATCGCGCCCAATTGCTTCGTTCCAAACAAGTCACCAATGTACGCCGGAATGGATGCAAAGCCACCACCGTAACAGGTCATAATGATAAACATCGCAACCATGAACAGGATGGGATTGGACATATTCGGCAACAGGAAGAACAATACCATTTGAATGGCAAAGAAAGCTGTGTACGTATTTGGTCGTCCAATGAAATCAGACAGAGACGCCCAGCCGATTCGTCCACCACCGTTGAACAAACCGTTTAGTCCTACCATCAGGGCTGCTGTTCCGACGGACATGCCTACCATTTCTTGCGCCATCGGCGATGCTACCGAAATAACGGCGATTCCACATGTCACGTTGATAAACAGCATCAGCCACAGCCAGTAAAAACGGTGTGTCTTGATCGCTTCGTTAGCAGTTAATTGGCACAAATCTTTTTTGATTTGCTTGCTGCCAGCTGTTCCCGAATCGGAAAATCCAGCCGGTACCCAGCCTTTTGGAGGTGGTGCCAAATATTGAGCCGAAGCCAGCATCACAACGAAATAAATAAGGCCCAAAATATAAAAGGTGTTCGCGATTCCTACATTTGCAATCAAAGCGTTCATAATCGGACTGGCAATCATGGAAGCAAAGCCGAAGCCCATAATCGCAAGACCTGTCGCTAAACCACGGCGATCCGGAAACCATTTGACCAGCGTCGATACTGGCGTAATATAGCCTACCCCAAGTCCGATACCGCCCAGCACGCCATAACATAGGTACAACAGAGGCAAGCTGCTCAATTGAATCGCCAAGCCTGCCCCGACAGTTCCTACTCCAAAAAAGATAGATGCGAGAATGCCAGCTTTGCGCGGGCCATGCTTTTCTACATAATGACCGAGGAAGGCAGCAGACAGCCCCAAGAACAAGATCGCAATACTAAACGTAAATTGAACGTCTGGCAAGTCCCAGCCGAACTGCTCGGTAATTGGCTTGGTGAATACACTCCATGCGTATACCGATCCAATCGAGATGTGGATGCCTACCGCAGCCAATGCAATGAGCCAGCGGTTTTTCACTTTTTGTTCCAAATCATTCATCTCCTTTTCAATGGTCTTTGGCATGCTGTGGATCCATCAGCAGCCTTCTCGAAAAAAAGAAAAACTGCTGATTTCACCGACTCACCCAGGTCTCCACAAATGGAAACGAGAGCTACGATGGAACACAGCAGTTAATCATCAGCAGGAACGCTACATCAGCATCAACAAGCATTGTGTTCACTATGTAATTCGCTGCAAGGCTACAAAATAATCGGTGGCAGGGTCGCTGCTCCGTGTCAATCTGTCCTTACGCTATGAATACATGGAAAGACGAAAATTTTATGACACTTTTCATCTCACATAGTATACTACCATGTAAGCGTTCACTCGACAATATTTTCCTCACAAAATAGCCATGAAAACTTCATAATTTCGACAAAAAGGAGGCCCGTATGTCCGAACTAACCATCACCACCCGATTGCCCGTGTTGAAAATCTCGGCTGACCAACACGGCTGGGAAGACGACGAAATCGTTACCGAGTACCCCCTGACGATTTTCCTCAATGATGAGGAATTCGCTACAATCGTATGTACCCCAGCCGACTTGGAAGAAATGGTCATCGGTTTTCTCGCAGCCGAGGGTGTCATCAAGAGCTACTCGGAAATCAAACAGCTTACGATGAATGAGGCCCAAGGGTTTGCTTACGTTGATTTGCATAAAGAAACAATTTTGTCGCAAAGCTTTTACTCCAAACGCAGAATTACTTCCTGCTGCGGAAAAAGCAGACAATCCTTTTACTTTTTTAGCGATGCACGCACAGCAAAGCCCGTTGAAAGCACAACAACTGTCACTCCCGCTCAATGCATGCACCTGATGAAGGAATTGCAAGCGTCGTCTGAGATCCACCGTCAAACAGGTGGCGTCCACAATGCTGCCCTCTGTACACCGGATGAAGTTTTGCTTCAGTTCTCCGACATCGGACGTCACAATGCTCTCGACAAGATCTATGGGAAATGCTTGCGAGATAACATATCCACCACGGACAAAATTCTTGTATTCAGTGGACGCATCTCATCTGAAGTGCTGCTCAAGGCTGCCAAGATTGGGGCTGGCATCATTCTGTCCAAGTCCGCTCCAACTGATCTCGCCCTTCAATTGGCAGATGAGCTGAAGCTCACCGCAGTCGGTTTTATCCGCAATGACAAAATGAACGTGTATACACAAGCCCAGAGAATCCTCCTACCTTAAAGAAGGAATCAAGTAAAAGCGGGACAAGCTTTGCGCCTTCCCGCTTTTCTATGTTTTTCTCATCTGGTAATCTCAAAAGCCCGAGTTAGCCTCTCGGGCTTTTGTTCTTTGTACGTGGGAATTTTTTATTTGCAGCAGCAATGTTTCTTTTTGTGATGCTTGTAGTGGTCGTCGTCATCATCTTCGTCCTCGTCATCTTCTTCATCTTTTTCTTCGTCTTCGTCGTCGTCATCTTCTTCGTCTTCATCATCTATTTCATGCTTCTTGCAACAGTGATGGTCATGTTTCTCAAAGCCTTTGCAATCATGTTGTTTGCAGCAACAGCAGTGATCGTGGCAATGCTCATGCTTTTTGCAGCAGCAATGCGGCTCATCGTATTGGCTGTGTTTTTTGCAGCAGCAGTGAGGCTCGTAGTAATCATCGTGTTTCTTGCAGCAGCAGTCGTAGTCGTAATATTTGTCGTGTTTTTTGCAACAGGAGTGGTGGTCGTAATACTTGTCGTGTTTTTTGCCGCAACAGTGGTGGTCGTAGTATTTGTCGGTTTTTTTGCAACAACAGTGGTGCTCGTAGCGTTTGCCCTGTTTTTTGCATTTTCTTGTCATTGCGCTTCCCTCCTTTCGTTAGCCATCACTACTATTCATACGGTTTGTCCAGAGAAACGCTTGTATGATAGCCCTCTATGAAAAGCCCCTTTTTTCCAAACAAAAAACAGGACACGCCTCAAGCATGTCCTGTCTTTCTGCGTTTTTCTTCAAGCTTTGCCTGTTCGTACTCTTCAGGCGTGTTGACATTAAAAACAGACCAAAGGTCCAACCTTTCATCAGGCAAGGGCACCACGCGCAGCTCATCTAATGTCCGCATCAGTTTTCGCTGTCCATGCAACAGCGCCTGCTCCCAGTTCGCCTGTGTTCTACGATGGTACACGGCACATAATGGATGGATTCGTCCCTCTGATTGGGCGACAATCACATCCCACTCGTTGCTCTCCCTAGCAAATTCAATGAGCTTGGCGATTTGCACACGATCCATAAAAGGAAGGTCACAGGATAGTACCAGCAAAGCATCCTCGGAACTTATGCGAAAGGCAGTAACCAGCCCACTGACAGGACCGCAGGATGGTACCAGATCAGGTGTTATTGTGACGGGCTGTTCATCAATTTGTTCCTTTTGTGTCACTTGAGTGTTCGAAAAATCATTCGCTACAATGAAACAAGACAAGCCAACCGCCTGTACTTCCTTTACCAGTTCTGTTAAAAAGGTTCCGTCCCTCCACGGTAATTTTTGCTTGGGCGAACCCATTCTGCTGCTTTTTCCGCCAGCTAAAATAACCGCACCGATTCGCAGTTGCTGCATAAATTTCCTCCTGGGTGTTGACAATAATCCTTATTAGTTTATAATAAGTTTAAACAAATAATTATTATAAATAAGGAGAGATTCTCGATGGAAAACACACTCTACAGCGTTTTAAATAAACAAGTGGCGAACTGGACAGTTCTCTATACGAAACTACACAATTTTCACTGGAATGTAAAAGGACCTCACTTCTTTACGCTCCACGCAAAATTTGAGGAATTGTACAATGAAGCAGCAGCGAATCTCGATTCCCTCGCTGAACGTGTTCTCTCCATCGGTGGAAAGCCTGTAGCGACTTTGGCTGCATGTCTGAACACAGCGAGCATCACCGAAGCAGAAGGAAGCGAAACAGCTGAGCAAATGGTAGAAACGATCGCGAGAGACTTCTCCATTCTCGTAGACGAGTTGAAGCTGGCTATGGAAACAGCTGACCAAGCTGACGATGAAGCGACAGCCGATATGCTGCTGGGAATCCGCAGCAGCCTGGAAAAACACATTTGGATGCTCAAATCCTTCTTGCAATAATCAAGAAAATCGAAAATCAATAGACACCAAAAGGCGATTGTGCATAGACACATCGCCTTTTTTGGGTCTTGCCTCCCGTTGAACTGCCTATCTCACCCTGGTTGCCTAGAGTGAAAAAATCAGTTTCCGCCCGTCCTTTTCTACTTTTACTTGGGGTAGATACTTTAATGACTTCTGTACACCTATGTAGGGACTCGCAAACTCTACCTGGTGCCGTGCTTTCAACACGGAACAGAGATCAGCCAATGACATCGGAGACATCGCTTCCCGTAACAGGTTTTCGATGTGCTTCGCAACTTCCACATAATCGTGGCGAATGTGAGCCTTTCTTACTTTCATTCGCTTCATCAGATCATCGGAAAATTCCTCAGTTGACATGGCTGTATCCTCTGGGCTTTCATCGACTCCGATCCCGGCTTCGTTATCCAACTCGCGAATGCGGCTCAAAAGCTGCTTGATGTCAGCTCCCAACTGCTTGTCCTGATCGACATACTGTCGACGCAGTGCCATACGCTGCTCTAGCATGGCCTGCAATGTCATTTGTAACGCTTTCCGTTCGTTAAACATTGCGTTATGTATTCCCCTTTTCGCAAAAAGTAGAATGATGAAATTATACCCAATGATAATATAATTCTCACTAGTTGGAAATGGGAAATTGAAGTGCCCAATTTAGCAAATAAAAATAGCTTTTTACAAAGCCGTAATCTGCTTTCGTAAAAAGCTATCTGCATTTTTTAAGGCTAATTACAGATTGTTCAATGAGAGAGTGTAATCAGACTTTCCAATAGACCAGAGTCTTATATAGTATGTTTCACCAGCAACTACATCGAATTCTGCTTCACCAGAACTCATTGCAAGAGTGGTATTTGTGTCTGAAGTCATTACAACGTATGGAACAGCTGATGCTTCCTTATTCGTAAGGCTCGTACTCATTTTTCCGGTTTGGTTTGCTACAAAAACAAAATGATCAAAATCACTGTTTCCCGCTTGCCCTGAGATAGAGGAGTTAACCTCTAAAATATCCGCTGTTGCAATAGTATCGTTAGGCTCTGTTTCCGTATTCGCAGCAGATGCGGATGAGGATAGTGCAAATACTAGTGTCAATGCGAGTAAGATTTTTTTCACAATGATTGCCTCCTATAATATGGAATAATCGAAATATACCATTATCTGCAAATATTGTCAAAACATAATGTTTTTTGAATTTATTTGTTGTTTTTCGTCAAAATTCCCCAAAAAAGACTCATCCAATAATGGACAGGTCTTTTGGGACTGTTCCCCGCCCGTTTCTATCCCAACGTACCATGCTTTCACCTGCGTTTTGTTCTTGATACAGAGGTGCTCCATTACTTCTCTCCGCAGGATAACTTACTCTCGTTGCCACATAATAAACACCTCCAAGTTGTCCCCATGCGTTCGAAAATAAAAAGATAGCTTTTTACAAAGCCATAATCTGCTTTCGTAAAAAGCTATCTGCGTTTTTTAAGGCTATTTACAGATTGTTCAATGAGAAAGTGTAATCAGATTTTCCAACAGACCAGAGTCTTATATAGTATGTTTCACCAGCAACTACATCGAATTCTGCTTCACCAGAAGTCTCTGCAAGGCTGGTAGTTTTATCTGAAGCCCACACAACGTATGGAACTACTCCTTGGGTCTTATTTGTAAGGCTCGTTCTCATTTTTCCGGTTTGATTTGCTACAAAAACAAAAGTATCCCAATCACCGCTCTCCCCTTGACCTAAGATAGAGGAGTTAATCTCCAAAGTATCCGCCATTTCAAAGGTATCGTTAGGTTCTGTTTCTGTATTCGCAGCAAATGCGGAAGAGGATAGTGCAAATACTAGTGTCAATGCGAGTAAGATTTTTTTCACAATGAATGCCTCCTATATTATGGGATAAATGGAATATACCATTTTATTCAATAATTGTCAAAACATAATGTTTTTTGCCTTTATTTGTAGTTTTATGTAGACTTTCACATAAAATTGTCGAGGTATAGCATAAGCACTCAGAATCAGACAAAAAAGACCCATCCCAAAATGGACAGGTCTTGTTCCCCTACGCCTTTCTATTTCATGATCAAGCCGCCTTCTCCTCGCTCAAACGATCCGTAATCACTGCAATCGCACCATCACCTGTTACGTTACAAGCAGTACCGAAGCTATCCTGGGCGATGTACAGAGCAATCATCAACGAAGTCAACGTGGTAGTAAATCCGAGCATGGACTCCATCAATCCGAGTGCTGCCATGACTGCTCCGCCCGGCACACCTGGTGCGGCGATCATCGTTACGCCCAGCATCAAAATGAACGGAAACATCACGCCAAAGGATGTCGTCATGTCATTTAGCATCATGACTGCCATAGAACAGCTGACAAGCGTAATCGTGCTTCCGGAAAGATGGATCGTGGCACAGAGTGGAACGACGAAATCCGCAATCTTTTCGCTTACACCGTTTTTCTTGGTCTGGTTCAGTGTCACAGGAATGGTGGCCGCAGATGATTGTGTTCCAATCGCTGTGAAGTAAGCTGGAAGCATATTTTTCATCAGCGTGAATGGGTTTTTGCGCCCCATCTGGCCCGCTACCAAGTACTGTACGAACAAATAGAATAGATGCAAAGCAATAATCATCACGAAAACTTTAACGAACACGGACAAAATCATGGTGACTTGTCCACCATAGGTCAGATTGGAAAATACAGACAGGATATGGAATGGAAGCAACGGGATAATGACGGAAGCGATCAGCTTCTCGACGATATCTCTCAAGTCTACCATCACATTTTGCAGTGCGTTTCCTTTGATGACAGTCGCTCCAAGACCAAGGGTGAAGGCGAGCAATAATGCTGTCATCACACCTACAATCGGCGGCATGTCCACGGTAAAGAACGGCTTCACCAGTGCTTTCTCCGGGTTGGCATACTGATTGACCAATCCGCCTATCTCAAGAATATGTGGAAAAATACTCGTACTGACCAAATAAGCAAGTACTCCTGCAAGGATCGTAGACAAGTAAGCAACCCCTGTGGTTACCCCAAGCAAACGCCCTGCCCCTTTGCCCAGCTCACCGATGCCTGGCGCGATAAACCCAATGATAATCAACGGAATTGCAAATCCGAGGAAATTTCCAAACAGGCCACTAAATGTAGCCAATCCTTTCACAACCCAAATCGGCGAAATGGAGCCGATCCCGATCCCAAGGACAATAGCGATCAGGATTTTGGGTAGTAAACCTAGCTGTTTCATGAATTGAACCCCCGTTACGTGTTGGTAAAGAATGTCCATGTGGAATGGACTATGTCTCTTTTACATGGACTATTGAATAACAAGGTAACACATTCCGGATGAGATTGTCATGGATCATAAAAAAGTAAAAATATTAAAACGAAAGAAAAACCCCCAATGAGCACTGCCTACTCACTTGGGGGAACGATATTATTTGGCGCAAACCACTTGGCGAAATTCTTCTTCGATATCTGCCAGCACGCACATGGCATTCGCTAGCTCTTGCTCATTCTTTTCCACAATCAGTGTGTGACAACGACCGAATTGCTTCGCCTGCTTCTCTTTGATTGCCGCCAGCTCTGGCGCATGCTTCGAGAAAAACACAGCGAAATCCATGGCTCTCCTCGCTCCCAACTGGAAAGCAAAATAGGAGAGATGACCAATTTCAGCTGGGGAGAGTCCGCCTTCCTTTTCTATCCGTTTTACTACCCGCAAAATCGCTTCCTTTCCGTATAGGACCGAAGGGTTTGGTTTTGCCGATGCACTTTCCTGATAAATCCCTTGGAATAAACGAAGTGCTTTTGCAGCCTGTTCCTCCTCTGACGGACTCCCTACACGCTTTGGTGCTGTCCAGTAGTGATAGGAAAAGAGGCGATCGAAGATTTTTTCGGCTTTCCACGCCAAGACAAACTGAGCCAACGGCAAGCTCACAAACGGGAATCCTGCTGGATCATGCAAATAGATCGTTTGCTCATCCATCTCGTACGCGAGAACAAAATGGTCAGCGCCCCCCAAATAAGCAGCATTGGGATTATACGTCAAATAACCCATATCAAGCGGTCCGAGCAAAACAGGCCCATGTTCCAAATCACGCCGTAATTCCTCCAATGGTGGCTCGCTCTCAGCATCCCCTGACCTCTCCGTCCAGCGAAACGCTAGTAGCTCCAATGCATGACTTACACCACGATCGGGAATCACTTGTCCGAAATAAATGATTTTCTGCTCCTCATGCCACGTCGCCCCGATACCAACCCCAGAGAGTACTTCAAGTACAGCAGGCGAAACCTTCTCCCCAATCGTCTCTAAAAGCATAGCTGAAGAATTTGCGTAGCAGTACGCGCCACTTCCGATGTACGGTAACATGCATTTCTCCCTCTTTCTCGTCAATGTATGGCTTACCTATCATTGACTTCGAGTCGCATGCTTTTCTGACAACGCTTTGCAAAACACTTCTCGTTCACGCGAAATATTTTTTGAAAAATTCCATCTTCTCACTTAAGAAAGCATCATCCGATTCGATGCTACCCATGATATGAGGATCATGCATGCACAGCCCCATTAGCCATAATTGGCGAATGCCTGTCATAAGCGACACCGCAGCCCGATCGTTTTCAGATAGGGGGCGAACCTCGGTATATCCTTTTAGGAAAGCACTCCATAGTGACTCCACCAGTTCGTCATCTTCTTCGATCAATATTCGGCTCAGCTTGAAAGCAGCCAGATCATACGCTCGCCAGCCATATCCGCACAGGTCGAAATCAAAGTGGGTATAGGTGTTGTCCTCACAAAAATTCGTATTAAAATTCCCTTGAAGGTCTCCATGGCAAATCCCCCAGTCGAGTCCGGCACGGATATGCGCATTCAACTTAGCTTCCAGCTCCATCGCCAGCTTTTGGAGAAATTGAAAATCTTCCTTCCGATGCTGCAGACGCGCCTCCATGATGGCTAACGGGCGATGAATCAGCGTCTTGGCGTCCCATACCTCACGAGCTTGTTGTGTGGAAAAGCCTTCTGCTTTAACATGCAACTCGGCAACAGCCCTGCCAAATCGTGCGCTCAGTTCCTCGCTATCGATTTCCTGCTCCTTGCCCTCGGCATAAGTGAACAGCGCACCAAAGCGATTGCCTTCTGCTGCTTGCAGTCTCAAGACATGCTTTCCTGAGCCGTCCGCAATTGGCACAGAAACAGATACTCCTTGTCTGTCCAAATGGAGCAACAGCTCCATTTCGAACGCGACTGCTGCTTCCTCTGTTCGCCAATCGCTGCGATACAGCCTGAAAATTCGTTTCTGATCGATCGTCTCCACAAGGTACGTATCGTTCATGCCTCGAAGCATGTAGTGAACCGATTGTATTTGTTCGGTTGGATATGCTTCCTGAAGTACTTTCTGTAATGCTTTTTCACAGATGGTTGAGTAGACGACGGGTAAATGCATAGTCATGCTGCTCCTTTTTGCTAAGTATTGGATAAGTTATTATGGTAGACGTGTGAATGGGGGAAAGGACACAGCAAGTAAAAAAGGACCTTGAAGGGCTAAGAGCCGATTCAAGGTCTGGTACAGGCTGCAACCATTTGTCTCCCTTGCTGTATAAGCTTTTCAAGGAATCGGGCAACATAAGTAATGGATTTGTATTCGTCACGCTCATCAGAAGGTTTGCTGTCCCAAAAGCTTTATTTCTTCACTTTTCCTTTGATCTCGCGCAATTCCTCGAGGATCAGATCGTATTTGTCGCTGTATTTGTCCAGCAAATCTTGTAAACGTCCCTCGCGCTCGCGATTTGCTTTCATAATATAAAACAACAACCAGACAAACAAAGCAGCAAATGGCCCTTGCTGAAGTAATACGGTTGTTACTTGATCTTCCATGTTTGATCTCCCCTTTTGTCACTGTACAGAACGAGTGTTCCTGCAACGTTCTTATCTGTATTTTGTACAAAAGACTTGTACATAATTCGTTGAAAACAAAATTAATATCCATACTTTTCTTTTTCCCTCTCATTTAGTACAATAGGCTTGTACATCCTCACAGGAAGGACTGGCACGCTCATGCTATCTCAGCGCTTACGCACAGCTCGTAAGACAAAAGGTCTGACCCAGGAAGAGTTGGCAGAGCATGTCTGCACGACCAAGGGGACGATCAGTAACTACGAGAACAACCACAGCACACCTCCGAATGACATGCTGCGGCAATTGGCTGATGTGCTGGACGTCACGACCGATTGGTTGTTGGGCCGCACAGATGAAGTCACGGCCTATATTCTCCCCGCAACTGAGCAGACAAATCAACGTTCGTTGGACGAGCTCTTGCAGGAAAAGATCGATGACCCGGACGACTACTATTTCCTAGACGGGTATCTGGACGCTTCAGAAGAGGAGAAAAAAGAAATTCGCCGCTACTGGTACGACTTGAAGAAACAGTGGAAAGTCCGTAAAGTACGCGAGGAACGACCTCCGTCTTTGTTTGACATCACGGAAGACATCAAAAAAAAATAACCCCAGTGCGGGGTTTTCTTTTCAATGAAATACAGAACGTACGTTCCTTACCATTCATTTAGGAGGTCCTTGATGCTTCACTCCCTTTTGAAAGAAATCTGCGAACCGCAAACATGGCTCGAGAGCCGCGTGTACTTGCTGCTTCAGCATCACGGCATCGATTCGCCCGAACAAATCGATCTGCATCTCTTGTGCGAGACATACGGCATTGAGATCCATCGTATTTGCGGCAGGAGTCGTGCACATGCGCATCCCTTTTTGCCGGGACGTTATGTCATTGCGGTGGACGAGCGACTCGATCTGGCTACCCAGCGAGTTAAAATCGCGCATGAACTCGGACATTTGCTCCTTCATGAAGGCATTCAGCCCCAGAGCAGCGAATGGATGATTGACTGGCAAGAATCGCAGGCGAATCATTTTGCCGAGCATTTGCTGCTTCCTATTTACATGATGAGCCCCCTGCTTGCCGATTGCTCGCGATACAACGCTCCTGCTATGTTGGCTCAGCGCTTTCAGGTGCCGATGCCTCTTGCTCGTGCCCGTTTTGAGCGCATACTGAGCCGTCTGTATGCCAAAGGCTTTCCCGTCTATGGGTAAATTACGACGCTATATGGAGGAGGCGATACCTGATGAAACGAGTCTTTATTGCCGGAGATGCGTACACGACTCATTTTTTTGATCTCGCCTTGGACCAAGACGAGGAGCTGTCGCTGTTACCCTCCTTGCAGGTAGCCAGCTATCACGTGGCCCGCTTTGCTCTCATCATGCGAGATGACGGCTTTCGTGGTCTCGGTATCTTTCCTGGTGACGCCCTCTTGATCTCAGACTTTTCGATGGAGCCAGTAAAAGACAGACCCGTGTTGATCCGACAGGAGGGGCAGTTCCTTGTGCGCATTGCAGCAGACGTCAATCCATTGGAATGTCTGTTTACAACCACACGCGAGCAAGACAGCCCCATGCTACTCCCCTCGGAAAACATTCGCATTACAGGTGTTGTATCCGGTATTATTCCACGTTCATCATTGTAACCTCATTAAGCAGCCAATCCTTAATCGCTGCCACCGTTTGCTGCCACTGCTCCTGCGGGGTAATGGCAGCGGGCTGGTCGCCCTCCTGCGATCCATAGCTACCGAACTGGGAGTGGTTCCCCCCTTCTATGGACATGTACACGGTACGCTCCGGCAAATACTGCTTGCTATCCTCAAACGCTTTCATATCGATCACACCATCACGAGATCCAATTAAAGACAGCACAGGCAAATTCGCGGTCTTTAAGTTTCCCTGCCTGTTCGGATACGCCCCCAATAAAAACACACCCTTGATTCGGTCTGGATGGTTTGCTGCGAATTGTGCTGCCATGGTCCCACCGAGCGAATGTCCTCCGATGACAAACGTTTTATTTGGGTACGCCTTTAATACTTGTGTGGCCCGCGTCATATCACTTACAGCCAAATTCAGCGGCATTCGTGCGAGAAAAACATGATAGCCGTAACCTGCCAAGGCACGGGCAATCGGTGCATAGCTCTCCGGTTTGACCAGTGCTCCTGGATATAAGATGAGTCCCGGTTCGCGTGACTCCCCGCCTTGGAAAATAATCCAGTCATTCGTATCCATGACCGTAATCCCTTCACCGCCTTGCATGGCCGTTAACGCTGCTTGATCGGGCTGATATGGCTGCAAATACCATATAGCCAGACAAATGGCTCCAAGTGTCACCAATACGATTGCCTGAAACCACTTTTTGCGTGCTTGACTCATCCTACCCACCTCGTTTCCGTTCCCATGCATGATGCTACTTATTATGTCTTAAACACTCTGCGCATGTGCATGAATTGTAAATCTCGACAATTTCGTGGTGTTGACGAACTGATTTCGTCATAGTAGTATTTAAAAATACTACTCAAATTTGTTTAGAGGTTTTGCTCATGATTGTCTACCAAAAAGAGAAGGGATGGGAATTGTTATGAATCAACAGGATGTGCAATTTTGCGAGGAACTGGTAAGAAGCGTTGGAAAGGAGCTGCTAGTGGAATTTGAAAAAGGCGCGCCCTGCCACAGCAAGGCAGCAATGTCTAAACGCTTTGAAGAGGTGAATCCTGTAGTTGAAGCTCGATTGAAGCGCTCATTGTCCGAGCGTTTCCCCACCTATGAATTCTCTGACGCGGAATTCGATCTGGCTGCACAGGAAAAGCCTGAATTCACAAGTCCTTATTGGGTGATGGATGCAATCGATGGAGCGGTCCACTTTCTGCAAAATATGCCGATGTGGGCTACCTCCCTCTGCCTGATTGACGGAGGACGCACGGTTGTTTCTTTTGTCTATGATCCATGCCGTGATGAGCTGTTTACAGCCATTGACGGACGCGGAGCTTTTCTAAACGGACAAAAAATCAGTACCTCATCCAAATCGCAGCTGAGTGAGTGCATTCTCGGCACGCTCTTTGCTTCCTCCGAGCCGATGAACCTCTTGGTCGGAAAGTATACGGCGAATTCCTTGACGCGAGTGATGCCAGAAGCTTTTGCCATCCGCATGCAAGGCGCAGTATCACTCCATCTCGCCTACGTGGCGTGTGGACGACTCGACGGTTACTGGGAATACGGTGAAGGGGTGTATGATTGGCTGGCTGGTGCTCTTTTGGTCCAGGAAGCCGGAGGCAAAATTACGGATACGCAAGGAAATGATTTTTGCTGGAAAAGCACAGGCATCGTAGCAGCAGGCTCGTCCATCCACCCTAAACTGATCCAATTGACCCCAGCTTCCTAACAGACAGATAAAAAGGGTGAGCCTATGCGCATCACCCTTTATCCTTTTTCCGCTCACGAAAACGGCGCACCTTCATCAAGTTTCCGCACATTTTGTCATCACACCAGCGGCGCACCCGGTTGCGGCTTTCATCATAAAACACCCAGCGGCAATCCTCGTTGTCACATATTTTGATTCGCTCCAGATGCTGCGGGGCAAGCAACTCCGCGAAAGAAGCCGCAATTTGTGCCATGACGAGGGGCCAACCCTCTGTTGAGCTAACATGCTTTTGCCTGTAGCCGCCCTCCTCATCTACATACAACACCTGCATATGAAAAGGGGCGAGAGCCAACGTGTTGTTCAATTCCGCAAGGTCCTCCTCTTGGAATCGGTCTCCACGGACAACGGCTTCCAGCATACGTCTCAAGCGTTCGCGCAATTGCAAAAGAGACGCGGCACACTCCTCCTTCATCGGCAACGGAGCAGTTAGATTGTATGTTTGCAAAAAGGATGTCAGCCATTCCTGGTTCTCCAAGCGATTTTCCGCACGACCAGAACCGCGCCAATCACGCCAATCACTATTTAAAAAATCGATACAAAGCCAGTCCATGTCATCATCTCTCCTGACGAAACCCTTCATTTTTCTCTCTTGTATGACTATACAGGATATGGTAATATCTATTTGTAACTATCGTAATTTAATTAACTGGTTACAAGTTCATTTCTTACTGCTATTATAGCGTTTCATCAATCTGTTTCACAGACGAGGAGGAAGCGTATGAATCGGAAGGAATTGCTTTTGCACGGATGGGAATGTACGTATGACAAGGAAGACTGGTATCCACCCTTAAAAGAAGCGCTTTCCGGAGTGTCAGCTGCCGAGGCTAGCTGGCGCCCTGTGGGAGAAGCAGCCAACACGATCTGGGAAAACGTCAGCCACCTTCTTTATTACAAAGAACGCCTGCTGCATCGTCTATTGGGCACCGAATTTCCTGGCTCCGCTGAAACGAACGATGATACCTTCATCCCATCCGGCGGTCCAGATGATGAAAACGCTTGGCAAGCTACCCTTTTGCAAATGGAAAGCGTCCATCGCCACATTCATGAAAAGCTTTCCTTGCTGACAGACGAGGATTTAAATCAGACGGCTACCTATACGCCCATCTACCAAACCGTGATGAGTCTCGTCCTGCATGATGCGTTTCATACGGGACAAATCGTCCAAATTCGCAAGCTGCATGGCTCTTGGCCTGCCAGACGCTCATTTGAATAACAAAATTTCACATTGATTAATCACAAACAATCCTTTATAGTGAATGAATCACATAATTTCATACATGTTATCCTCATCTTTCACGGTGAGGATAGAGGTCGCGGCTTTTATATCATCCTGTACGAGATTCAGAGAAAATCAATGACTCCAGGTAAGGAAAATCCGCCGAAGCTCATATCGCGTCTCTGTGCGATTGGGTTGGGGCTGTACTCGAAAGGGGCAGAACTGTCACGTTTGCATGCCAAGCAAACGTGGTGAGCTATCTTCAGTGAAGGCTTGGTGGGGATTGGATGATACCGCCCTATGCCATTTTTTTGGCTATGGCGGTTTTTTCGTTTCCGACCTTCCTTCTCAAAAATCAAGAAAGGTCGTGCAAGCAGCTTATGTCACAGAATCAATTGCAACGTGGTTTAAAAGCCCGACACCTGACGATGATCGCCATCGGCGGTTCGATTGGGACGGGATTGTTTCTCGCCAGCGGAGGCTCGATCCATTCCGCCGGACCAGGTGGAGCTTTAGTCGCCTATCTCGCTATTAGTATCATGGTTTACTTCTTGATGACCAGCTTGGGGGAAATGGCGGCCTTCATGCCTGTGTCCGGTTCGTTTTCGACGTATGCCACACGGTTCGTCGATCCATCTCTCGGTTTTGCTCTCGGCTGGAACTATTGGTACAACTGGGCCATTACCATTGCCGTCGAGCTTTCAGCTTCCGCACTCATTATGAAATATTGGTTCCCGGATACCCCAGCGATATTGTGGAGCGCTTTATTCCTCGGATTGCTGTTTGCCTTGAATCTCCTGTCTGTGAAAGCCTATGGAGAATCTGAATATTGGTTTGCTTTGATTAAAGTAGTAACGGTTATCGTCTTTATAATTGTCGGTGTGTTGATGATTTTTGGCATTATGGGCGGCCAAGCAGTCGGCTTCCAAAACTTCACCAAAGGCGACGCGCCATTCAATGGCGGCTTCATGGCCCTGCTCGGTGTCTTTATGATTGCCGGATTCTCTTTCCAAGGGACAGAGCTCGTTGGTGTCGCAGCTGGGGAGAGCGAAGACCCTGCCCGCAACATTCCAAAGGCCATCCGTCAAATTTTTTGGCGCATTCTGCTCTTCTACATCCTCGCTATTTTGATCATCGGGTTGTTGGTTCCATACGATAATCCAAATCTGATTAGTGGCGACCTTACGGATATTGCAATCAGTCCGTTTACGATTGTTTTTGAAAATGCAGGTTTTGCTTTTGCAGCCTCCGTCATGAATGCCGTTATTCTTACGTCTGTATTGTCTGCTGGTAACTCTGGCATGTACGCCTCTACACGCATGCTGTGGAACTTGGCGAAAGAAGGAAAAGCACCAAAATGGTTCGCAAAAGTAACAAGTAACGGCGTACCGATCAATGCTTTGATCTTGACTGCGCTCATCGGCGCCCTTGCTTTTCTGTCCTCCCTGTTTGGGGAAGGCGAGGTGTATGTCTGGCTATTGAATGCGTCCGGTATGTCAGGCTTCATCGCTTGGCTGGGAATTGCCATTAGTCACTACCGTTTCCGCAAAGCGTTTATCGCTCAGGGCCGTGACTTAAGCGAACTGCCTTATCGGGCAAAGTGGTTCCCGTTTGGACCGATTTTTGCTTTCATCATTTGCTGCATCGTTATTTTGGGGCAAAACTACTCCGCATTCATGGGTGGAACAATCGACTGGTATGGCGTCCTGGTCTCTTACATTGGCCTGCCACTTTTCTTAATCATTTGGCTCGCTTATAAAATCACGCAAAAGACCAAGATCGTCCCTCTTGAACAAGTAGACTTCAGCATGGATGAATACACGAAATAATAGAAGAAAAATTACGGACTTCCGTTATCTGAACGGGAGTCCTTTTTCATGTTTGCCAGCATATTTAAAACTGCCCAAAAATAGCCGATAGTATAGACAAGAAGCAATTGAGATCCGTTTCCTTCCGTTCCCACAACTCATCCCAGTCATCTGATAAAAGGTAACCATGATCTCCTTCCATCACGACTGAACATGAATCCATGTGAGGAGAGTAGAACATGCACATCCAATCGAATACCCGCTACCTTACACCCCAGCTATCAACTAACCAAGCTGCACCCAAAATGGTGACAGGACCTCGTCTAGGATTGCCCGAGCACGATACAGTAGACCTTCGTTCTCACCAGGCACGTGAGCTCCCTGCTGGTGTCATCGAACATCATAGCGTCCAATTTTTCTTTAGCACAGAGATTAATGAGCGTTTGGATAAACTTTTTGCAGATAAACCGCCCGAGGCTCGCAAAGCCTTTGACCACATCCTGGAGCAAAATTTTTTCAACTCCCAATCCACCTACACGGAGGAAGAAAGAGCTGCTTTGGTAGAAGCCGGTTTAACCCAAGGCAAATATTTGGCAGAACAATTCATGACTGACGATGAAAATGCTGCTGAATTTTTGGATACCCTCCATCTGCTCGCTGGCGTTGCCAAAACACGGAAGGCTGACCCTGCCACTGGCAGTGTCAGCTACGTAGAGCTTCCTCAAAAACCACATGGGGCTCCGAACGACTATGTCAATCCATCCAAACTGATGGAGCGGTATGATCCAGAAGCCTACAAAAAAATGCAAGCGACTACCAATCAAACAGAGAAAGTAAGCATGCTGATTCAATTCGTCAAAAAGCTGCAACATCGTCCAGACTGGATCTCACAATACCGGAACGAACAAGCTACGCTTCTCTCCGATTTAAAAAATACAAAAATCGCTAACCGCTTTGAGAATGTCAATACAAAGGACGCCACTGAATTTGTTCATCAAATGAATACGCTCACTGAAAATGCTTCCTTTTCTGCCTTCACACCAATGCTACAAACGAATCTTGCTTCTTTTATGAAGATCCTGGCCAAGAAAACGAGTTAATTGCACAAAGACGATCGTCACAGCCTCCGCCCGAACTTCCCTGGGACTGGGGCTGTTTTTTCTTAGTACCAGTCTCGTTCCTTTTCCATTTAAGGAAATGTACAGGCAGATGGTGGACATACTAACCAGTAAAGGAGGAGACGAACATGGACGACAATCGTGAAAACGACCTGCCTGATTTCAAACAACTGGACGACAGACTGATCGCTCAACCTCCGAATAGCCCAATCATCGCAATCCGTACCAATCTGGACAAGGAACCAAATAACGTCGACAATCCGTATGTGCAGCAAGACTCTAAATCTGGACAAAATAAGGGGGAAGCAAATGACTGATCGCATCTCAAAGGAAAAACCGGACATGGGTTATAACGGAAGCAATATGCATGGTTATTCCCTTACACCAAAGGAAGGGACATTGGACCAAACTGCCAAGGCGGCTGCGGAAAACAAAGAAAACAGAGAACAAGAATAGTTCTTTCCCCACTACGAAGAACAAATCAAATCCCCTTTAGGAAAACAGGCAGATGCTCACTTTGCCTTTTTCCGGAAGGGGATTCTTTTGGATTTCTGACCAAGAACACGGTGAAAAACATTTTTTTATTGACGAAATTCTGTTGGAAATATATACTTTTCATGGATTTGATAATGAGAATCGTTATCATATTCTTGTATATATGATCAGGAGGTTGCCCCATGAAATCCAGGCTCTTCAAACACATTTACAGCACAACATTAGTCACTTCTCTCCTCACAGGTGGCGCCCATTTGGCTCTGGCCGCTCCACTCGTGGCCACTGCTGAACAGACGGATGTTTCCCCTTTGTCGCTAGATTTCGCAGTTGAACAGGCACTAAAGAATAGCGTTGATCTGGAGGTGCTTCGGCTTGACTTAGATACTACGAAGTACGAAACATCCATCACCCTGAGAGAAAAAGCAGAAATCAAAAAAGCCGACATCATGACCTTGGCTGATGCAAAAAAGAAATTCGAAGACGCAGCCAAAGCGATCAAAGAAGTGGTTGTCGATGAAGTCGCCCTGAATACGCAAAAAAATACCCTTCAATTGCAAGTGCAAAAAGCATTCTTCGAAGTCCAATCATTAGACGCCAAAATCAAAGCGCAGAAGAAAAGCTTGCAAAGACAGTACTGGTTGGACTCCCAAGAAACAGAAGCTCACAAAAATCTTGCTGCCCTTGAAGCCAGCTACAAGCAAGCATTGGCCAAGCTCAACGATTTAATGAATGAAAAAGCGGACAGACAATGGAAAATGATCGCCACTGATCTGACCCACCATGAGCTGCCTTCCCTGGAGCAATTGCAAGCAAAAGCTTTTGAAAAACGTCCTGAGATGCTCAAGGCACAAGCAGAAATAGACTTTGCCCAAGTAAGAATTGATTACACAGCCGAGTATTCCGCACTCAGTACACATAAAGGTACAATCGCAAAAAATGAGCACAAAAAAGCGGAACTGCAAAAACAAAAAACACAAAAGAAAATCGGTCAAGAAGTAAGTGACAACTATACGAAGGTACTGGCAGCGAAAAAAGCCTTAGAGGAAAGTACAACAAAGAAAGAAGCCGCATTGGAGCGCTATCAGGCAACAATCGATCAATATAGATTAGGAAAAGCATCGATGAAAGAACTGATGGAAGACGAAGCAAACCTGTTTGACTCCGAAACAAAAGCAATCGAATCGGTTTATCAATACAATCTCGCTGCTTCCACCTTGAATCAGTCAAGTGGCTATTAATATTTCGTGTTACGAAGGATCTAATTTATTCATTTAACATAAAGAAGGCTTCATCCGACAGGGTGAAGCCTTTACTCATATAACAGCCTCTCAAAAACTCTCGGCATCACCAGACGACCGCCGTCTACACCAAAATCCTCTATGAACCACCAAGCCGACAGCACACTATGGCAATAGGCCCACGCCAACACTCTCTCTTTTTGCAAAGACAGCGCCTTTGTCAGCCCATCGACTCGCTGTTTCATTACTTCTTCTACCCCAACCTCGGGCAAATGGTTCAGCAAAAACGGAATCACCTCGTATTCCGTCTCCCCGATCAGCCCCTTTGGATCAATTGCCAACCACGGCTCTCTTTCTGCTCGTAAAATATTTTCATGATGAAGATCACCATGCAGCAGACACTGTTCTTTTTGTGTGGAGAGAAGTTTTTTGTACCATCGCATGGCCTGCTCCACCATTTGTTCGGGAATTGGTCCTGTCCCCCCTTGGAAATAAGGGTGAATCTTTTCCAGTCCCACAGCCCAGTCCGCGATCGTCGGAAACGTAGCGGCAAGCTTACCAGCTCTCGAAACGGGGGTATGCATCCTTTTGATCACGTCCGCCAAGCATTCAATTCGATCGTCTTCGCTGCTCAGCTTATCCAGTGTCTCCCCTGGCATGATGCGCTCCAAAAGCATGATGCCTTTTTCCTCGTCAGCATCGAGCAGCTGCACCATTCCCCGCCCTGCAAAAGCTCGAATCACTGCTAGCTCTCTTTGCCATTCCACTCCAGGCAAACCAAGCTTTAGCACTGCGTTTCTCCCATCCTGCAACACAACTGGTGCGACAAAGTTATAAGAAAGTGGAAATGGCTCAAGCACCTTTAGAGACCACCGTGCTTCGCAATCAGCAATCAATTCATGAAAGGAATCCAGCCATAGACGCCCCTCTTCTTTATGTACGCCCGTAATTGTTTGTATAAAATGGGGTGGCAATGAAATCATTAAGGAATCCCCTCCTCGAACTACTTGCAAAACATCCTCTTGCACCAACTTTCAAGCTGTTCCCTTCCCACAGCCGCGTAAGAAGAAGCGCATTTCCAGTCAAGCGCCTCTGGAGCCCATCCCAGCTTCGAAACACTTCATCGAAACTTCTACGTTTGAAGCGCTCCCGCCATTTTTCCCGAGGCGGACAGTGAATCCCCCTTGCAGGGCGTAGGCCGAAGCGTAGACTGGAAATGCGCTTCTTCCCCCCACAGCCACTCGTTAAAAAAGGGAGCAGCTTGAAAGCCGCCCCCCTTTATTTCCCGGAAAATGTTATGACAGTCGTCCCATCAAGCGCTCCATACGATCCAGCGCCTTCTTCAACTGCTCCATCGATGTTGCATAAGAACAACGGATATGCCCCTGTCCGCTTTCGCCAAACACATCTCCAGGTACAACAGCTACCTTTTCCTCCATGAGCAGCTTCTCCGCAAACTCAGAAGAGCTGAGACCTGTAGAAGCTACAGACGGGAATGCGTAGAATGCGCCGTCCGGCTCATGGCAAGTCAATCCGATTTGACGAAATCCATCTACCACATAATTGCGTCGCTGACGGTAGCTCTCGATCATTCGTTCCATATCAGAACGTCCGTGGCGCAGGGCTTCCAACGCAGCCATCTGAGCCATTGTCGGTGCACACAGCATGGTGTACTGGTGGATTTTCAGCATGCCTGCGAGCAAATCAGGTGACGCGCAGACATATCCCAGACGCCAGCCGGTCATCGCGAACGCTTTGGAAAAACCGGAGATCAGGATTGTCCGATCTTTCATCCCTGGCAGAGCCGCGATACTATCATGCATTCGTCCGTAGGTAAGCTCCGCATAAATCTCATCGGAGATCACCATGAGGTCATGCTTTTCAATGATCGGCAAAAGTGTTTTCCACTCTTCAGCCGTCATGGTCCCCCCGGTCGGGTTATTTGGATAGCAGAAAATGATTGCTTTTGTACGCGCGGTGATGTGCGCCTCCAACTCTTGCGGTGTCAGCTTGAACTGGTTTTCCATCGTTGTTTTCAGGAATACTGGCACCCCGCCAGCCAAGCGAATGACTGGTTCATAGGAGACATAGCAAGGTTCTACGACCAATACTTCATCACCTGGATCGAGAATGGCACGCAGAGCGATATCAATCGCTTCGCTGGCACCAACCGTCACGAGAATTTCTGTCTCTGGATGATAGCTGACAGAAAAACGTTCTTCCAAGTATTTCTGAATTTCCACACGCAATGGCAACATACCTGCATTGGATGTATAAGCTGTATGTCCACGCTCCAACGAAGAAATCGAAGCTTCTCTCATGCGCCAAGGAGTGACGAAATCAGGCTCCCCTACACCTAAGGAAATGACTCCCTCCATCGATGCTGCCAAATCGAAAAAGCGGCGAATACCTGATGGCTTCAACGATTGAACTGTACTGGATAAACGGTTTTTGACTTTGACTTGTGTACTCACGGCGTAACCACCATCCTGTGATCTTCGTCACGATCTTCCAGCTCAATGCCATCGTGCTTGTAACGTTTCAAAATAAAATGTGTAGCTGTTGAGACAACCGAATCGAGAGTGGACAGCTTTTGCGAAACAAAAGTGGCTACCTCTTTCATGGTTTTGCCTTCCAAAATAATCGACAAGTCATAGCTTGCACCAGACATCAAGTAAACAGCCTTCACTTCTGGGAAACGGCAAATTCGTTCCGCTACTTCATCAAAGCCGACGTCGCGCTTCGGCGTCACTTTCACATCAATCATGGCATTTACGTACGGATGATCGTCCACACGCTCCCAGTTCACTAGCGCTGGATATTTGACAATGACCTTCTCGGCTTCCAAGGCTGCAATCGTCTGCTCAACAACCTCGGTTGGCTCCCCGATCATTTTTCCGATTTGCTCAGCGCTCATGCGACTGTCTTCTTCCAACAGGTGCAACAGCTCTCTTTGCTTCAAGCGATCCATGCCCCACCACTCCAGTTTTCTCTTTATTTTTGTACATAAGTGCGTATTCAAGTAGTCGACTTTTTGAACAACGCCATCATGCAAAAAGCCTCAGCAACCAGGCTCATGATTTCCATGAATCCGGTTGCTGAGGCGAAGGTATCGCGGTACCACTCAGCTTTTTTGCCTCTCTCACAAAAGGCAAACTCGTGCTGTCTACAAAGACATGCGCCCCATAACGTGGGCCATCCGCTGCTTTCTACTTGGCATTTTCAAAAGCAGAGCTCCAAGGTGGCTTTCAAAAAGAGTTCGCGGCTGCCCTCTCAGCTAACAGGCAACTCTCTGGACGTCAAAATCCCTTTTTTACTTTCCTTTTCACGGCTGTGTTGGTTGTTTTATTGAATGTCTCAGATTATAAATGAGGTTTTCTCTCATTGTCAACTAACAACTTCTGTCTTCTGACCCTCTTTCAAATCGTTAGGCAACCATACGCGAAACACGGTCCCTGTTCCCAAGCTGCTTTGTACGTCAATTTTTCCCCGATGATTTTCTACAATGGATTGGGTAATCGACAGCCCCAGACCAGCCCCTCCGCTTTTGCGTGCACGGGAGGATTCAATCCGGTAGAAACGGTCGAATACATGCGGGACATGCTCCGGTGCGATTCCGGCCCCATTATCTCTGATCGTCAGTTCAATGCCATTGGCAATCTTGCTCAATGTAAGCTCGATTTCACCTTGGACAGGGTCAGTATGCTGCACCGCATTTTGAAACAGATTGAGAATAACTTGCTTCATTCCATCACAATCGAAAGCAACCGTAACATTCGGTTCTACGCGGAAATGAACGTTTCGGTCACCCGCCAGAACCATGAGCTGCGATTCCATACTGTGCACGACCGCGTCCAACTGCCCTTCTTGCAAAAGGAAAGCCGGTTCCCGATCCATCCGAGCCAGGTACAGCAAATCGTTGACGAGTTTGTTCAGCCGCTCTGTCTCGCCGTGCATGCTTTTCAATGCTTTCTGCAAATGTTCGGGATTTGCCGCCGCACCACGCAGCAGCACTTCCAAAAAACCATGGATGGATGTCAGCGGTGTTCGCAATTCGTGTGAGGCATCTGCTACAAAGCGCCGCATCCGTTCTCCAGCTTCTTGCTCGATTTTAAAGGAGGTTTCCAACCGCTCCAGCATTCCGTTAAAGACCGCCGATAATTGATCAATCTCCATCTGACCTTGATCCATCGGCAGCCGCTCATCCAAATTACCCGCATTGATCCGCTCAACGGTAACCTCAATACGCGAAAGTGGGTTCAGTGTACGGCGAAGCACAGGCACATAGGTTAACAAGCCGATTAGCAAGGCGAGTGCAGATGCAGAGAAGAAAATGATCAACTGTGGAAATAGCACTTCCCGCATCGAGCCGACAGGTGTACTCAGTTGTACGATTCCTTGCAGCTGTTCAGATGATTTGATCGGTGCCAGCACGACCAAATAATCCGTCCCAGTGCTACCTTCCAAAATTTTGTATTTGAAAGTGCATACGCCACTAGCTAAGATCTCGCGGTATAAACTATCAGGAAAGCGCGGGGAATACCCTTCGCTCGGAATCGCAAACAGCTCCGTCACGTTGGCATCGTTGTCAATAAAGGCATACTTGATATCGGGTGTACGCAAGGAGAGCAACGCGCTGACATACTGATCGTTTTTCGGGAGTGTTTCCGTATCTTCCAAGACCTGATACGGAACGGTAACTGCCAGATTTAACAGACTTTCGGCTTTGCTGCGATACAAGAATTGCTCCATCAATAAGTATTGAATCATGCCGATTAGAAGCAGCAACCCGGATAAGATAAATAACGAACGAGACAACAGCTGATAACGCAAAGAGTTCGGTTCTAGGAAGGAGGCCCATTGATTGTTTCGATTCATTGTCATACAAAATCAACCCGATAGCCCGCACCGCGCAAAGTGCGAATGATCCGATGCTGACGATCGTTCAGTTTGTCACGCAAGGAGCGAATATACACCTCGACAATATTCTCCTCCCCACCAAAATCATAGCCCCATACGTTATCCAGAATCATTGGTTTGCTCAGCACCAAGCCGTGATTCGTCACCAAATATTTCAGCAAAGAGTATTCCGTTGGCGATAGCTCCAGAAGTGTGTCCTCGTAGGTAATTTCCTTTCGTCTGTCATCGATCTGGAATGGCCCGAGATGTACCTTGGAGAGCAAATGTGGGTAATGATTGCGAATACGCGCATGGATACGGGCAAGCAGCTCCTCAAAGCTAAACGGCTTAATCATATAATCATCAGCACCCAGCGTTAGTCCTTTTACCCGATCCTCCACGTCTTCTCTGGCTGTTAGCATGATCGTTGCTACATTCTGTATCTTTTTCAGCATCCGGCATACCTCGAAGCCGTCCATGCCTGGCATCATCACATCGAGAATGACGACATGGGGCTGATGCTCCTTTACCATGGTCACCGCGGTCATCCCGTCTTGTGCCGTCAATACTTGGAAACCTTCATTTTCAAGACCCATCTCCAAAAATTGCAGGATGGTCGGCTCATCATCGACAAGCAATATTTTAATGCCTTTGTTTTGGCTCATTTCTTTCACCTCACCTCCATTTTACCTGATCAGGCCAAGAGTAGCTGAATGTTTGCTGAATATGCCCTGAGTGCAAGCTGAAAGCTTTTTGCAGAATAATAAACCAAAAAATGTAAATTCAACATAAAAAACGTTGATTATTCTCTTCCCCTTGCACTTTCAACAAACTTTCAGCCAGCTTTCAAGACCCATTCAGCTTCCTCTCTCATAATGATCCCTGCGCAGTCAAATACATACGACTCAAGTCTGAACACTTCAAAAACATGGAGGTTATCCAATAATGAAAAAGAATTCGGTTATCCTGACAGCTTCAGTTGCCACGCTCGTGGTCGGTATCGGAGGCTACATGCTCTATGACTATTTTGTGGGAAACCATGTGGAGATTCAGCCTGCAGCTGCGGTAGCAACAGCCTCATCTACCGCTTCATCAACGGCTCTGACAGCAGATCAACTGAATAAAAAATGGACGATCAATGACCAGTCCAAAGTCTATTTCTCCGTAACTACGTCGAAAGAAACGGTAAACTTTGAAATGGACGGCATTACCGGCAGCTGGGATGTGAACCTCTCTGCACCCGATCAAATGAAAGCAACGGCTTCCGCTGACTTGAATCAGCTGAACTCCGGTAATGAAAAGCGCGACACGCATATCAAATCGCCTGATTACTTTGATACAGCCGTCCATCCAGCTGCTACCTTTGAAGCGAAATCTTTTGAGAACTGGCCTACCACATGGACAGAAGGACAAAAGGCTTCGTTCACCATCAATGGTGTTTTGACTCTCAAAGGAATTGCCAAAGACGTGAAAATTGATGCTGACGCGATTTATTCCCAAGGCAAGCTGCAGCTGGAAGGCACGTCTGTCGTAACGTTTGGTGACTTCGGATTAACCAGCCCGCATACGATCGTGGCGAAAACGGAAGAAAACATTAACATTACATTGCGACTCGCGCTGGATGCTGTTTAATCAATCCTTTTCGCGCGAACTGCTCCGAGAGACGTCTGACATCCACAGACGTCTTTTTTCACAGTTTTTTACATTGTAATATTGACATTGTTAAAATGATATCATAATATAAAAGCATGAGAACTGATTCGAGCAAACGGAAAGGATGATCTTGTGAGTACATCTCCCCTTCGAGCCAAACGCATCCGCTATCGGACCAAAAAGTACCGCTCGCCGGATGGACTTCCAACAGATATTTGCCTCTTTACGATCCTTTCCATCCCGCGCCAAACGAAAACCAAATCGCTGCCACTCAAGCAATTGGCCGTTCTTCTGATCAAGCGTAAAAGCGATACTTTTGGGGAGCAATGGGCCTTGCCTGGCGGTTTTTCCCTTGAATCGGAGACACTGGACGAATGCGCCTATCGTGAGCTGAAAGAAGAGACGAATATTGACCGCGATGTACACATTGAGCAGCTGAAGACGTACTACAAGCCGGGTAGAGACCCTCGTGGCTGGATCCCAAGTGTTGCCTATGTCTCCCTCGTTCATGAAGATTTATTGAAGCACGCACAGGCAAACGACGATGCATCAGACGCGCAGCTGTTTCCGATTGAGAAAGCTTTTGCCCTCAACCTTGCTTTTGATCATCGTGAAATTTTGACTGACGCCTTACAGCGAGTTCGTGAGCAAATGCTGCAAACAACTATCGCCAAAGCGTTTTTGCCAGATGAGTTTACCTTGAGCGAACTGCTGCAAGTGATCGAGACAGTCGTTCCATCCTTTTCGGCAAAAGATCGCGGCAATTTTGAGCGGCGCTTGCTTGCGACGACCAGACGGCAAGGACTTCTCGAACCAGTTCTATCGGCTGACGGACAGCCTGTCTACTCGACCGAGTTTTCGAATTCCCCAGCCAAGCTGTATCGTTTTACCGGCTTCACCCCTACTGCCATGATTTACTGAGCAAGTCCACACTCACATTCAGGAGGTTTTTGCCATGAAAGCTTTGATTGTGATCGACTACACGAATGATTTTGTCGCGACAGATGGTGCATTGACTTGCGGCGAGCCTGGTCAGGCTATTGAAGGACGCATTGGAGAACTGATCCGCGACTTCCTCGCAGAAGGCGACTTTGTCGTCATGGCAGTCGACGCTCATCGAGAGCAGGACCCGTACCACCCTGAGACAGGACTCTACCCTCCGCACAACATTATCGGGACAGCTGGCAGGAATTTGTATGGCAGCATTCAGGAGATTTACGAAGAATTCGAAGATACGATTCACTGGATGGATAAGACGCGTTACAGTGCTTTCCAAGGCACCGACCTTGCACTATTGTTACGCACGAGAGGTATTACTGAGATTCATCTGGTAGGTGTCTGCACAGACATTTGTGTGCTGCATACAGCGATTGAAGGCTTCTATAACGGCTTTTCTGTCGTCATCCACGAGGATGCCGTAGCGAGCTTTCTTCCAGAAGGTCACAAATGGGCTCTCGGTCATTTTCAGAACCAGCTTGGTATGACTGTTCGAAAAAAATAACAGGCTCATGACGATAGGAGGCAATTTTCATGCGAATCGGCATTTATGGCAGCAGCTTTGATCCCATCACGTACAGCCATTTGTTCACGGCAGCGACCGTCGCTCACCGGAGACGACTGGACAAAGTCATTTTCGTACCATGCTCTTCAAAGCGTAATGATAAAAAATTGCAGACAGAGGACGTCCATCGCTTGCACATGCTCAAACTGGCTTTGGCTGGCAGCGCACACAAAACAAACAAAAATGGCGAACCTCTTTTCGAAATTTCTACAGTCGAGATCGATGCCTTGCCAGGTGAAACCTATACGTATGATACGATGATGCACATGAAAAAGAAGTACCCAAACGACGAGCTCTTTTTCATCATGGGGTCAGATTTGTTAGAGGGACTATCGAACTGGGGCAACGCTGAAAAGCTGGTCGCAGGCTTCAACTTCATCGTGATGTCGCGCGAAGGCTATCCGACCGCTGACCTGATCGCAGAGGACGCGCTGCTGCGCAATCACGACGAGCATTTTCTCATCATGAGCAAGGGCATCAACATGGGAATCAGCTCTACCTACATCCGAGACGAAATCCGCAAAGGCGGCGACCCCAGCTTCCTGTTGCCGGATGCTTGCCTCCAGTACATTTATGAAAAGGGAATCTACAAAGAACCTTACGTATAATCTCAATAAGAAAAACAGCCGAACCTGTGAAGTGTCGGCTGTTTTCATTGTCGTTTCCATCAACGATTGAGCGTATTGGCAATGACAGGCTTTTGTATCTTTTTCTGATAGTTCACCAAGTAAATACTGCACACGATCAATACAAGACCGGCGATGAGTGAATACGTAACCGGCTCGTCCATGAAAATGGTGCCAGTGACGACTGCGATGAGCGGCACAAGAAACGTAAAGGCGGCTACCTTGCTCGCTTCGCCTGCATTCACAAGCCCAAAGTAAATGGCAATGGCAATCGGCACGCCAAATGTAGCACCATAGCTGAGACCGATCAAATAAGGCACATTCCAGACAATGTCTGACCAGCTTTCTACGCCTGTCCCCAAAAGAGTTAAGGCCGCGCCACCAATCATGCATTGCATGGCAACCATCCACAGCGAATCTACCTTGGCACTGACTTTTTTCACATAGATCACGCCCAGCGCCCACGTCAGAGCCGTCAACAAACCTAAAATGACGCCCACGATGGAAACCTGTCCAGTCAGTCCATCCGCACTGACCGCAAGTATCCCGAGGAATCCCATGACCAGCCCAATGATCTTGAGCACTGTCATGCTCTCACCCAGCCACAACCAGGCAAAGAGTCCAATCAAGATTGGCTGGAAGTACACCAACACAGAGAATAATCCACCTGGCAAATACACGAGTCCAACCGTCTGAATGCCGTAAAAGCACAATGTATTCAGAAAGGCAGATATACAATAGCGCAACCAGTTTTCACGCCAGTTGATCTTTTTCCATTTCGGCAAAATGAATAAAGCGAGCAGAAGTCCGCCAATCAGCGAACGCATTCCTGCGAATAAAATCGGTGGCGTATAGGCGAGTGACATTTTGTAGATCGACCAGCTTAATCCCCACATCAACACCAAACTTGCGATAGCTAATACAGTCTTTCCCGACAACTTTCCCACGAGGGGCCTCCCTTTCTAGCTGCACACTTGCTCTTGTGTTTTTGTCCGCCTCCTATAGTACCACACAAAAGAAACAGCCGGATGTACTCACCCGGCTTTGCTTCCTGCCATTTTATTGCTGTTCTTGACGAAGGAACTGGTCGAAAGCATCTGTCGGAAGCGGCTTGCTGAACAGATAGCCCTGACCGTGATCGCAGCCGTTTTCCTTCAGAGCTGCTACTTGATCATCCAGCTCAATTCCCTCTGCGATGACATTCATATTGAGACTTTGCGCGATCGTGACAATCGCTTTTACAATCGCTTGACTCTCTTGGTTGTGATGAATGTCGCGAATAAAGGAGGCGTCAATTTTGATTGTATCGACTGGCAAGCTTTTAATATAACTAAACGAGCTATAGCCTGTCCCAAAATCATCAATCGAAATTTGGATACCGATATCCCGAATCTGTTGCAGGACTGCCGTCGCCTCTTCCATTTTAACAAAAATGCTCTCCGTAATCTCGAGCTCCAGCCAATCAGGAGACAGATTTGTTTCCCGAAGAATATCCTTGATCATCTCGACCAGATCTTTTTGATAGATTTGTCTCGCCGACAAATTCACAGACACCTTTAGCGTATAACCTTCATCGTGCCAAATTTTATTTTGTTTGCACGCCTGTTTCAAAATCCATTCCCCGAGCGCCAGAATCATCCCTGTCTCCTCGGCGATTGGAATAAAGCGATTCGGCGGGATGATGCCCAGCTCTGGATGCACCCATCTAACAAGCGCCTCCATGCCTGTCATCGCGCTTGTTGCGATATCTATTTTGGGCTGGTAGTAAATTTGGAAATGCTCTTGTTCAATGGCTTTCCGCATCTCATTTTCCATCAAGATACGCTCGAGTGACTTCGCCTCCATCGTCGGATCGAAAAAGTCATAGCCATTTTTCCCGCGCGATTTCACTGTATACAATGCCGTATCGGCCCGTTTCAGCAAATCTTCGGGATTGTCCCCATCCTGCGGGTACAAGGCAATGCCGATGCTGCACGACACGTTGAACACATGACCATCCAATTCAAAGGGCCGCTGCAACTGATTCATGATCTGCTCTGCCAATGCAGCCGCTTCACTTCGATCTTGCAGCTGGTTCTGCATAATCGTAAATTCGTCTCCACCCAACCTGGCCACGACATCTCCCGGCTTGAGGCACGCCTGTAGACGATTTGCTGCTTCGATCAGCAACATATCCCCTACGTCATGACCGAACGAATCGTTCACATCCTTGAAGCGATCCAAATCCAAAAACAGCACAGCCAGATTCGATTGGAAACGCTTAGCCTGCATCATTTCCTTGCTGAGCTGTTGGACATACATCCGGCGATTCGGCAGGTCTGTCAACGCATCGTGATAAGCCAAGTGGTGAATCGTCTCTTCGGACTGTTTCCGGTCTGTGACGTCACGGGTAACGAGGAGCAGCTTGGTCACATTTCCTTCTTCATCCATAATCGGATTGATTTTGCTTTCTGTCCAAATTACATCGTTTATTTGGGTGTTAATCCGGCACTCTACCATGTACTCTTTACGTGTAGAGAAGGCATGCTGAATCGCATAAGCAAAAATATCCCGATCATCCTCCACAATCCACTCGAACAGGTTATGGATTTCCTCATCAGGAACGGTATGCTCCCATACACGCTTGTGAGACGGGGACAAATAGAGAAAATCCCCATCCAGGTTGATGATGCTGATGATATCCGACGTATTTTCCGCGATGATGCGATACTTTTCTTCACTCCGCTTGAGCTCGTCTTCCATCTGCTTGCGTGCTGTGATATCGCTGCGAATGGACAGGTATTGATAGATTTCGCCCGCTTGATTCTTAAATGGCACGATGGTTGTATCGACCCAATAATAGCTGCCATCTTTTGCGCGATTGCGAATTTCCCCCCGCCATACCTGGCCAGATCGAATACAGGACCACATTTCTTTAAAAAAGCCTTTCGGATGGTAACCCGAATTAAGAATACGATGGTCCTTTCCAATCAATTCACTTCGTTCGTATTTCGATATGCGGCAAAATTGCTCATTTGCCCGCAAAATAATCCCCTTATGGTCCGTAATTGCCAAGATCGTGGATTGGTCCAAAGCGTATTTGACATCTGCCAGCTCATTCACAACCATGTTCAGCTCACCATCTTTTTCACGTAGTAGCCCTGCCCAATCTTGGGGTGTCAGTGAAGATATCATTTGGTTTTTCATTTCCATCACCTGCTTTGGATACAGTCAAAAAAAATGATCCTTACAGAAGGATCGTAACGTTCTGAATACAAGTTCGTTCCATTTTACCATGTTTTTCCGAAAGATCAACGAGAACACCTGCGGTAGAAACAACATTTTTGCGAAAAAAATGAACCAGTGCATGAAGACTGGCTCACTTTTTTCAATGGGTATGAACGAATTGTTTCCCTTACAACCGGGCAAGAATGCTGCGATTGAGGTCTGCGACAGAATTGCTGCCAGACAGCGCCATCGCGACGTCAAATTCATGAATGAGTGTATCTAACACACTCGCTACGCCCTGCTCTCCAGCAACAGCCAGTCCATACAGGAATGGGCGACCAATCAGAATGGCATCGGCACCTAAAGCAATCGCTTTAACGACATCTGCTCCTGTACGCACGCCACTGTCGAGCAAAACAGGTATTTTGCCAGCTACCACCTCGGCAATCGCTGGCAACGCATCCAGCGTAGAAATAGCTCCATCCATCTGCCGTCCACCGTGATTGGAGACGATGATTCCATCGACACCATGCTCTAAAGCAAGTCGCGCATCATCCGGATGCAAAATGCCTTTTACCAAAATCGGCAGACGAGTATGCTCACGCAAAAACGCGATATCGTTCCAATTCAGTGCTGGATGATAAATGTTTTTCAACACTTCCTCTACTGCATTCTCCGGTGTTACCTCAGGGAGTCGCGAGCAAAAAACAGGATCTGTCAAGTAATTCGCCAGTCCTCTTCCTTCGCGCAGTGGCGAATAGCCGTTGCGGAAGTCTCTACGCTTCCACCCTAGCATGACGGTATCCACCGTGAGAACAATGGCAGAATAACCAGACTTTTCCGCTCGTCTGACCATGCTCGCAGAAACCTCTCGATCGTTCGACCAATAGAGCTGGAACCAGCGATAGGCATCGCCCATCACTTCGGCAATCTGTTCGAGTGAGTGAGCAGAAACTGTACTGGCTACGAACGGTACTCCAGCTGCTGCTGCCGCCTTGGCAGACGCCAGCTCTCCATCGGGATGTGAAATCGTCTGCATACCCACAGGAGCCAAGAAGATCGGCGTGCGCAACGCTTGATTGTACATTGAAATACCAAGGGTACGATTCGTCACGTCCCGCATCATCCGCGGAATGATTGCCCAACGGGAAAAAGCTGTCCGGTTTTCTACCAGCGTTTCTTCTGCCCCTGATCCCCCGGCAACGTAATCAAATGGCCCATCCGGCAAAACCTCTCGCGCCTTTTTCTCCCAATCTTCAATGGAAATCGGCAGTGCCTGCGTGTCCTTGTTCACACGGGTAAATAAGAGTGTTTCCTCATTTGTTTTCGTCATCTGGTTTGCTTCCTTTCTGCGATCGTCTTTCATCTTTTTTATCTCAATTCTCATAAATTCGCAATAGTCTTAATCTCAATTCTATTTCGGAGCTTGTCCACTTTCACACGCGCCTTTTTCAAGGCTACTTTTTCTTTTTGCCTTTTCGGGCTGCTCGACGGACCCGATTCTTTGTCTTCACTGTCTTCATCGTCTTCATTCCAGCGGCTCCTGAACCCACCCATGTATTGGTTTGGCTATTTTCATTGATGACCTTCACTACGTTGCCGCTATTGTTTCCACCCGAACCGGAAAACGCTTTGGTTACGCTTTTCGGAGAGTTGTTTGCCGTGTCGCCAAAGTTGATATTTCCGACATTATTGGTGATGATCACCTTGCCCACAAAAGTCGGCAAAACTCCTCCCCCCCGCTGCGTAATGGCTTTTTCCCATCATATTCGAACCGTTTTGCGCCCGCTTGGACGATGGTTGAGGGCATTTGTCTGATGTGGTCTTGCCAAAAAAAATCTCCCCGAGTAGATAATTCTACGCGAGGAGAAAGACCTTTTTTATTGCGCGGTATATCCGCCGTCGACCAGCAGGCTCGTCCCTGTGACAAAGGAAGCATCGTCGCTGGCAAGGAACAGAACAGCCTTGGCGACTTCTTCTGGTTTACCCAAGCGTCCCATCGGATGCAACCCGATCAGGTGCTCATTCAAGGCTTCATTGCGCCCAGCAATCAGCGGTGTATCAATGTAGCCCGGGCAGACCGCATTTACGCGAATCCCTTGCTTTGCATACGTAAGTCCCAGCGTCTGAGTCAGGAGCTTCACGCCGCCTTTTGCGGATGAGTATGCAGTTACGCCTGCTTTCCCCGCATGACTATGGATCGACCCGCAGTTTACAATCGCGCCGCCAGTCCCTTGCGCCAACATTTGCTCGATGACGTATTTATCGCACAAGAACACGCCGGTCAGATTGATATCTATCGTTCTTTGCCAATCATCCATGCTCAACAGATGACCTGGTGCGTCTTTCGCTATTCCTGCATTGGCAAACAGAATGTCTACCTTTCCGTACTTTTCTACTGTGGTGCTCACCATGTTTTTGACTTCGTCTTCTTTCGTTACATCCGTTTTCACGAACAACGCATCGAAGCCTGCTTGATTCAGCTCTTCCGCTAATTCATTTCCACGTGGGGAGAAGTCAGCAATCACTACTTTCGCCCCTTCTTTTGCGAAGAGACGGACGGTCGTTTCACCGATCCCACTTGCTCCACCCGTAACGATCGCTACTTTTCCTTCGAGTCTCGCCATTGTAAATACCTCCATTCGTTATGTCTCTAGTACCTGATCTCTTGCCTTGCTTTCATTATAGGACTCTTTTATATTTAAAAATATGTAAACATGCTTACCCTTCCTTAAGTACGACTAAAGGATGTGATATTACCAAATGCATCTGGAACAACTGGAATATATCGTAGAAATAGCGAAGGCAGGCTCCCTGACCAAAGCCGCTCAGAACAAGCATGTCACCCTCTCCGCCATCAGCCAGTCGCTCTCCAGTCTGGAAGCAGAGCTGGGCGTTACTCTTTTTTCACGTTCGCGTCTTGGGGCGGTACCTACCCCTGAAGGGCGCATCATCATCAAAAAAGCGTTTGAAGCCTTGGGCAAGATCCAGGAGATCTGGGAGGAAGCACAAAACTATACGAACACGTTGAGTGGAGAGCTGAGGCTCGCCACGATTCCCGGTCCCATGAATCTTCTGGTCGATGCCGTCGCGAGCTTTAAAAAAGATTATCCTTACATCCGTACGGAAATTGCAGAAAAAGGCACACAGGAAATATTAGAGGACATTCTTCAGGACAAGCTGGACATTGGTCTGGTCATTATCCATGAGAACCTGCTCAAAAAGAGCGAGGGCCTCGGGTTGGTGTTCGAACAGTTGCTAGAGGGAAAAATGGTCGTAGGTGTAGGCAAAACCTCTCCGCTTGCCTACCAGGATTCCGTCACACCTGAAGAGCTTCGCAAGCAGTCCTTCGTCCTGTACAACGACGACTACGTCAAATGGTTCGTAGAGGATTTTGCCGCTACTTATGGTCCCGTCGACATTTTGTTTACGTCGAACAACACAGAAGCGCTCCGCAATGCAATCCGGCAAAATCTCGCGGTAACCATCGGACTGGACTACTCTTTTGTTCATGAACCTCATTTGCAAGACTCCGATTCAATCACGCTTGATTTGGATATTCCTTATCAACAACCCATCTATTATGGGTGGGTGCGCTCGGAGGAACGGCATTATTCCCGTATTTCGATGAACTTTATCAATCGACTCCAATACGATTTGAAAAGCAAGAAATCCCCACCCACTCCTTAGCAGAAAAAGGCTGCCGCTTCATTTTCGCGGACAGCCTTTTTCAAATCGTTCCTACTGCGCAGGGGCAAGGAAGGTCTGGATATCGTTACCGTCGATGATCAGAACTGATCTCGCCTTCACTACTTGACCCTCGTACGTGAAATCTTGCTCAGAGAAGTTGGCAATCACTTGCAGATCATCCCCGTAGACTGCCTTCTGCACGAGCCTGTCTTCGGACAACACACGATAATCAGTCATCTCGTGCTGCACCGCTTTTTTGTGGAAGGGAGACCACACCTTCAAATAGTTCGTGATCAATGGTTGGTTTGCATCCCACACCTTTTCATCCAAATGATAGAGCGGCGGTACATTGTAAAGCAGCTCCTTGAGCATACGGGTACCGACTTCACCCTTAATCTTCAGGCTGCCCCACTCCCAATGATGGCTCGTGATCACTGCGTTATTGTACACCAGCTTGTATAGCGGCAAAGAATACGCAGGATCAATGTATACATGACGATACTCTTCCTTGATCGGAACCTGTTTGGCGTATCGTTCCGGAATCTCTCCCGCCGGGGACCAGTAGCCTCCTACATAATACGGGCTTTGCTTGTTTTTTCGCATGTCCGGATCGGCCCATTTGATGACAGGCGTCTCAATGCCATGGGCATAGGCGATGCTTCGGCTGGCGAAGTCATTTCCAGTCTCAGAGCCGATGACCAAATTCTTTTCATCGCGAATGTAGTCCATACGCGCAAGCTTCGCCTTCATATCCTCTGCCTCAGTCGTCGTGTGCTGCGGCGAATAATCATCGTTGAAATCTCCAGCTGCATCCACATCAATAAACCACGAATTAAAAGCGACATCGTTACTCATGATTTCATCCATGCGCTGTTTGACACTTGGCAGCGATAGAGTCGGATTCAGCAATCTCCCCTGTTGGAGAAAACCAGCTTTCTTCTCTCCATTTTTCTTCGTGATCGTCGCATTCTCATACAAGCTCTTATCCTTGAAAATAGCCGTGTTCCAATCGGGATTTTCTTCCTGATGAATCGAATGGTAGGAATCGTAGCTGGCGATCAAATAACCTGCCTCATTCACCTCTTGAATGAATGCTGGCTTCATGTAGGCAGCCGTCCAATCCGGCAAACCGATCCATGCCTGATCAATCCCCGCCGCTTTCATTTCTTTCAAGAGATGAGTAGAGTCGGCATTCCCCCACTGTTCCACAGGTGGAACGACATCCTGCAGCACACTCTTTAGCAGCCTTTTATTCAAGTCGTACAGCTGTGATTCCGTCAACGAGTCGCTCCCTTTTCCAAGCGCTTTCTTTGCCTCTTCATCGATATGTGGAAATAGCTGCGGATTGTAAAACTCACGGGAACGCAAAGCGTAATTCAACCCGCCTAGGATCGCTTTCTTTTGATAATCCGCAACGTAATCCTGCTTCTGAATCTCGCGGAATTGCTGGATGCTCTCTTTTCCGTCCACTCCATTGGAAGCCAAGATTTGCTCAAGTGTCCCGATGAAGCTCTCATTCAGTTTCGTTTTCAGCGCATTCCATTTCACATCGTTGACCGATAGGAAGCTCTTGTTCCACAAGTAAAAATGAGGAGCGCCGTAAAGCTTTTCGATATTCGGATTGGCTTTGGCTTTTTCGGCAAGCGTCAGCAGTTCTCCCTGCTCTTTGACATATTGCTTGTACACGCCCGCTACACTAACCGGATCGTTGTCTGTGACATACAAGCGGAACCCGTAGGTCTTGTCCGGGTTAATCGTGGGAAACTCGTGAGAAAACGTAAACGCAATCGTCGGATTAACGGCAAAATCGACGGTGTTGTTAAACAAATTGTCCACGACGTACATCAGCGCATACTTGCTCTTGTTCACAGCAAAAAAGCGCATGGAAAAAGACTCAGCAAAGCTAAGACTCTCTTCTTTAAAAAAGGACTGCCACTTGCTGTCATCCGCAGGAATCCATTTCCCCTCTCCCAAAGGCAATATGTAGCTTGATCCTTTTACTGTCGGCCAGGAAAAGCTCTCTGTTCCTGTGGAGGTCAGGGTAATTTGCAAATGATCCTCTTTCTTTTTGATCGAGACATTCAGCCGATCGTCCGGGTAGCTCCAAGCAATTTCTTGTACACCTTTCTGTACATTCGTTACCTTGCGCGCAGGCATGGGCTCCGAAGCACTTTCCTTCACTCCGTCTCTCTCGACGAACACTTCGAAGGTCTCCGGCTTCACATCAAAAGTAAAATCTGCAAGCTGCTTCATCTGCACCTGCTCAGTAGCATTATTACTCTCGCAACCAACTACGACCTGGAGCAGGAAAACAACTACCATGAGGAAAATCGCTGTTCGTTTCATAAAAATCCCCCTAAATCGATTCACTATGTATATCGCATTACGATGTACATATGCAAAAAAATGGGCAAAGCCTTTGCCAAGGTCGCCTCACAACTGTACGACCCCAGTCAAGCAAAAGGCTTTTACGACTCTTGTCCTACTAAGACGATGTGGCTGACAGATCGTCATCGAAATTACTGTTTTTCCGTCTCCTGTGGATCAGCTCCGCCCCGACTCGAAACATTCCGTAGCCAATCAGTCCGCCGAGTACATTTAGCAGCAGATCATCGACATCAAAGCTGCCTAACGAAAACAATAGCTGTAAGGTTTCGACGATGAGACTCGCCGAAAGTGTGAGAAAAAACACGCGATGCACGCTTTGGAAGGACATAAATATCAGCGGCAGCAACAGCCCGAGCGGAACAAACAACATGACATTGCCAATCAGGTTATACATCACAATGCCAAAGCTGTAATTGTCATAATGAAAAACGTAATCCACCAAGGTTTGAAATGGTTTCGTATTTTGGAACAGATGCGTATATTGCGGGACGCCGTATTCCAGCATCCTTTGCTTCCATTCCACGGTAAAAGCTCTGCGTCGGAAGCGATCCGGTGACAATAGCAAGAGATAACTGGAGATAGCTACATACAACAAAAACAACGACAGGAGCCATTTACGGATGTATTTATCAATAAGCGGCATGGACTCAGACAGTTGCCGACTGATTGCTTTCGTCGGACCAAATCGTTGAATGGTCAGTAAAACGGCTTCCTGTTCTTCACAGCCTTCTTCGACGAGCTCACTCTTCATGCTGTTCAAATGATCCATCAGCTCATCTTTGACATCCTGCTTTTCCCATTTCGAGCACGGCAAGCGACTGACGACCTGCTCTGCATATTCTTCGAGCTTCATTTCGTTTACTCACTTCCCTCATTGCAAAGCAAAATGAGTCTGCTCAAGCTCTGCCAATCCTTCATCTTGTCTTGAAGAAGTCCCTGGCCGGTCTTGGTAATCCGATAATATTTGCGGCGTCCGCCTTCGCTGGCTTCCCCCCAGTAAGACTCTACTGCCTTTTGCGTCTCCAGCCGCTTTAGGGCAGGGTATAGTGTACCTTCACCGATTTCATACAGCTCATCGCTTTTATCGCGAATCTTCTTGGCCAACTCATAGCCGTACTGATCTTTCTGTGCGATCAGCGATAGAAGCAATAGATCGATGCTTCCTTTCAACAACTCCTTGTTCACAAAAGCATCTCCTCCCAGTGACATGCCTAGAGATTATCACACTATACCTCGTGATACAAGGTAGTTGACCAAGGAAATTTCCGGAAACAAGTTTTGGTGCTATGTAATTATTGACAATAATAAAATAGGTAATATAGACTATATTCGACAACATTTTTCATGAGTCTACATACTTTCGGATGATCATTCTTTTCTATACACAACCAGATCACAGGCCCATAGAACGAATAAAAAAGAAGATTTTCACTTTTTTGGATCAGGTTACTTTCAATTCGTGACTTCATTCTCTCTAACAGGAGGCACTTACATGCTTGCCGACTTTTCAATGATTGTTCTGAATACGGTTCTCTTAGCCTATTTTGCAATCGGTGTGCTATTTTTGTATTCCGAATCCAAATTTTTGCGTAAAATGAAGACTCGTAGAAATAGATAAGCCGATTTTTCGATAAAGGAGTTTGCACGTACATTGAGATCTTTTTTCCGCCAATTTCTGCCACGTCAGAATCAACCTCACGAAATTACATACAAGAAACTGGATTCGAAATTGATCAAAGCTGCTCGCTACGATCTGGCTGCAAGCCACCTCTACATCCGTTTTCACGATGGACGAGAAGTCGTTTACTGTCGGGTCACTCCTTACGCTTACAATGCGTTTTTAAATGCTGACTCGTTCAGCGATCATTTTCATTCGTTCATCAGCCAACGGTACTTGAACTATCAGGTGATGTAGCCTGTCTATACAAAATGCCCTCAGTCTGTCTTCTCGACACTGAGGGCATTTGTTGTTGAACTTCTCTACTTTAAGGCGCGATGCAAAAAAGATTTGGTCCGCTCAAATTTGGCGTTTGTAAACAATTGCTCAGGCGTCCCCGACTCTACGAATTCCCCGTTGTCCATAAACATGATTTGATTCGCCACCTCGCGCGCGAATCCCATCTCATGCGTCACAACCATCATCGTCATATGCTCCTGGGCAAGCTGCTTGATGACTTGCAGGACCTCACCCGTCAGTTCGGGATCGAGCGCAGACGTAGGCTCGTCAAACAACAAGATTTGCGGATTCATCATCAGTGCTCTGGCGATCGCCACACGCTGCTTCTGTCCGCCTGAGAGCTTCGCCGGATACGCGTCTGCCTTATCAGACAGACCGACCTTCTCCAAGAGATCTGCACTCTTTCTGTGGATGTCCTGGGGCGCCTCCCCCTTGACTACGCGTGGTGCGATCTCCAGATTTTCTTTTACGGTGAGATGAGGAAACAGATTAAAATGCTGAAAGACCATGCCCATTCTCGATGTGATCTGCTTGATTTCCTGGTTGCCGGCATAAACGCCGTCCTTCACCAAATAATCTTCCTGCACACGAATGCTGCCACCATTCACCTGCTCCAGATTGACCAAGCTGCGCAGCATCGTACTTTTGCCGGAGCCAGAAGGCCCGATTACTGCCACGACTTCGTTCTTTTTCACCGAAAACGAGACATCTCGCAAAACTTCCTGATTGCCAAATGATTTCTTTAGATTCGATACTTGAATGATATCCATATTACGCCAGCCCTTTATTCGAATTTGAACCTTTTTTCCAGCCACTTAAAGAACAACGTCAACAATAGCGTCATCAACAAATAAATGATTCCGGCAATAAAAAACGGAACGATGGTAAAGTCGCGATTCACAGCCGTTTGTGCAAAGTGAAGCAATTCTGGGACGGCAACTGCATAGAGCAGCGCTGTGTCTTTTACGAGGGTAATGGATTCATTTGCGACGGCAGGCAAAGCCACGCGAAACATTTGCGGCAAAATAATCTTGTTGGTTGTCTGCCATTTGCTAAAGCCGAGGACCTGCGCCGCCTCGTACTGTCCTTTGTCGATCGACAGCAGTCCTCCACGGAAAATCTCCGCGAAATACGCTGCGTAATTCAGCACAAAGCCGACACATGCAGCGACGAACCGATCCATCACCAAATACTCTCCCACTACAGGCAAGAGGGGCAGCCCGAAGCAAATAAACAACAGCTGCAACAAGAGAGGCGTCCCGCGCATCACATACACATACGTATGCGCGAACCAGGACACCGCCTTATTACTGCTCTTTGCCATTAAGGTGATCAGAAAACCTAATGGAATGGAAAGCAGTATGGCGATGATAAACAACAGCACCGTCATCTGCGCCCCTTCTAGCATGGGCTTCGTAATGGAGAGAATGTAGTCTACGCTCATCTTGGTATGCTCCTAATCCTGAAAATAAAAGCGTGGCTTCGCCAATCATGCGGCGAAGCCATCGCTGTTCTTCTTATTTCAATACACGATTTTCGCCGAACCATTTTTCCGATATTTTTGCAGCTGTACCATCCTGATTCATCGCATCCAGCGCTTTTTGCAGCTCATTCAACAATGCCTCGTTGCCTTTTTTGACGCCTATTCCATATTCCTCAGGGGACAGCGATTCTTCTAATTGCTTAAAAGTTCCAGGCTCTTTTGCCATATAGTAATCGGCAACAATCTGGTCGATGACGACCGCTTCTACACGACCGATCTTCAAATCACTCAGTGCCAATACGTTATCAGGGAACTCGGTAACCGATTTGACCTGATTTTTGATATCGCTCGCATTAATCGCGTCAGCTGCGGAAGACAGCTTTTGCAAACCAATTCCTTTACCTGCCAAGTCTGACAGCTTGGTCAAGTTGCTGTTTGCCATCGTGACAACTACTTGTGCGTTTTTCAGATAAGGCTTGGTAAAGAGAACCTTCTCTTTTCTCTCATCTGTAATCGTATATCCATTCCAGATCAAGTCAATACGACCGCTGTTTAGTTCAGACTCTTTTGCACTCCAATCGATTGGTTGAAACTCGACTTGTTTTCCCATTTTTTCGCCGGCCGCACGCGCATAATCAATATCAAAACCGACTAGCTCATTTTTCTCATCCCGGAATCCCATTGGTGCGAACTTATCATCAATTCCGATAATCAGCTTGTTCGCGTCAGCGCCAGTGTTTGCGCTGGAACAGCCCACTACCAATGAAACCATCGCACTCAACAACAATGACATCCATGCTATTTTCTTCATCGTGATGATCCCCCTCGTTTCCCTACTCTATATTTTACTCTGATAAAGTGGTAATACGTTAACAAGGTATCATGATAGCACATTAGCAAACAATAGTCGATACTTTAGTAAACAAAAGCACCTTAGAAATATACGCCAAATGAACGAGAAAAATGCCCGACTAGCAGATGCATGTCTTTTTCTTTTTTCCGACACTCCCTCGTTCCTCTATCTTTTTGATATACTCCGTAGCCAACGGAACCTTGCACGCTGTCTGTCCAACGTCCACATGTACTTTGCCAATCGCTGCGGCCACTTCCAACGCTTCCTGATGAAGTTCCGGCACATACGCGCCTACTGAAATAACGAATTGATTCATGGTGTACCGAACGCGATTTTGTTCCTGGTGAATCGTCTCCTTCACTCTCATGAGGAGCCGTTTGATTTCTTCTTTATCTAGCTGTTCATCGGGAGTAATCGACAAGTAGTTCGAATACGTATTCCACCCACATGTGGCTACCATCTCTTCCTTTGACTCGATCCATTCCCGTGCCAACTCCATGGCAAAATGGCTCTCAGCGGCTACACTCGCAACCGTATATTCGGCGGGGGCGTACCAAGACGCTTCCTGGACCCAAGCCTGCAGTCGCTCTTTTGTCATGCTCTTCGGGTCAACCGTCAATCCGGCCAAGTACATGGCGTCGTAGTTTCCCGTATCGTATAGCGCCTGAACGAGCTGCTGATCACGCTTTACCTCCTTGACCAGCTTTTTCATATCACCGATTCGCACGCCAAACAAAGGCTCTTTCGCCCCATGCCGCAATAACGTTTTTTTCGTCTGTTCTGTCCCCATCGCTTCGAGCTTCTGCATGACTTCTTCCAACGTCATCTTGCCACCCTCCTTTTTCTTCTATTTAATAGGATAACCAGCAGCGCTACCTCCAACACGAAAAAGCCCTCCACATTCAAAGGAGAGCTTTTTCGTGTTGGAGCTTGACGCCCTTTTCCTATCCTTACGCCTGATTGCGTACTTTGATATACGAAACATTTCTGACGTTGATGACAACATCATCATACTGAAGCCATCCGTCGTTTTGATTAGCGACCATTTGAATGATCTCTTCCGGTTCCGTCGTTTCGACGCTAATCGTTTCACCGCCTCCGGAAAAGTAAAATTGAATCACTTTTACTTCCTTCATAAAAATCCCCTCCTATTCCTTCTAGTTATCGGATAGTTGGAAAATTTTTGTTACGGGTGATTTTCGGGAAATACTTTATGAACAATTAGTTTCTTTTCCCTACCAAAACTTGACAAAGATACATCTTTTGGCTTATATTTTGCTAGATTATATCTAGCAAATTTCGACACAACTTTACAAATTTTGCTAAATAACGCAAAAGGCAAAGTCATCGAAAGGTGGCGACGCAAAACCACGGGTCTACAGTCTTTGACCATGATAGCCGGGTTGCCATCATCTTGTGACCATTTTTTGATGTTGGTAGCTTCGGTTGTTCCATTTCGATGGAACGGCCTTTTTTTGTGTTTACTTTTTTGAAAGGAGGATGAAAGCATTTTCATTTTCGTAACGGATGGAAACACATAACTTTTGAGACGACAAACATACACAACATGGTTCAATCAGAGAAAATGATGGAGTGGAGAAGTTATGTACAAACAAGTAGAAACCGTACAAGAGTTAGCTAAATTTCATGAAATCAAAGAAACAGTATGGACCAGCATGGGCTTCGAGATGGAGTACGCGAAAGAAGGCTCCGCTCAGTTCCTCTTAATTGCCGAAGATGGTGAAGCAGGCGGAACATTTGAAATGACGCCCTTTTCCAAATCAAGTGCTTATATGAAATCACTTTTTCAGGATGTTGTTACAGAAGATATGAAAGTAATGGAGGTAGACAGTCTCGCTGTTTTGCCGAAATACCGCGGACAACTGGGGCAAAAAGGAATTTGCCTGATGATAGATTACGCTGAAAAGCATGGTTATACCCACGCAATCGGGGTAGCTGATCCGACCTTTTTTAAGTTCATCAACAAGAAATATCAAATAAAGGCGACTCAGACCAAAGATATCGTCTTTTACAAAGGGGCCGACGCCATTCCGACCCTCTTTCATCTAAAAGATGTCTATGACAATAAGCACGATCCGAAATATTCCTGGTACAATTCGTCGTCATCCAACCAAGTAAAAGTCGAGGTAGGTGGGTAAAAAATGGATAACATTGATCTATTGAGAAGAAGAAACAATTGGGTCGTAATCGTATTCGCAAGTATTATTACGGTTGTTCAAGTCTTAAACCTCTTTCTAGGCGTACCGTACACATTCGTTTTCACGGTGCTAGGTATTTTGTATGGCGTGCTGGCACCTTTTACTTACATCTCCAATCGCCCGAATTTCCGTGAAAAAGCAGCGCCCTTTATGAAGTTTTTCAACTTCGCCGTAATCGGGATCTTTATGTTCATCATAGTTGGACTGGACCCGCATATGATCAATATCATGACCATTATGTTCTTTGTAGCAGTCATGGGGATTTATCAAGACCGACTCATCAATATTTTGACAATTGTATCGACATTGGGTATTGTCTCTTATTACTTCCTGACACAGAGAGAAACGATTTTCCATTCGACAAGCAATCTTGATCTGATGTACTTCCTGCTTACCTTCTGCTTCGTCTCTGTCACGAGCATGATGCATGCTGTATTCAATAACAAGCTGCAAGAGGAAAGTGAACAACAAAAGCAAGAAGCGATTGCCTCGAAGGAATCGTTGCAACGTGTTCTGGATCAGATCAATGAATCACTCACCTCTATGCAAGACTATCAAGAGAATTTGAACAAGGTGACGGATGGTGTAAATGTTCGCGCTGTCGAAACCGTCGCTTCCCTGCAAGACATTATGGAGTCCTTTACGGTCCAGACCAGCAATACGGACGAGCTGCGTCGGGAAATGAGCTCGACGAATCTGCAAGTTGAGGATATGACCCGCTCAGTTACAGAGATGCATGAGTACGTAGAATCGACCAAAGAAGCCACTAGCGAGAGCGGAAAACGCATTGGCAACATCGGCAATGACTTTGAACGATTCATCAAGGACATCCAAGGCACGAACCAGCTGATTCAAGAGCTCAATAAAGAAACCGAATCGATTGGGAAGATTATTCAAACCATTTCCGAGATTTCTGCACAAACCAATCTGTTGGCACTCAATGCCACGATTGAAGCGTCTCGCGCAGGCGAACACGGCCGAGGATTTGCTGTCGTAGCAGATGAAGTACGCAAGCTGGCTGAATCCTCCAAGCTATCCTCCGAGTCGATCTCGAGCCTGCTCATGACCATTCGCGAAAAAATGAAGCTCGTATCGGATATGATTTCTGAGTCCCAGACTTCTTTTGAGAAAAACAGCGAGGGCATTCTCGAAGTACAAGAAATGTTTACCAATGTAGACAACTACATGCAAAACTTCGCAGATAAAACGAAAAACCTGCAAGAGTTCATCATCCATGTTCACAGCATGATTCAGGAAGTCGGCGCAAAAGTTGAAGTCAACGCAGATATTACCGACAAGAACAAGGAGAGCCTGGAAGAAGTGCTTGTTCTCGTTTCTGAGCAAAAAGAAGAAGTCGTTAAGGTTTCTGGCGGCTTTGAGAAAATCGAACAGCAAATGCGTGGTCTCCATATGTAACCTTCCTGCAACCGCCTTTCACGGGCGGTTGTTTTCTTTTTCATTTTGTAACCGAACATATATATAATGTAAATATTCTGATATTTGTTACCATGAAAGGAGGCACATCATTGATGGATGGACGTATCGAAACGAAAACCATTCAGACCAATCGCCTGCTCGTTTCCTACCTGACAGCAGGCGTACCGGAGGGAGAACCGCTTCTTCTCATTCACGGCAATGCATCATCCAACTTGTTCTGGGATGATACCATTGCGGCGCTGTGTGACCAGTACCGTGTGTATGCACCTGATATGCGTGGCTATGGAGCAAGCGAAGCATTGCCCATCGATGCGACACGCGGTTTGCGAGACTGGTCGGATGACCTTCATTCGTTTATTCGGGCATTGGACTTGCCAACACCTGTCCATCTTGCCGGCTGGTCATTAGGTGGAGGAATCGTGATGCAGTTTGCCATCGATTACCCGCAGGAAGTCCGCTCCCTGATTCTCATCGCCCCCATGTCCCCTTACGGCTTTGGTGGAACCAAGGATATAGCTGGCACCCCATGCTATAGCAGCTTCTCCGGATCAGGTGGAGGAGCCGCCAACTCCGAGCTGGTCAAAAGAATAGCAGCCAAAGATATGGGCAATGAATCTCCCTCCAGTCCTCGCAATGTCATGAATCAGCTCTATTTCAAGCCCCCGTTCCAAGTTGCCCCAGAGCAGGAAGATCGTTATGTGAGCGCGATACTCTCTACGAGAACGGGAGAGGGCTTTTACCCCGGTGCCTTTGAATACGTAAACGATTGGCCCGGTGTTGCTCCTGGAACGACGGGGATTACGAATGCGATTTCTCCCAAGTACGTTAATTTGTCCGGTATTGTCCAGATGGAGCCGAAGTGTCCGATTTTATGGATACGCGGTGCGGATGATGCTATTATCTCGGATCAGTCGCTTGCTGATTTCGGTACGCTGGGCAAGCTTGGCTATGTCCCCGGATGGCCCGGAGAAGACGAATACCCCCCGCAACCGATGGTCTCCCAAATTCGTGACGTCCTCGAACAATATCAGTGCGCTGGTGGTTCTTATCAGGAGATAGTTATGGAAAATGTGGGGCACGCTCCACACATCGAGAAAGCGGCAGAGTTTGTAGAGCTCATTCGAAAAACCGTCAGGGCATGACCCTGACGGTTTCTCGTTGTCCGTTTTCATCCCGTCCAAATTTGGTCACATTGGGCTAAAAGCAGACGATCTCGGACACACCTGTTCGCGTGCTGCTGACACTAAATGATGTTCCTCTGTATCAAAGCTTATCCTTCGCTCGTCTGAAAGACTACGCGACCTGGATATCCGATAGGAACATCCTGATAAGGGCTATTTCGGCGTATCTTTCTCCGCTTTCGATACCTTCAAGTTAAATTCTCTTTCCTGCTCCTCAATAATCGCTCGATCCTCTGCATTATCTCTCACTACTTTTTGCGTCAAAATCGATCCAACTGCTACCAGAAGCATACATGCGATATAATACCCTTTTTCGTGGAGCTGAAGACCTGTTGCATTGTATAAACCGATGGAAAATAGCAGTACACCTGCGCCCAATGTAAAGTATGCCAAGAAAGTGAAGGCTCCCGTGTTGCGCATCCGATGCTTTTGTGGATACATAGTAACACCCCTCACATTTTGTTCATGTGGCTCATGCTAAATATAAGTCAACCGGACGATTTCTCGCCCGGTTGCCTCTAGAGATTACTTCACAGCTTCTTTCTTGCCAAAGAACGTACGCAACGCCTTGTATACCTCGCCCTTTTCCCGAATGACACAATGCATGAATTTCGGCTCTTTGATGTGGCGATACGCTGACATGAGGGTTGAATGGCGATTATACTGATTCACTTCGCCATAGCCGAACATATTGCATCTCTCCATGAGCTCCTTCACCAGCTTTACGCAACGCTCATTATCAGACGTGAGGTTGTCGCCATCGGAAAAATGGAACGGGTAAATGTTGTACTGCGATGACGGGTAGCGGCTATCGATGATCTCCAACGCTTTTTTGTAGGCAGAGGAGCAGATCGTCCCCCCGCTTTCCCCTTTCGAGAAAAAGGTGTCCTCCGTCACTTCCTTCGCATCTGTATGATGGGCAATAAAGACGATTTCGACTTTTTCGTACTTGGTGCGCAGAAAACGTACCATCCAGAAGAAAAAACTGCGGGCGATATACTTTTCAAACACGCCCATACTTCCTGATGTATCCATCATCGCAATAATGACAGCATTGGAATGAGGCTTGATGATCTCTTCCCACGTCTTGAAGCGCAGGTCATCATCGGTTATCCCCAGCTCCATATCACTGTAGCCTGCCAGCGCATTTCGGCGGATGGCCGCGATCAGCGTACGTTTTTTATCAATGTTGCCCATCAAGCCTTTTTTCCTGACATCATTGAACCGAGTCTCTTCCACGACGATTTGTTCCTCGTCTTTTTGTTGAAGGTTCGGCAGCTCCAGCTCGGCGAAAAGCATCTCCTGCAATTCTTCTACGCTGATTTCAGCCTCGTAGTAGTCTACACCTGGCTGATCACCCGCTCCTTGACCCTTTCCAGGCCCTTGCGCCGGATCGCCGTCACGGGCTACGACATCGCCTACTTTACTGTTTCCTTTACCTTGACCGCCATGTTTTCCCTTTTGGAAGTTAAAACGCAATCGGTATTCATCCAGGGAGCGAATAGGGATCTTAATGACTTCCCGACCATTCGACATGATGATGTTTTCTTCGCTGACGAGATCGGGCAGATTTTTTTTGATCGCTTCTTTCACTTTTTCCTGGTGTCGATTTTGGTCCTGGTACCCTTTGCGGTGCAGCGACCAGTCTTCCCGGGAGACAATGAACGATGATTCATCTTTCATGCCGTCTCCTCCTAGCAACTGGCGCAATCTGCGCCGAATATGACGTGCTCCTCATGTCGCCAACGTCTGTCATCTGTTCAACAGGCTTCCCACGTAGCGCAGCAGCTCATTTGCGCAAACCGGGCAATATTGATGCTCTTCGATAAGGCGCTTGGTGACCTCATTAATTTTCTTGAGCTGATGCTCATCTGGTGTTTTGTTCGAGGTCGTAATCTTGACGACATCCTTCAGATCAGCAAACAGCTTCTTCTCGATAGCTTCCCGTAGACGATCATGGGTGCTGTAGTCAAAACGCTTCCCTTTACGCGCATAGGCCGAGATACGGATGAGAATTTCTTCACGGAAGGCCCGCTTGGCATTTTCCGAGATACCGATTTGCTCCTCGATGGAACGCATCAGGCGCTCATCTGGATCCATCTCCTCACCTGTAACGGGGTCACGGATTTTATTCATGTTGCAATAAGCTTCCACATTGTCCAAATAGTTATCCATAAGCGTTTTTGCCGACTCTTCGTAGCTGTAGACAAACGCCTTCTGCACTTCTTTTTTCGCCAGCTCGTCGTATTCCTTGCGCGCGATAGAGATGAAGTTCATATACCTCTCCCGCTGCTCCTTGGTGATGGATGGATGCTGGTCAAAGCCTTCTTTTAGCGCCCGAAGAATATCAAGGGCATTGATGCACTCGGTGTCGCGGCGGATCAGTGCACTAGAGATACGGTTGATGACATAACGCGGATCAATACCGGACATTCCTTCATCGGAATGCTCGTTACGCAGCTCTTCCAGATCGGCTCCCTTGAAGCCTTCCACCGATTCACCGTCATACAGCCGCATCTTTTTCAACAGATCGGCCCCTTGTTTTTTCGATTCTTTCAGGCGGGTCATAATGGAAAAGACTGCTGCTGAACGGAGCGCATGCGGTGCAATATGCACATGCCCCAAGTCAGATTGCTTGATTAATTTCGCATATATTTTTTCTTCATCACTGACACGCAGATTATACGGCATCGGCATGACGATAATCCGAGATTGAAGTGCCTCATTTTTCTTATTCGCAATAAAAGCCTTGTACTCCGATTCGTTTGTATGCGCAACAATCAGCTCATTCGCTGTAAAATGATACTACTAAAAAATGAAGAATTGGCACAAAAAGACCTCAGGCTTACTCACCTGAGGCTAATCGTTCTTGCTTCTTTAACAATATTCTGGCTATTAGGGTGTGGATATCCTCGTCTGCTTCTGTAACCTGCCGATGAGGTTTAAGGATACGGATGGTTCCGAATTGTCCATTAATTTCTTTATGAACTTCTTGTTCTTCACTCTTCGAAATTTCGTCCTCAACAGGAACAGGAATCATCGTTTCCAGTTTCCATCCCCTCCCATGTGCTGCTGTGTTGTACAGCATATGAGGATGGACTTGTCCAATTGATGGAGAAATATTTTCGTTAACTTGCATATTCGCTCAACCTCCTAAGTGGAGGTCAAAGAAGAAAAAGGCATCACTTCTTTCGTGTGATATTAGTTTGTTGTATTCTTTGTTTTCCTTGTTTGACTTTCCTTGACCTTTTTTATGTATTGAATTTACTTCTGATTACATTGACTTGCTTCATCTAATTATTGTTTAGATGGATTACTTACACTTGCATATCTGATAAATCCTTCTTCATACAATTCCTTTTGCCTTTCACAGATAACCGGAAAAGCATTCATCCAAGTTTCATCATCAATTTCGTCGTAACACCAAGTCCATTCTCCAAATACTCTGTGATTCGTATCTTTGAACGGAATTCCAGTATCTTTGAGAATTAACTTAAGATAATAATCAGGTCTTGTTGGACCCGGAGGACAATCAATTTCAATCATTTTTTTGCTTTGTTTAGGTTCTTCCTCAACGATTTTATCTACTGATAAATGATCCATTCCCATCCACTCCTTTGTTTTTTCTGTTTAACAAAATTGTAAAATAAGTGCATCTGTTCAGTCTACTATTACTACGAAAATAATTTTGAAAATTTTCGTAGATAAAAAAATAGAAGCAGAGATAATCTGCTCCTAACGTGCTTGTTTTCGTGCTTCCTGCTGGTGCTTCATGCACAGCACTTTATTGAAAGTACGAAAACTGTAGTCATGTATTTGTTTTGTGATATTTGCATCGCAGACCGAGCAGCGGTACGGATTATCAGTCTGCTGTTGTGGAGACTGTGGAGAACTCTGTTGATTATTTCCTTGTTGTTGCTCTGACTGAGTATGAAAAATGCACGGTACATTTAGTGCAGCGGCATTCTTGCGAATGGAATCAGAAGTGGCTGATTTCAATGCATCCCCAACCGTTCCATTAATCGGTGCATTGCCGAATGCTTGCTTTACAATATCTGTTCCAATCCTCAATTCTCCAAGTACAACAGTCTCGTTTTCAAAAATGTACTCCTTTATCACTGTGAAACTCCATTTGTAGTTTAGTGCCTCATTCAGCCGTTCAATCACTAAAGCGGCTGGCACATAGTAATATGTCATTCCTTTCTTGCCTTGCCGTGACTTGATTTGTTCCCGTGGAAATTGTTTCGTCAACAATTCTAAGTTCATCATGAACCTCCTTAAAAAAGTAGCCGTTGCTAGAATAAACAACGGCTTTGTTTGTGTGAGTTACTGTAAATATGCGATTACAACAAGTCCAGCAACGAAAGTTGCTAACAGACTAACACTCACGATAAAAGTCACCTTCACGGATTTGTAAAACCATTTCGGTACGATTTTTTTGTTCATGTTATCATCCTCCATTATCAAATTTAAAGGCTTGCTATCATTTGTTACTTGGCAAGATACGAAATAAAAGTTACTGCAATTGCTAGATACATGACTGCTCTCATTTTTCCGTATGTCATTTCTCATTTCTCCTCTTCAATTTTTCTTCTCTTTGTTCTCTGGCCAGAAGACAAAGTGTTAATCATGATGCAATTACCCAAACAGTTAATACCACGAACACGATGGCAGAAGTAATTTCTGCAAACCGTTTCAGAAAAACAGTCAATACTAAACCTCCTCTTTCTAGTGACTTCTTACTGACTTCGAAACAAAAAAGAACACGAAAACAGCGACTTATTACTAAGCCTGTCTGTCTTCGTGTTCTCAATTTGTTCTGTCTAAGTAAGTTTATTGTTTACACTTATCTCTTTGACAAAGAACAACAGTTCCCTTGTTTTTCTAGAACTTTTCCTGAAAATAATGAACTACATACAACATGCCAATCAGCCAACAGCCTAGAATCAGAATATAATAAGCAACCCTTGTTCCTAACCCGTTTCCTCTGTAATCCGTGTGCTCATCGTCATTGTATCTGCCCATATTTCGTACCTCCAAACAAGTTCATCATGTTACTTTTAGTCTAGGCGTGAAATGTGGAATGTAGACGTGCATTCGAAAATTTGAGAAGCATGGTAATTCATCGAAAAGTCGATTTAGACCGATTTTGTTTTGTTTAATTTTGTTTTACCTCGTTCTAATTAAATGTCGATACAATCTCTATTTTTTTCGCACTCTTAGATTTTTTCTCTTTTTTTCTTGAATGTTAAACTGCATGTAGGCGATTTTTTTCAGGTATTTATTTCGCATTTTTTTCACCGTTGCGGATTGGAAAGATTTCCACTGATTTATCGAAAATTACTGCTTGTTCTGGTCTTTCAATTGCTTTTCATACTCATCAATAAACTTGTCTATATCCTGTTCCTTGACCCTGTTTTTCGTGATTTTTAGGACAGATGTTTTTAAAAATGCTTGAATCCTGTCTTTATTGGCTCTGATTGCATTTATGAGTACAGAAGACACTTGCTGTACAGTATCTTTCCCAAGACTTTGCTCCAATCTGTTCACCACAATATCCCTTTTTCTCCACAAATACAGTGTTATGAATGCTGCTACGAAAGCAATCACATAAATTAAGAATTCAGTATACATATCCATTACGAACCACTCCTTTCAAATAGCATTGGATAATAACAAAACCTTTTTATTATTTTTTGTTATTAATAAAAAATAACCATTATCGACATATCAGAAATCCTTGTGAGAATAGTCAATAACGATTATTAATCATTATTAATAAAACTTTTTGTTATTTTTTAATATTAATAAAAAAGTACGGTTATGAATTAAAGCAGATTGTAGACATTGTTTACATCAGTTCTAAACATCGCATATGCCTGTGCAGCCGTTTTGTTGAAGAATCTCTTGGTAATTGCATCGTCAACAAAAAAAGCAGGACAGACCTTGCCGGTCACATCATAGTGACGGTCAAAATCTCCTGCTTTAAGACCACATTCTTTTAATGACTTTGCCATTGCATAAACTGCATTTTGATAAGCCTTTTTGAAATCCCCATCCTTGTTTACACAAATCTCAATTCCGAATGTGAAGTTGTTTGCATTGTTCCAGCCCGGATTATATTTCGCTGCACCAACATGCCAAGCCTTAGCCCAAAGCGGAAGAATCTGTAGTATCTTCTTATCATCTACAAATATGTTTGCATTGCTTGGATAAGCAACATGATCGCTATTGAAGTATTTGTAATGTGCATCAGCATTGGCACCAACTGCCTCGTTAGCAGTCCAGTGGATGATACCTTTAGTTGGCTTGATTCTGAAGAAACTCCCGTCTGGATTATGCTCAAAGTTTTTTGTGTTCGTTAAGTATCTTATCTCCCAAGGACAAGGAGAGGTGAACTTTACTGTTACTGATTTTTTTATCTGTATATGTAGTAGTCCGTCAGAACGGTCAACCTGCTTCGTTTCGTAGCCGTACTTAGCAACCAGAGCCACTGGAGCCATCGAAAATGGATAATCAATTTTCTGTTGAACAATATTCTCAAGTGCTATTTTCTCTGCATATGTAGACCAATTTTGTTTGTCTCCATCACCTGTAACAAGTAGGATACCTGTTGCTAACCGTTGACCTGTTTCATTTTCCAAGATAGCCATTCTGACCAGATGCGGCTGTATATCTTCAAAAGATAAATTACTTCCCATCCTTATCTCCTCCCTTCCGTTTTAAGCCTTTTAGCAAAGCAAAAAGTCTATCTATTCCTAGATAGACAATGGTTGAAATCATTTCTAATTTCCCTTTTTCAGACTCAGACATCACTCTGTTAATATATTCTTCTGAATTTGCCCATCGCTTCTTTTCCTTTTCACTGATTTCAGTCGTAAGGTTCTCTTTGATCGAGTCAAATTCGATGGAACATATGCAGAGAAGCACACACATAACTAACTGTTCTTGTGCAATTATAAAGCCGTTAAGATCAATGGAAATCATTTGTATCTCATTCACTATTGCAATTAATAAGATAGCAGCCAAAAAATAAATAAGATACAGCAGTAGTTTAATCGCAGTAAATAGTCGCTTGAATTCACTTCGCCAAGCACCTGCTTTTTCAGCCTTCTTAATGCTCCCAAAATGTTTAAAGTATTGATATTTCTTTGAGTAAAAATCAAGAAACATCAATGCAATTGCTGCACCTCCTACTTTTAAAACCTCAATACTGTATAGTCCCAGAAAATCTAAAATTTTCATAGTTATAGTTAGAAATGCTCCTATACATGCGTATTTCGGAAGTGCTAATAATTTAGCAATGATTGCTTTTTTGACAATAATTATTACCTCTTGCATTCCCCCACTTCCTTTCACAAAAAAAGTGCCTTTGAATGGCACTCCATCTCTCAAAATTTGGTTATAATAGTAATAATGAAAATCAAAGGATGATTCTGATGAATAACAATGTTTATGACATTGACCGTATTCGCTTAGAGAGAGAACTGAAGGATCTAACCAAGCAAAACAATACACCGGCTCCAGAGAACATGAGCAACTGGCCTACATCAGTCATTCAGTCAGCCATAAACAGTCTGAAAAAATAAGCAAGGTATGTAGCCGCATTATCTAACTACACACCCTGCTTTTCTTTTAATTCGTTTAGTTCATTCATCAATACTTCTCTGTCTTGCTTCAACTGATTAATCTCTTCTGCCAGTCTCATAATGAATTCGTGATTTTCCATTTCATTTTTCTTTCTATCCTCCGTATTTCTATTCGTTTCAATTCGTTCAAAAGCCATTCGTACATCCCTCCTTTATCGCATGCCACCGAAGCCATAGGAAACAATCTCTGCATCGTGTTTAGCCACTATTTTAAGCCTCAGTTTAGTGCCGTTCGGCTGGCTACTTATATCAGTCAAATCCTCTGTCTGCACAAATCCTGACCAAGTTTGACCATCGTCACGGCTGTACTGCACACCAATGAGTTGTCCGTACAGGTTATTCAAGACAGTTACATACGAGTAGACGAAATTAAGCACTTCACTCGTTGAAATTGGCATGGTCACGAACTCCCAAGGAATCTGATTTTCGGGAGCACTCGGATTGTACGGATTTGCAGGATCTTCGTTGTACTTGTATGTCCATGTGTATAGTGTTGAGTCTGAATTTAAGTTATAGAAATAAGCAGTACGAACTTGGTTGTATAATGGATTTCCCCACTCATCTTGCAAAATCTCAACATATAGAACTGATGAAGTATCGTCTGAACTTAGTGGCTTCGGCACATAGTAGTTTTTATTGTAAATTTGATTGTTGTGGAGATTAAGAGAAAACACTTTGTCATTCGCTTCATAGCAGTAAAAGAAAAGCATTTCGTCATCTTTTATAAATGCCATTGCTCCAGCCAAATTTGTTGCATCACCAGTAGTGTTTTTTGTTTCAATCACAAAACCAGAGCCATTAAATTTTATAGCCGATACGGTACGTGTAATTGGATTGAAGACATATACAGTCTGAGTCGATTCGTCAAATGCTTTTATATGATTATGCATATATGAAAAAGAGTTATTGTAACTGTTGAATGAGTTCGTATCAGGACTGTAAGTATACAATTTGTCGTTGTTATAACTACTGCCACTAAAGCAGAATACTCTGTTTGCCTTGTCATACCAGACAAGTGCATCTCCGAAAATATGCTTTTCTGGTTTAGTGCCAGAATTGAGGCTTATATTGGTAATTGTCAAAGTGTTGATATCTAATATGTAAGCAGTAAAACTCTGATTATCGATATAGCCGGGGAAAATAAGGAGAGAGTTGTGGTCTGAACTGTATGCAGCCTTGAATCCATACAAATTCTCTTTTGAAATCACTTCTGGATTTTGTATAACGAGTTCTTCAATCTGCTCTAATCCTGAATGTCCAACATTAATCTTGTGAAGTTTTTTCATTTGGTCAAAGAAATACAGTTGATAATTGCTATCGTATGAAGTTCTGTAAAACATAATGTTGCTGTACTGAACAGGCATGTCTTTTTTCGCTTCGCTGAATGATGGTCGTTTATTTACTGCTCTTATGCTTCGTACAGTTTTTGTTTCATAATCCCAAAAACATTCTTTGCTGAGAGTATTATCAAACTCTTTTGAATCAAACAGAGCATCGTATTTCATATCAGTAAAATCCTTGACGGGCTTGTTGTTGTAGCCAACAGACTCCTCCACAATCCGTGAACGAGTAGCCTGTTTCAGCAGATTTATGTTCGTCTTTTTGTTCTCGTCACGAAGATTCTTTATGTCTTGATTGATTTTATTAAAAAGAGTGGGGTCTTGTAACTGCTCAAGAACCCACTGTTTTGTAGCATATGATTTTAGCAATTCTTTTAGATTGTCTACTCGTTCTTTGCCTTTACTGAATTCGTATTCTACATCAATTGTCTGCCCATTCGGAAGAATAATGTATTGACCATTCAATTTGTGTTCCCATAACTTCTTTTCGATTCGCTTGTCCAACTGTATTAGAAAGTCTTTAAAGTCTATATCTTTCACCATTTCCACCTCCCTTTTTACTCAGGTATATGCCCCATGATTTCGTACTCTGCCCAGTAGTAGTTCGTTTGGCTGTGCTCAGTTTTTAGTGCTTTGATAATTCCACGGAAGAGAACTTTATCTTCACTATTCGCTATATAAACAGTGTCAAACCGTTTCAGCCCAACAACTGCACGGGTTCTGATTTTAATAACAGAACGGAATTCTGGAGTAACAATGAGTTTTGCCAATTCGATTGCTTGTGCTTGAGTTAAAGATGGACTCAATCTTTTAAATACATTTCCACCTTTACCGTAATGAACAACTCCGCTGTTTGAACCTGAGCCGTAAAAAATTTCGGCAGAGTTATATACATCGTTAATTTGTTGTTCGCTCATTTCAATGATGTCTACATGTGTTTCAAATATGTACGTTGGAATACTTTTAATTTGCGGATAGAATACTCTTGTTTCTCCCAAGGCTGTGTCGGTATGAACAACAGCCCCTGCATCTCCAGTGGTTTTTTTGAGCATATCCCAACTGTTTTGATTTGCTGGAACAGTGTAATTTATCGGTTGAGGCGGTTCATATGTTCCCGCACCGTTTGGATCGCTCCAAATGTTGTCGGGTTCATTGTTGGTATATCCACCATCGAACAATTCGATTTTATGTGTGTACAGAGTGTATGTTTTATTCGATGTTGGATAAGTTCTGACTGGCTTTAACAGCAAAGTATCGTTCATAAGGACAAATCGACGAGGATAATCTTCTTTGCTACTTGTCTTGAATTTAAATCCTTCCAAATTGACAATTTTACTTCTTCCGTCCTGACCATCTATGACAATGTATTTGATTTCTGTTTCGTTAAAATTATTTTCAGTTGATTTAATAAACTGAACAGCAACAATGAAGAAGCCTCCAAAATAGAAAGAGTTTTTGTAAACCGAGACTCCAGTTGCTGGAATATTGAACTCTAGAGCAGATTCGACAGTCTGAGCAACTTTTCCACTTCGAATATCTATCGTAGCAATCTGATACTTATTCCCTTTCTGATATAGAACCTCAATAGAACCTTGAAAGATTCCAAATAAATCGTGGTCGAAATAAGTGTCACTTGGTATATCCACTCCAGTGATTTCTTTTAAGTCAATCAACTTTTCAGTAGTAATAATTCGTTTCGCATAATCGACTTTGCATTTATAAATCACATTGTTCCCGCCTGTATAGTAGATATTTCCGTCTTTTCCCAAGCAAGCCTTTACAACTCTTCTATTTACTGTGTTGAAGAATGGATAATCAAATGTGAATATATCTGTTGTTCGAGTTCCGAAATCCAAAAGGCTTGCAGTTAAATCGTACAGATTGTCATTTTGTCGGCTGACTACTTTCCCGAACATAAATACTTTACTGCCGAGTTGAGGATCGCTCGTATACGGATTCGTAAGTACCTTCGTGTCCGTAATATCTCCTCCATCGTGCAAAAAATTCGCAAACGGATGGTCAGTCACTTTTTTGTTTCTAGCATAGTCATACACAAGCAATTTGTTTGTCCACATTTCAGGAGCAACTATGTAATTGTACTGAGGAAGTGTTGAGATAGAAGAAGGATAATCATCAATGTTGTTTGGATAATTCGCTATTTGATTCCATTTTTTTATCAGTAGTTGATCTCCACCAATCACACTTGGTTTTGTTCGGTCAACATTGTATGGAATTTGACCTCCAGCCTGATTGTTCGCATCTTGCAGAATGTTTGTTGCTGCATCGAGTGGACTTGAGCCTTCTGACAAGGACTGAGCATTCGTATCCGTGTTTTTTAAATCCAATGATTTGTTCGTGCATGTAATAGTGTAACGAGTTGTATCTGTGCTGCTCTCGTCCTTTACCCAACTATCGATATAGCCTGTAAAAGTTCGTTCGATAATATTTCCCCAGCCTTCAGCAATGTTGATTTTTCGACCTTTTGTGTTCAATATCCCTTTCCATTCGCCATCCTTATTCCAGTCGAAAGAATAGCCACTTTTTACCTCTATCAAGGTGATTGTGGCTTTACCTTCATCCTTGTCTTCTACATTTATTTCTTCAATACATTCGTTAGTGATTGCTCGGAAGTGATCATTTTCGATATGTACACCAACTGATTTCGTTGGTGGGTTATCGAATGGTCCACGAATCCGAGACTTCATTACTGCCAGACGGTCTGCAGGATAACTTGATTGTAGACTCATGATTCCACCACCTTTATTTCAACCGTGGTGCGGTATAATTCTTGAATATCATCCCACATGTTGTCACATTTCAATAGAATACCTTTATAGTTGGGAGGAGTATTTAAGAAATTCCTATCTTCACTTGCTTCATAGAAGAGTACTTTTCTTCCAATTAAGTTCTGTAACAAAACTCCCGAATCTCTACTTATATACCCTGTAAGTGCCAATGGTCGTCTTGGTTGTTTAATTAAATCGATAAGTTCTTCTGTTTCTTCTGTAACTTCGATTGGATAGTACGAGTTGGCTTGCACCTCAAAAGTAGGCGGTTGGTAGTCAGCCGATGCCGCCGCAATATAGAAAGTAAGTAATCCCGAGAAATCCTGTATAGCAAAAACAAATTGTTCATTATGTAACTGCATACAACCACCTCCTTCTATTGTGCAGTTTGACGAGCGATTGAACGACCGATTCGGTCAGCATTAGCCATATCAAGTTGATTTGCATTGATGGTTATGTTTGTTGTCTTATTACCTCCACCGTTATTGCCGTATACCATCCCATAAAGACTATAATCAGAAAACTTCGGAATATTGAACCCAACCAATTTACCCAGCATCCTCACTGGAGCAAGAATGAGGTCATAGAAGTATTTCAATGGTGCAGTAACAAAGTCGATAAATCTGAGTATCGATTTTGGAAGCAAATCAGTAAAGAAGTAAATCAATCCGTTTATTGCTCCTTTTACGAGATTGATGGCTACGGTAAATACATTTTTGAAGAAGTTAGAAATGCCACTCCAAACATTTCTCCAGCCAACTGTTTTCTCAACAACAACTGCAATAATTGCAACAAGTGCTACAATACCTGCGGTGATTAGAAAGACAGGGTTTGCCAACATTGTAAGATTGAGTGCCAGCATAGCCACACGAACACCGTTCAATACCGCAATACCTGCTGACCACAAGCCAGAAAGGAAAGTCCAAGCACCTCCGAGAGCCATGCTTGCCCCACCAATCAACATCACCAAACTTGCTAATGTTCCAAGAATTCCGATTAGTGGACCTAAGCCGGGTATCGAATTAAGGAGCCAAGAAACTGCCATGAGTAAATAGTTGAATCCTTTCGCTAATAAATCTAATGCCATTGCTGGACCAGAACCTAGCGAATTTCCAATGTCTTTTATATATGCAAGTGTTTGTCTTAATGTTTGTAGTAGATTCCCATCTGTATAAATTTTGACTGCTTCATCCAAAGAGCCACTCGTATTCATCTCTACATTTTTGAAGTTTGCAAACGAACGGAAGAAGTCGTGTCCCAAATCCTCACCTGCTGACGTGAAGAAATCCGTTCGGATTTTACGAAACATCTTATCGTCTGTTACATTGCCAAGACGGGTCATTAAATCAATAACAGCAGCCTTTGCAGACTCTCCACCTTTACGGATTGTTTGGACATATTGCTCAGGATCAATACCTAGATATTGAAGGTCTTTTACCTTATCGTCATACTCCAATGCGGCTTGCATTGCATCTTGATTTGATTGATTCGTGTCCTCAACTAACTTTTGATATTCCTTTTGTAGTTCTACTTCTTTTTCTTTTATCTTGAATAAATCTTCTGCATTTTTGATTTGCACATCACCCATTTTCTCGGAGTAAAACTCGTCCCAAGAAGGAATCGCTTTTTCAGCCACACCTTGAAGTGCCTCTGCTTTAGTTTGTAAATCAGCAAATCCTATTCCTACCTCTTTGATTGCATCGCCAATTTTTGTAGTATTGAAAGCATTTCCATCGTTAATGCCATTTACAATAATCTGTGCCATTTCTTTGTATGTAAAACCAGCATCTTTAAATTGAACAGAGAACTCCCAAAATGTGTCGTACAAATCATCCACAGGTCTTTTTAACGACTGTTCGGTTTTTGTAATGGTGTCCAACGACTCGTCTAGGTTAATTTTAAAAGCCGCAGACATATTGTTCGCGGCTTTTCCTGAATCCTCCAGTTCAGTTCCAAATATTCGTTTGAACTGGAGAAACTTTTCTGCAGTTTTATCAATCTCACCGCCATATTCCTCAACACCTCTTTTAGCAAGTAGATAAGCCCTGCTGGTATCTTCCATCCCATCGCTAAATCCAGATAGTTCTATATCTCTTATTGTATTTTTCAATTTATCAAATGCTTCGCCAGTAGCACCTGTCCTTGCGGCCAATTTTCTCATATCATCTGTACGGAGAGCAGACATACCGGCCATCGTTCCGAAAGCGGCTACCCCAGCCGCACCGGCCGCCATAAAAGCCCCTCCTACTGCCTTAATATCGACTTGAGCCGTAGCAGACTGATTTCCGAAATTCTGAAAGTAATCTGTTATCTTAGAGAATGTGTCCATCAAATCAGAAGAGTCTGCTACAAATCGAGTGACAATCTCACCTGCGATACTTTCAAATCCCATAGTTTCACACCTCCTTTACTTGTTAATTCCGAGTGCTTGGAATAGCCTTTTTCGTCTTTCTTTATCAACTTTTGGTTTTGAATTCCAACCAAGTTCTTTTTCAAGTGATTTCATGTACTCCTGTACACATTTAGCACCTTCTTCAGTTTTCAACATTGCAGGGAAAGTTGAAAAGTAAGCCTGTTTGTAGTCGTTTCGTAATTTCTCCTCATAGTCCCTTACAACTATTTCAACAACTTCCAAGAGTGAATACTGATCCAATAGGTCATTTTTGTTTATTCCCTTTGAAAAAGCAAAATGAATGACATAGTGATACAGTTCCAAAAATTGATTTTCTTCTTCTTTTTTTATTTCTTGAGTGTCTGATTTGCTTTCGCTTGTAAAGCGGCTACTTTTTTTAAAACTGTTCCAATATCGTTCACATCGTATATTGCAAGTAAAAGGTCAAATAGTTGAGATAGGTCATAAATTTCTTCGTCTGGATTAATGTCAACAAAAAACGGAATTGCCGCTTCTACTTTATCTCCACAATTCATGATGAGACTGGAAATCTTATCTTGCTCATTTGCCTTTGCAAATTGCTGAAAGTCACTAATCGCTCCGAACAGAATAAGTCCACCTTTGAATGCCGTTGTTGCTGAAACTCGATTTACCATAACCTGTTTCTCCATAAACTCTCCTTCTCTTGTTCTAACAACAAGTGGGAGTGTGTGAGATTTCCCATATATATCAATAAAGTTACTCATTAATATCAGCCTCCTTAATTTTTTTAAGTAAAATAAAAAAGCAGAGCCGAATTAGACTCTGCCAAATTTTTTTATAACTCTGGAATTGAAACGGTTTCGTCACCAAAGGTAATTATGTCTCCATTAGAATCCTCATAACACTTAAACTTCAACGGTAATTCAACCTCTTTATCAGGTTTCAAATCTAATTCTAGATTTGCAACATTAACAGCACAATGTAATACGATTCGATCATAATCTGGATCGCTTGGATCTGTATCTATTTTTTTTAATACAAATTTTTGAGCATATTTTTTTAGGTCATATTGTCTGGATCTTATTGTCACACGATTTTTTCCCGCAGTATCAGAACTGATTGAATGCGGTTGACCCGGTAAAGCAATGTTCGCAAAAGTATTATTGCCCCACATTACTAATTTAAACTCGACATAACCTATGTCTCCATAATGAAAGTCTCCCAATATATTTGCTTTAGCACCGGGAATTTCCTTAGTTTTGGATTCAACAGATAGTTTTACTCCTTCACTAGAGGTTTCACCAATTGGAACATCAATATTGTTTTGAACAATACATAAAACATATGCTCCAATTGCATAATCTTCTTCAGTCCCTCTTTTTATAATAGACATCATATATCACTCTCCTTTACGATAAGTCTGAAATTACGGATATAAACGAAACAGCCATCTTCTTCAGTCAACTTGTATGGTGTTGAATCAAGAATTCTAAATCCTCTTATCTTTACACCAGAAACAGTTGCGTTCACAATTTTATGTAACAGTTTGGTGATCTGTTGTATTTCTTCATAAGCACCATCTTTTCGTTTTACATTGATTTGAAACCCCGGATAACATAGACCGTTTTCTGGCTCACCTCCCGGTGTTGAATAAACAGAAATACACTCCCTAGCAGGTCGTGCATTCAAGAAGATTTCTTTTTCGTTGTATCCTTTTGAAACCAGATATTTTTTTATAATCTTGTTTATCTCCATAAAAAAATACACCCCCTTTTATTTGAGTGCATCCCTTGCGGCATCTGCTAGATTCTGCTGATACTTTCTTTTATTTTGTTCGTATGCTTTCTCGAGAAACTTTGCTTCCCCATCATCATGATAGTAAGCCAAGTTTTCGTGCTGCTCCCAAGCATACTCGGTGAAGTAACCGACAAGGACTTCTAATTTGTCGTCACCTTTGTTCCTTTTCTTCAAGAGTGTAGGATCTTGAATATCTGCATCAGGACCTTGTTGTGTCTGCTTCCCATTGACTGAGACAACCCAACTTGCCTTTAACGGACCTTTATCGACAGGAACCATCGGTTCAGATTTACTGATTAAGTCGAAAGCATTCTCTTTCAAAGCCTTCAATACAGCCTCTTCGTGCTTTTTTTGCTTCTCAGCCATATTTTTTAATACATTATGAATTCCGTTCACTTGACTGCTTATATTCATACCAGCCCCACCTCCTTGTCACTAGAAAACGGGAACGGAGTAATAGACTCTACTTTATACTCTCTGCCGTCCTGTTTTACAATGTCGTGCAATCTTATGTCAGAGTTAGTCAAGCCTCTTGCAGTGAGAGTGATTTCCTCCACTCCATCTTTGCCACGAATTCGCTTTGCAGATGGCACAATCAGCATTCGTATTTCAACCAGTTCACCTTTGATTGGTCGCCCGTATTCATCCAGTTCATCTCCTCGAAACAGTTCTGCTTTTGGATAGTACATACTCATCATCAGTAAACACCTCCACAGAAAGACAGAAACGGCATCATGAGCCTTTCTACAGATTTCGGAATGTCAGAGTAGCCGCCAGCATATCCAAATGAAATGCCGAGCATTCCGACAGACTGCAAACCATTTTCTTGAGCAAGACGATGTTGCTTGTTTTGTTTATTGATTGCTTTATATACAGCAAGTTCAGCCGTAGCCTGTTTAATCTCTGTTGGAACAGTATCTTGTCCTCTTCGTGGAAATTCGTTTGGCTGGTTTTCGTCTAACTTGACTCCGAAAATGAATACACGATAAGAATCGATTTGACTGGTAGCATAGTTCAGCAGATACTCTTTTTCTTCGCTCGATAATTGAGTCCACTCTTCGCTCCAGTCGTGGAATCGTAAAAAGTAATCGGCTTCGGAAACAGTTATATAACTCATTTCGCATCAGCCTTCTTTACTTTCTGTATCTGCTTGATGGATTTATCCAATTCCTTTTTTTCTTCTTTTTGTTTTTTCAATAATTGCTCCCTACGTAGTCTATTGAATCCTGTTAGTCCCATCAGAAACACCTCCTTATCATCAAAAAGCGGGGAACCAGCCCCGCTTCACTTACTTAGTTTTGAGAACAACAAGACGATTTTGGTTTACGGTCTTTAATGCAACAAGAGTGGTGGCAGCCACAACGATTTTTCTTGCCAAGATGTCTTTGTCAGATTCAATTTCTGCTTCCTTCTGGAATTTCACTTTAGCAGCACCTTTCGAAACTAAGATATTGCTGTAAACTCCTTCGGCAGATTTGTGGATTTTTTTCGTCTTGAAGATCCGAACATCATGGATTTTACCGACTTCTGCAGATGCCAGTCGTGGATTTACTGCACCTTGACTGTATTTAGCCACATCGATAAAGTGTTGGTCAGTAATTACATCAACGACTTGGTCAGGATGAATGTACAGTCGAACCTCTGCACCTTCTTCATCCAGTTCCATTAAGGAAACTGCACGAACAATATTGCTGTAAGAAAGTTTAGTCTCTGATTCAGTAGAAACGTCCAATACATTCGTAGCCTCTGCTAAGTAAGTGTTGTATAGTTTTGTATCCAACCCGTTAGAAATTACTGTTTTGATTTGTTTCGTACCACGGTCAACCGCAGAACCCATACCTTGAGTCTCTGCACGGTAAGAAACCTCTACTGCTTTACCGAACTCGATTATTGTTGCTTGCATTTCGTTTTGAGTTAACTTAGCAGGAGTAAGAGCAGTATCTTCAGTTAATTCTTCTGCTTCACCAATTGAGTTGTCAGAAACAAAAGTTACAGATTCACCGGGCTTACCAACCAAATCGTAATCTACTTCTGCATCTGTCATAAAAATAGAGTTATTTTTTACACCTTCCTTGATTTCAGCATCCACAACCTCTGGGATGAACAAATCAGTTGTTTTTGTAGTAGCCATTACACATCAGCCTCCTTTTTATAAATGGCAATTAAAAAGCACAGAATCATATCTGTGCCGCTAGTTGTTTGAACAAGTCAGGATTACTACGAAATAAGTCCGATTTTTCACTTGGAGTCATTTTTCTAAATTGCTCTATTGTGATTTGCGAAGTTTGAGCAGGTTTCGTAGTCACACCAACAGACTTTACTGTTGGCTTTTGTTCTCCAACGAACTCTTTCAACGAATCAAAATACACACGGGCAGAGGCTTCAATAGTTGCTTCGTCTTCACCTTCGAGTTTCGCAAATGTTGGGAGTTTGAATCCGTATTCTTCTTGCAGTTTAGTAGTGACTGCCGTTTTCAATTTGTCTAACTCCAACTGTTTCGCTTTTTCCTGTTCGGCTTTCAGTTGATTCTGAATCTCTTCAACCATTCGCTGCATCTTTTGCATTTCAGTTTCTTCTGCTTTTTGTTTTTCTTCTTTTTGTCCACGAAGGGAAGTTAATTCATTCAAGGCTTTCTCTAAATCCTCAAAGCCTAACTTTTCAAGCGCTTTTTTGAGTCCTTGTTTGTATCCTTTGTCGAAAAGTTCTTTACCCTTCGTGTCCTTATCGTCTTGTGCATTTTGATTCTCAACGGTTTGCACCTGTCCGTTATCAGTGGCTGTTGTTTCTAAGTTGCCAACTTGTTGAGTTTGCATATCATCACCCATAAATCCATCCCCCTTTCAAAATGAAAAAAGACCATACAGAGGATTAACCTGTCAGGTCTTAACGAAAACCGTTATGTTTAATGTCCCACGGCATAACGGGACAAGTATTCAATTGAATTTTTCGATATATGGCACACATGTATGTCTGCATCGTGGATGAAATGAGCCGACAATTCCACCGGGCAGTATGTTGATAGACGGATACTCAGGATGTTCCCCGCTTATGCTATAAACTTTGCCCTCGTATGGTTGGCATTTCTTACACGGATTTGCATGCTTACTGATTCTGACTAAATCAAAACCATTATCTTGTATAGTCTGCACATTAGCGAAATTGTAGGCTTGCATCGTCTGCGATCGGACCACAATATCGGCATAATCACTTAGATTCATTTTGTGTCCGTTGGACTTCACCATTGCAGTTAATCCTTGTCGCTTCATTTCATCGAGCAAAATATCAGTTGTCTTGATACGGCTTCTTCCAGTGGCTATCCCGCTTGATACGATATCGTTTACTCTTTGTTTTGCTACTTCTTTATTTATTTTTTCTAATCCCTCATAAATCGATAGTTGGAAAAATTCCATTACCGTATTGTTCGCATCTCTTAATTGTCTTGTTGCAAGAAGCACAGCCGCTTCAACTGCTCTAGTTTTCACTATCGAAAAAGAAGCGGGAGTTGGTTTTACACCCATCGCTGCAATATTACTCAATGCGAATAAATGTCCTTCGTAGGCCATCTGACGAATGACTGCTTGAGTTCTTCCGATTGTCTGCTCCTCAACCCGCTTCAAGATTAAACTCAGTTGATAAAGGACATTTGCTACATATGTACTGTCCATGTAGTAATTCGTATCGATTCCCCTATATGGATTCAAGCCTTTTGCTAACTTAAAAATCTCCTTGTGAGCGAGTTGATAAATGCGAACAATTGAATTGATTTCTCTATCTGTTTTAGCCTTTATAAGTGCATTGATAAGTTCTTGATTATTCATTTGTCATCCCGCTCCCGAATGTAGGAAATAAACCAGCATCAAGAGGAGCCGAGCGCTCAGAAAGTTTTTCTTCTATGACTTGATTTATTTTTTCTTCACTCCAATGTGGGAACTGCAATCGTAATGCTTCTTTTTGTGAAAGAATGCCTGTACCATTTGCATACAAGGCCATAACTGTATTTGCATTCTCATCCCACTGAGCCGGTAGTCCATCACTCCAATCGATGGAAGGACGAATTACCTCCATGTCGCTCCAGTACGGGTCAAGATTCTTCGCAACTTGCATTAGATCGTAAGCCAAGTCACGGAAAGCCATATCGAGATTGCTCCTCTTACGAGCCGCATTATTGAGCGGGTCATAGAATTTAAATTTGAGAGCCTTTCCTGAATCGACATTCATACCATCCTTCAACATGCTTAAAGCAGCGGGGCTGAGTTCGCTTGCTAGTTGTAAATCTTGAATCAACAACTCATACATTGTTTTTACTGTTTCCATGTCTATATCTACACCAATTTGGGCTGGAACCCATAAGCCGGTAGACGTTTGTTGCATTGGAGCATTCACAAAGTAGACTTCTGAATTCGGCAGAAATAGATTTCCATTTTTATCTTTTTGAGCCATTGAAGCGGGAACAGACCATTTGGGACGAAGATTCTTGATTGTAGTAACATTAGATTCACTCAATAAGTTCTCTAGTGCAAATACAATATCTTCAAGCCCTTCATAATCGCTTAAACCTTCAAAATCGCTTGGTGAAGCCTTTGTATTTGGAATGTAACGAACAAGGATATTTTGTATGCCAGTCCCTACCTCTGTATTCAACTCAATTCCGAAGGTATTCAAATAAAAAAGAGCAATGTCTAATTGCTCTCCATTCTGCTCATCAAAAAGTTGTTGAATGATTTGACCTTGTTGATGAATTTCTTTTCTGATATATCTTTTTTCGTTTACTTTTATAAGCCAACGAATTTCTGCCACCAGAATCTGAGTGGCATCGTCAGGATGGAATACAACATAAAACATTTCATGATTCACCGAGTCGAATTTCGGGGCAAGTTTTCCTTCCTTTTCTTGCAGTAGTCCCTTGATAATCGTACAGCCAGCAAACGACATTTCACGAACCATTGGCTTTCCGTTCGCTTCGAGATTCGTGTTATCTTGAAGCAGTTGGATAAACTCTAATGTTTTAGGATTATCCGTCTGAACGACGAAGCGGGGAGTTTCTTGCATAACCAAATCCGCTGCCGTATCAGAAATTCGTTGAAACACTTTTGTCGGGATATACAATTCATCATTTTTTAGTTTCGTCTTATTTCGGAATAGTTCCGGCTGTTTTGTTAAGTATAGTTTCTTCCAGTATTGATATTTGCTTGCTTTACTCAATTGTTGTCTTTTTAACTCCATATCCTCACCTCCTCATAGTGCAGAGTTATTGCTGTAACCGGCTAGGCCGCCATATGCTTTTATAGCCTGCAAAAATAAAGAAGCCGCTATCACACGGTCATCCTTACAACCGTCAGCCGCTTCCATTTTTCCGTTTTCTTTTCGTATAAACACTTTCATTTCTTCAAGACATTCTCTGCTTCTGACTTTTATACTCTCCTCACGGAGAGCATCAGACAGGTCTGCAATCATAATAGGCTTTGTTGTCTTCGTTGTTTCAAATCCAGCCCTTCCTGTATTGAACGAGAAATAAATATTTGGATACATTCGTTCGTTTATCAATATGTGTAGAACTAAATCACCCATGTTGTTTTCTACGATACAGAAAGCATCGTTGTACTTCCTCATGAGTTCGTCACACTTACGAGCGAAAAACTCAGTAGGCAGGTCATTGATTGCAAATTCAAGCACCTGCTCTCCCTGTCTTGTCCATATTTGCAGAACATGATTATCGTTACCTGTCCCTTTGGATGGGTCAATTGAAGCAACATACTCGACATTCTTGATTGGTTCTGCCCAAATCTTGATTTCTTCATATTCGTCTTGCAGCGGGAGCGGGTCCATTGCATGCTTTTCTTCTTGTAAGAAAATGAATGACTTCGGAAGAAGTGTTTTGCCGGTTGTTCCCCAATTTCCGAGCGCATACACTTCATACTCTTCAGGATCAGTCTCTTTCAAAGTTTGAAGTGCTATCAGAGTTCCTTTGTCTACAAATTTGTTATCCAAGTATGTGCTCTTCGTAATTGAACAACTGTCTAACTTTCTGTCAAAAAAATAACTCTTTAGCCAGTGTGAAGCGGAGACAGGGTTAAATGTAACAATGATTTGTTTATAGTGTTTATTCCGTCCCCTCAATCGTCTGTCTAATTCTTGAAAATCCTTTTGGGTAATTTCCGCTGCTTCCTCAATCCAGATGCCAGTCACACCTTGAATAGATTTTAATTTCACAGGGTCGTCTAAACCTTTAAAGACGATTTGATTTCCGTTCGCACAAGTAATTGTCATTTCCGTTTTGTTTATCGTAAACATGTGTTCTACATTCCAGTTGCTTATTGCTTTCTTTATTTCTTCAAATACTGAATGACGAAGAGTTGTCCCGACTTTGCGAATGATTAGGAACTTATGATTGGATTCAACAAGCACACGATATACAATCTTTTGGGCAACAAAAAAAGACTTACCAGAAGCGGCTCCACCGTACAGGACTTCGTAACGGCTCTTGTCTGAAATGAGCGGCCAGTAAATCTTATTAAAGTGGCTCTTTTTAAGTTTTAATATTGTCTTACTCATTTTCATCAACTCCTTCGTCTTCTTCTATCATCACCTCGATAACATGAGTTTGTTCTCCTGTAACTTCAACTTCAGTAGGATTCCCACGAATCAGGAGTAGTTCTTTTATCTCTTTCAGTTCTTTCAAAATAATGTTGGACATCTTTTCGTACTCATACCAGTTTGTTGTCGGAAGGTTTGATACATTTACACGTGTTCGTGCTTCGTATAGCCTCTTCAGTTCTTCCAACTCTGCCTCAACGATTGTAGGAAGGAGTTCAACGGCTTTCTGTTCACGAACCGCAAGGTCGAATTCTTTGGCCTGACGAACCCACTCGTCTTCTTTGCTCCATTTCCAGACAGTTGCTTCTGAAATACTTAACTCTTCTGCTACAAGTCTTGTGCTTCGCTCTTGCATGTGTAAATACATATCTAATGCTCGTTGTCTTTTCCCGTTTTTTGCTCTAGCCATATCACTCCCTCCTTTCTTTCTTTGCTATGCAGATGCAATGTGTGTGCTATTTAAAGACAAAAAAATAAAAGGCTTATTCAGCCTTCAGATTGTGCTTGTTTATCACGTTCGATCACGTATCATCACCGGCTCTTTTTGAGAGTGATATTTACCATCAAACATCTGTCATACAAATTTTGGGTATATAAATCGCTTAATCAAATAAGCCAATGCAATTAAACAAATAAACTCGACTGTTTCTGCTTGTGTAAATGTGTGCTGTCTAAATACAATCAAGTCGATTGCTATTGCTAACAATCCGATAAAGCCAAATGCAAATGAAAGTGAATATAGAAATCTCCAGAAAAATTTCACTGTCATCACCTCTTGTTCTACCTTAGCCAGATTCGTACTGATTTAATCAAATATAAAATTAGGGAGAAAATCGAAGAGGAAAATAATTCAGATTAAAAGTCTGATACCTTCGGTTCGGTGTAATCCTCTTCTGCACAGCCCTATTTGGAGCGGGACTGCAGGAATCGAACCTGCTACACCAGATATGTCCCACATAATAATAAAAGACAGGATACAATTAAGTACCTTGTCTTTGAAAGAGGAGGTGAAGTAGAAAAAAGTTCTTCACACTATATATAGGCAACTTGTTAAGCAGTTCGTCCGTTCGTTGTAAACTTGCTGCTAATGTAATTATCAAGAATGTGATAGATGCATTCACATACTTCAAGTTCAAGCCACCACTTCTCTCTCATTCTTTTCTTCGCTTCAGACAACTGCTTGTAGAATACATCCTTTGACTTCATATCAAACACCTTCATCGTATTAGTAGAACTCATTCCCATGCCGTACAATTGGATAACGATATGTTCCTGAGTGTTCGCCAAGAAACTCAAATCAGGAAACGAATCGATAGAGCAATATATATAAAACTCAAGCGGATCTCTAAGTTTTGTTTTCAGTTTTTTATTGATTCGAAGTATTTCACTATGTATGTGTTGTAGTTTAAGACCTGTTCGTTCTGCGATATCTCTAACCGTCATTTCTTCACCATGATAAAGTTCGGCAATCATTTTTTGTATATCAGAAAGAAAATACATACGACCAAAATCAGGCCTTAGTAGCGGGACCGTGCTAGGCGTGCTCAGAGCCTCATATTCGCATGGAATGTCTCGGTAGTCATCTAGTGCCAGAACTCGGAAAGAAGCCCCGTATTTCCTTATGTATCGTCCTGTAAGGGTCTGCGAAAGCCAGTTGCAGATACTTCCCTTTGAACTGTCATAGCGAGTTAGCAAATCGTTATGATAAGCATAGACATCATTCACCAGTTCCTCCTGACTGTCAAACATAAAACGAATGTCGTATCCGTTATTTGAGAGTAAAAAATCCAATGTTCTGTATAGTTTCTCGCCAACCTTTTCTTTTCTTAAAATGCCACTGTTCAAGTTGATTCACCTCCTCTTCTTTTTTATAATCCATCACAATCACCTCCTACAAGTAAGTTCGATGCCAGAAAAATACGGCAAATTGAACGATTGCAACGAGTAACACACAGATACTGCTAATTAGTTTATCTCTATCGACAATGAACATTCCAACTGCCAAAACTAAAAACAAGATTGCCATTCCGAGCAAGTAGAAACTGAGAATCATTGTTATTCCTCCCTGAAAATTGATAAATCGTTATCCTGCAGGAAACGATGAAGGATTAAGCCTACTCTGTTTACAATTTCTTCGTCCTGTTGCGAAAAACCCGCTTCGTGAAACATTGCATGTAATAACTCGTGAACAATAACTTCTTTTTTTCTGTTCTCACATAGTTCTTCCTCTATTTCGATTTTGCATGTGTCGTAGTAGACCTTCCCCCATGCATCATGTTTCCTTGCTAAATTGGAAGCATCCTCAACAAAATAAACCATTCCACCGATTCTGAATTCCATTTTCTATATCACCTTCTTTCTCTATACACCAAAAAGAGCACACCAACACATCTTTCACCCTCTGTGTGTTGGAATGCTCTTAAATGGGTTTGCTCATATTGTTCAATGCAATTCTGGTACATCTCTCTTAGACAAAACTTATTGAATCCCTTTTTTTAATTAGATAAATTTTCAAGTTTATGTCTCGCCATAGCATTCCTTGCGGAACTGATTGCATTTAAGTAAAGCAGTCCTCCGGTTGAAACCAACACAGACACGACACTGATAAACTTGAAGAAGTCCGTATTTGGCAAGAATGTATTCGTAGCATAGAAGTATGTCCCTGTCGCACATACGAGCGATACAACAGCCAGCAGAGCAGCCAAAATGAAGCGATTCTCCACTCCGAATTCACGGTCAATATGCCACAATACGAATCCTCCAACCAGCAATGCTCCCAGCGACAGTATCGCATATCTTCCAAGCGAAATTTCCGCAAGGAAAAGCCTTGTAACGGGAAGATACACAATGATAGACATAATCAAACAATTGAAAAAGAAAATAACTCCAGTCAGTAAAGCAGGAAAATTCGTTTTATCTAGAATCCGTTCGATTTTATCCAACATCCGTCATCACTCCTATATTTGAAAATATAGACAAGAATGTATGTTCTTATACTATATCTAGTATATCATCCATTCCAGTATTTGTCATATCCAAACAAAATGCCTATTGAATATTTATCGTGATAAGTTATAAAATACAAACATACGTTCTTATTCAGATTGGAGTGTTTGCATTTATGGGGAAGCGGGACAATTTGTTTGCATCGATGAGGCTTATCTTGTCTGAACATAAGACAGTAATTCTTGAACTGCAAGAAGAAAAAAAACTGGTTCCGCAGCCGATTCTGGAGCAGGACGAATTAGAGCATTTCGACTATGCAATCCGTGACTCCGCACGAAACGACTATGCAATCACAGTCAGTTTGTGGAAAGAGAAAAAGAACGGACTTGGCTCTCTATTCACATTCTGGGGAGTAGTGAAATATGTAGATACGAAAAAAATCAAAATCGTAAATGTAACTGAAGTGGTCTGGATCGAGTCCCGCTTCATAACAAGTGTGATTGCTGATTAAAGAAAAGAAGCGGGGACGGTCCCGCTTCTGAGTATCTTACAGTTGTTTAAATTGTATTGTCCTCAATTTAGCATCAATATCAATTGGTTCAACTATGTATTCTACTATTTTCATTTCATTATCTACACTATAAAAGACAACTAATCTAATTTGTTCGAATATGTTACTTGTTCTTTCTCCACTTTCTGTATCGAATCCAAAGTAGTCAATAATTTGAAATAATGATTCAGTTTGTATGCAATTGTTCAATACGATTTTGTCTGCTCCACATTCAAAAGCATTGTAGTAAATACGAATAGAATTAACATTAAAGAAATATGATTCCTCTTCTTGAACACGAATAGTCCTTAAAATAACTTCGTGACGAAAATTTCTTGGTGTACAGTAAATGATCATTCCACATCATCCTCCTTTTTCTTCTTCTCTACTTCTTTGACTAGATAGCAGTTCGCAAGGCTTAAAGCATCGGCTTCGTTATCAGTTAATTTGCCTGTGAAGGCAAAGATATTTCTAACACATTGTTCCGTTTGCTCCTTCGTAGCCTTACTGTTCCTCACCGTAACAGCCTTGTGGGAAGCGGGGGCATACACAACAGTCGGTATACGATTTATCTCAGCAGCAAGCAGGAAAGCGGCGAAAGCATTAGCCAGCCTCTTTACAGTTGCGGCATTCTTCGCAAAAAAGTTGTCTTCAATAACCATCACATCGACTTTATAATCCTGAATAAGTTCAATCGCTTTCAGATATAGGTCAGCCAAGCGGTACTGGAGAGTGTCTTTATTACTCGTCTTGAGATTCAATGTATAAAGCACTTCTCTCTTGTCGTTGATAATGGCTATACCTGCTTGTCCAAGAGCAGAATCAACACCCATAATAATCATTGCCTCACCTCCTCTTGCGAGGATTGAGACTGTGCCTGTTTCCTCTTCCAATAAAGCCACAAATCGAGCATTTCACTATGTACTCGCTCTTTGCTTTTATCAACGAAATGAATCTGACAGTCCTTGAAATTATCAGTAAAAAATAAACGAACTAAATCTTTTTCCATACTATCGCCTCCTCTTTGTGGAGGAGGAGTATCTGTTATGTTGATTGTGTCTGTAAGGCTTTCTAGCCGATAAGTATTTGTATAATGTTAAGTAACCCCTCCTGATAAAATAAAAAGCAACCAAAGATGTCCCTGTTGAAGCGGGGGGACAAATTGTATGGTTGCTGTGTTGAAAAGTTTGTTGTTGTTGTAAATTCAGCCTTGTTCGGCTGCTGATTCTGCTTCTGACTCAGACTCTGTTTGACTTAGCATCAAGTCATCAGAAGCATTCTCAATGTCAATCTGGTCAAGAATCACCCAGTTCAATGAGCAGTAATCCTTGCCTGATGTTTGAGTCAAAAACAGGTGATACAAGCCACTCGTTTGCTCACGATTCAAGTAGATCCTCTCCGTGGCTCCGTGAGTCTGCCCTTCCCTGTCTGTGAACGAATAAGACAGCCGTAAATGTGAGTTCCCACTAGGATACTCAATCACTGTAGCAATGCCCTCGGAGGCTTTGATTCCGTCCATCAAGTCGCTTAATGTCATAGTTTCTGCTCTTCCCTTCAGTTTTTTACTCATTTGCTTTGTTTTTTGAAGTATCACGGAGTAATCATCTTGAGTGAAAGAAACATTTTTAAACAGATTGTGTCTTCTTACTGACTGAATCGTTATAGCCAATTGCTTCTCTATGCTGTCATAACTTGTTTCTTGAGAAAAATTCGGACTGAAAAAGAAAATCTCTGAACAAAGTTTCTCATTATCTCTGTTGAAGAAGAACTTAACAACTGCCATAGAGCCGCTTTTTACAAATGTCTTTTTGTAAACAAAGAACTTATTCTGTGTCATTGTTCATAGCACCTCATCGAAGTTGTCTTGAGCAACAACTAGAACTGTCATTTGTAGCCAAACTGTCTCTGTCAAAGATACATTAAGATAAAGTGAATTATCTACTTGTCTCTTTGACATATCTGCTTCAAATCCTGTTTTTTCGAGAACATTTGTTTGTATTTTTATTATATCATGCCTCTAAGCACTTGTCGCACCATCAAGGAAAAAACATCCAAAACCTTTAGAACGGCAGATTGTCATACTCTTCTTCTGTCATTTCGAGATTGCCCAGCCACGCAGTAGATGCTTCTTTCTTTTTTTCTGCTTGTTGCTCGGCTTTCATTTCTGCAGAGTGTTTCGCAAATGCTTCATCAAGAGCAGCGAACATTTTCTTCGTGTCTATTTGTTTTGTTGGTTTGAATTCAATCGACGGCTTCGGAGGCTCCTGTTTAGTTTGTTTTGGAGGAGCGGGTTCACGGAACAGCCATTGGAAACTCGGTTTCGCTACTTCTTTCTGTTTTATGATTGGCATTAACGGTGGACTCAGCAGTTCTTTAATGTGCTGATATAAGAGTTCTTTCGGTAAAGCCCAAGCCTCTTTTTCAATCGAGTGGTTAATCCATCTTCCGTTGTCAAAAGTTTGAACAATGTTTTCTTTCACTCTCAAGTTGCAGTCTAGTTCCCACGAAATCCACTGTAAGTCTTTAAGCGGAATTGGTTCGTAGTTCCTGCCATTCATCATGCCAAGTAAGAAGTCCTTCTGGAAGTTCTCTTGGAGATACGAAATGGCCTCGCTCTCGCTTAAATTCAAGTGTTGCTGCACGAAACTGATATTGTCTAACTTGCTCATTTCTTCGTTGAAATGAATAGAGATTTTTACTTTAGAAATCTGATTTAGTGAGAATTTGATTTGTTGCTCAAAAGCGACATCTTCCTTTCGCTTGTTCTTTAAAATACTCATAGTATCACTCCTCCTTTTTCTCTCTTAGCAAAGGCTAAGTGCTGTCTTTTGTTGAAATTGCAAACTGTCTGTTTTTGAGTGTTAGAATGGAACTACTTCTTCGCTACTCTGCATCTGTTCGTTGTTTTCTAACTGCTCTCTTTCATTAAGTGAAGCGAGTAGTTCTTTATAAAAATCACGTGTTGTTGGTGTTACTGACTTTCTCTTCTTGCTTGTCTCAACTTTCTGCTTCATTTGTGCAGCCGAGCCGCCGCCCGGACTGACATTCTCATTTTTTTGGATTACCCCATCTGCTTTGTTTATATAACCAGTCGCTTCGGCATCTGCTTTTAGAACATCAGGATTTTCTAATACATTTCTTATGAAGCCAGCGACATTGTCGGGGACGAATCCTTTATCGTAAGCCCGAACTGAATGTCTCAAACACTGGATGGAAAGTAGAGCAGTTTCTTCGTTTGAAATGTAAGGCAGAATCGCTTGTTTGACATTTGTATTCTTTAGAAAGACACTCACTAACTTAATGAGTTCTTTTTCCGTTTCAAAAGAGATTTTTGAAATAGGTTGGTTCTCAGCAGGAAGTTGGTTTTGTTGATTATCAGAAACAGAATCAGAAAATACACCCTCAGCATCCATCCGTCCGTCTTTCAAATTCTTATTCTTATTATAGATAGGATGTGCAATTTGCTTATCTATACTATCCATTTTGCTACCCATATGGTATGCATTTTGGGTACCTGAGTTCAGGTATGCATTTTGAGTACCTTTCTGTTCGTGAAGTTCTTTTAATCGCTCAATCTGTTGTTCGCACCAAACGATGCCGAATAGTGTTATAAATGCTTGCGGAGTCCTAATTTCTTCTGGGAAAGGAATTGGCTTTGTAATAATCCATTGAGTCGCCTCACCCTTTTTATTAAATCTTCTATCTTTAATTGGTCTAATTAAGCCATACTCTATTAATCCGATTTTTCCCAACTTTTTATCTCCGTTTATTGCTCGTTTTATTGAATTTAAACTTGTCCCAATTAGTTCTGCTAATTCTGCATCTGAAACAATGACTTCTTCTGATTCAGTTTCCCAGTCACGTTGTTTTCTAAAGTGATATATCTGTTCTAATTTCCAAAGCATCTTCATAACAGCAAGACCGCAATCTTTTATATAGTGCTGCCAACCAAGCAGTTCGTAAAAGTTTGTATCCATCGTGTAAAATTTCATACTATACACCTCCCATGTAGAAGGGCTAGAGGTGTGTTTGTAGTGTGTTGTAAGTGTGTGTTCGTGTTTTGTTATATCCCTTATGCAACCTACACTGTGAAGTGATTTGTAGGCTCCAGAAGGGGCATAACCCCTTTTTGTTACTTTTTCAAATACTCATATATCTTGTTCTTGCACTCTTTGAAGTAGTTGTATTTCTCGAATGTCGGATTATTCGTCTGTTCGATTCTCCAAATTTCATTCAACTGTGGCATAAAGATTTTAAAGAAATCATCAATATCTACATATGTAAGTGTGGTTCCTTCCACAACTACATTTACACCAATTAGTTCCGGTGAGTATTTGACTTTCTTGAAACTGAAATTAATATCGAACAATTTGAATGAGAGTGAATCAATCTCTCTTTCTCTTTGATAGTTCTCGTAATGTTCCGAAAGGATTTCTTTAATCTCTTCTTTAGAAAGAACATAATCTTTATTCATATTTCATCATCCTCCCATCTTTCAATTGTGCGTTCATCGTTTGGAACTCTTAATTGTTTAAATGAACGAAAATCTTCTACTGTTGCATTTCTAGTGTATGAGTCTCTAAAATACTCACCGTTCGGATCTGTTTCCCAAAAATTCAAGATTACTTTGTATGATTGTGTCTCTTCAACGAACAAAGCGACTACATAATTTGCGGAAATATACTCACTTAATGACAAATTCATATCGCAACACCTCCTGCCGTTAACAACAACTCTTCTTTGCTTAATGTTTCAAGAAACTCTTCTGAAACATCGTTTGTTCCAATTGGCTTCATTGATTCCCAGCCTTTTAGTATCAATTTCATTTCTTTATTTTTCGTGCTTACTGTTTTGGACTCATATAAACACTTATCTTCGTTGTAAAGTCTCAAAATACTATATAATTGACCGGCATAATTTTTTTCACCAAACAAATCAATCCAACCAAGTGCCTCTAAAATTTCCTTCGCAGCCCACGCTTTGTGTGCTTTCAACAATTTACCTTTTTCTGGATGAAAATAAAACTTCATAACCATCGTCCTCCTTTCTGGTTTGGATGTTGCGGGATACATGCTTGATTCTCATATATCCCATACATCCTATTTTCTTTATGTAATTCTTAATAACTAAGCGAACGGTATCAATAGTATTCGTATTCTTTATCTGCAAATGATTCGTAGACTTCCAGTCCTCTTCGATTTTTCCAGATGAAATCTATCATTCTTTCTAAATCTATGAATGAATATTCTCTATCTCTCCAATTGTTGTTTACGTCATACCATCTTATTGCAAATTCGTTGTCGTCATCTTTGAAAATTTCATATCTTCCGTTCGTTGATTTACTAACTAAAGTAAAGTGGTGACCTTTAATTTTGTAAGTATAATTAGATCCTTCTAGTTCGTAATGTCTTCTTTTCCATCCACTTCCCAATTCCAACAGATACTCTCTAACCTCACGCTTGCTTTTAAAAACTTTTCTCATAAACATAAATATCATCCTCCTCTTTGTTTGCAGGCCTTACCTCCCGTTTTTATGGCTTCCCAACTAAATCCTGCCCCAGCCAGTTTTCTATATGTACTATAGAACATTCGTTTGTCATTTCCTTGTTTTTCTTAAAATATTTCTTAAAGTTTTTAATTAAAAAAATATTTTAAATTGTTTATGTATATATCATAACTCGAACGAATGTTTGTGTCAAATTATAAGAGCATTTTTTTGAAGTTTTTTATTGACTTTTTATGATACTCTTCTATTGAACATTATCGGACGATATCCTTTTTTATTTTAGAGTTTTTTTCAAAAAATTTCTCTCTCTAAAATACAAGGCTATTTTTGTCCCAATGAGTCGTGAGAAAATATATACAGATAAGAGATTATTTAGGAGAGTGGTCGTATGAATGTCGTTTCTTACATCAATCAATCTGATGAAGCACTATTTGCAGAGCAGTTAGAATCTGTTAAGACTTATTGCAGCGAACAGAACTTGCGACATGTGATGAACTTCGACTCTCTTGAACTACTGACAAAATACATGCAGTACACTCACATCGTCATCGTCAACAATGAAACAGAACTAATTGAAAGTCCGTTTAAGCGGCTGGTTGAGTTTGTCCAATTGGCGGTCAAGCACGATGTGGTATTACTCATTAAAGAAGGACAGATAGAAGTAAATACACACTCTCTGTCAGAAGACAGTCTTTTTCTGTCGTTCCCGACAGCATTCGAAAAGATGGTATCCGAACGAACAAGGACATATGAAGAACTTAAAATGATGAAGTCAGAAATACTTAGAAGCATAATTGCACAGCACTACATATATCCAGCAGGTTGAAAAGCCTGTTTTTTGTTGAAATTTCTCGGCATTTAGTGTGTGCGCATTCATAAAATTTTGTATTATACTCTGTGTAGCACATACGAAAAGAAGGTGTTAGTATGTCTTTACCAACGACTGTTGAAACAATTATCGGATACATCAGAAGATCTAGACAAGATTTGCTTCGTGAGAAAAAAACAAATCAAGATACACTTGCAGAACAACACGAATTGATTTCAGGGATTTTAAAAAGATATGAGAAAGAACATGGTGTTCATACTGAACTTTTATCAGAAATCGAGTCTGGAGACTCTATTGAAGGTCGAAAAGAGTTCAAGAAACTTTTGGAGTTTTTGAAAAAAGTAAGTCCTCGGACTGTTGCTGTTTGTGTTAAAGAACTGTCCCGACTTGGGCGAGGCTCTATGGAGGAAATGGGGATTATCACAAACATCCTAAAGCGAAAACATGTGTATATCATTACTCCTTATCGTGTTTACGATCCTCAAAACAAAGATGATGCAAGAATGATTGACTTCTATTTATTCATGGCGAGGATGGAGTTTCTTAGCATTAAAGAGCGCATGGTAGAATCTCGCTATACTTATGCTGCTATGGGTCGACACATGGGCGGGAGTTCAGCAATCCCTTATGGTTATAAACTTAATGAGAGAACTCAAAAACTAGAGCCTGATGAAAGAACTGCTTGGGTTGTTCAAAAGATTTTTCATCACTATGTTGTTGATAAAGTTGGATATAACGGAATAAGCACTATTTTGAAAAAGGAAGGAATACCATCGCCCGGTGGTCGTGGATACTGGCATCCCCAGACCATTCGCAGAATATTAATAAATCGTGCATATATTGGAACACTTGAGTTCAAAAAGACATATAGACAACCAGAGAAAAATGCAGAAGGAAAAACTATTATGAAAGTCTACGAACGTGCTGAGCATGAGCAGATTATTGTCCCGAATGCTTGGGAACCAATCATTGATGAGGATACATTTAATAAAGCACAAGAAATCCTTACCGGCCGCAGGAATTCACCTACGACTAGGTTAGACTTTGAGCCAAACCCACTTGCTTCTTTAGTCATTTGTTCAACTTGTAATAAAAAAATGATTCGTCAGAGTGGCACACAAAAGTATCCAAAAAAAGATGGAACATTTTCTGTTTATCAGAAAGAGTTTCTAATGTGTAAGGATTGTCATATATATGTGAAGTACAAATCTGTTGAGGAAGAAATAATAAGAATTCTCCAAGAGGAATGTATTGAAGTTGACCCCGATATTCTTAAAGAACGTCTAAAGGATCTCACAGATTTTTCTTCTATAAAAAAACAGGATTACGATCCAGCAAAGCAAATTGAAAAATTACGAGCCGAAATCGAGCGACACAAAGACGGTCTTGGAAACGCAGGTTATAAAAATACTATGGGCATGATGAACGATCAGGTATACGAACTAACGGTTGCAAGACTGATGAGAGAAATTGAACAAAAGGAATTATATATAGAGCAATTATTAGCAGAGTTGCAGGAGGAACACACTGAGGGATTAGACATGGATGAAGTGCAGTTTAGATTCAAAACTGTACTTGAGTATTACCTTAACGGAGATTTTAGTAAAGGTGAAAAAAATGAATTGCTGCGGGGAGTTTTCGATTACATCGTTTTAGAGTTTATTTCTAAAGGCAAATTCAACCTTCATGTTATGTTTAACCCAAAAATGTTTTTTAATGCAACCCTTCATTAATTTGGAGGGTTTTTTGTTGTTTTGAGTCATAAATTCGGTTTTTTGGTAGTATCTTATATCAATCAATTCATCTGCAGAAATAAGGGCAAAACGACCTGCCTTGAAGTTTCCTTCCTGTGTCAGCGACAGGAGATGCCACAAAAATTTCTCGTCGCATTTCAACATTTCCTGAAACTCCATCAATCCACGATTGGCTTTGTTCAGCTCACCATCAAAGCGATACGCACGAGGGTCGGACTCAGAGCCGTACTTCGTAATCGTCGAGAAGTCAATGCTCCCCGTCAAATCGGCAATATCCTGTGACTTCGGATCGGAAGGGCTAAATGTACCGATCCCGACACGGTTGGCTTCGGAAAACAAAATCCGACGAACAGGGAAATCCTCGATGCACCCTCCGTATTCAGTCTCCAACCTCATCCGGTTATAGGGCGTCAATTCTCCTTCAATCTTGATTCCCAGCTCTTCTTCCACCTCTGGACGCAGCTCGTGAGGGATGAGATGGAGCGGTTCTTCGTGCATGGGGCAACCATCAAGTGCATAGATCGCTCCGGCTTCCGTCCGTGAATACTCTTCCAGTCCTCGCTTGAGCATCGTCACGAGCGTAGACTTACCGCCACTGACAGGTCCCATCAAGAGCAAGATGCGTTTGCGTACATCCAGACGACGCGCAGCCGAGTGGAAATATTCCTCCACTAGGCGCTCAACAGAACGATCCAATCCGAAGATTTCTCGACTAAAAAATTGATACGAACGTGAGCCGTCCTCGTTCTCTTCAACCCCCGCGCTTTTAATCATGTTGTAGACGCGTGAATGCGCCGTCTGGGCAATTTGCGGATTTTTACGTACTAGTTCCAAATATTCGGCGAATGTTCCTCTCCACATCAGGTTTTCTTCGCGGGCCCGGTGCTCAGCGATCCGTTTTAAAATGTCCATGTTCGACACTCCTCCCTCTTAAGCCCTCTCTCTTCCCAACGACAATGTACTCTCATGTATATGTCCGCCTGCGGTCACGCATTCACGTGCAAGCCGTTTTCTCCGGTTGCCAACAGGCTCTTACAGCCTTTACATATGTGTATGCGCGACATCAGCACAAGTTTCAGCAATCTTCCCATAAAAATCCGTCACATTACTTTTCTCACGCTTGGAAGATTACGGAATTGTAAGGTTTAACGAGCGTAGCTGTAAGCTGATTCGATGGTTTGTAATCCCTACTCCCCTGTAAAATACAATCATAAGCAGCAGACACGGAAAGCCAATATGGATTGGCATAACATACAGGAGGAACGATCATGGATATTCAAGCAGAACGCATTCAAGTGAAAAAAGGACTTTATTTGACCGGCATCGCAACCTTGGTGATTCTTTCGGTATTTATTTACCAAGCAGTGACAGGAATGGAACTTGATACAGGAGAAATACTGAGTGTGCCCATTGCGCTTAGTGCCTTCTTGAAACTTGTGAATGACCATCGAAAATTGTCACTTACGTAAGGAAGCAACAGCTTTAATTCGTTTGCAAAGTGGGCAGGCTACGCTATAATGGGAGTAGTTTGTTTACGAAAGGAGCTGTCAAACGTGGGTACATTTATCGTAGCATTGGTCTTCGGAGCTTTTCTGTTTTTCATTCTGACAGCTGGCTACAACGAGGACAAAACCTGGAACATGTAAGTATCCAGGGAAAAAAGCAGGCTGCCTACTGTGGCAACCTGCTTTTTTTGTTTTCTTGTTATTTCTTATTCTCTTTCTTTTCTGCTTTCATCGCTTCGATTTCAGCCTTGATTTCTTTTGCGCTCTTACCTGCTGTGTCAACGCCCCACTTGGCCGCCTTTTCTTTCAGGTTTTGGAGCTGTTCTTGCTTCTTCGCTTCTTTTGCTGCCTTTTTCTCAGCGTTTTCTGCTTTTTTTGCTACTTTTGCTTCTTTAATAGCCGCTTTTACTTCCTTCGCCGTTTTACCTGCCGTGTCAACGCCCAGCTTCACAGCTTTTTCGTTTAGCTTGGCGAGTTGTTCTTGCTTCTTCGCTTCTTTTGCTGCTTTTTTCTCAGCGTTTTCTGCTTTCTTTGCCGCTTTTGCTTCTTGAATGGCTGCTTTTACTTCCTTATTTGCTTTATCCGTGGTTTCGACACCCCACTTGGCAGCCTTCGCGTTCAGTTTTGCTCTGTTTTCTTCCTTTTTCTCCGCTTTCGAGTGCGTAACCGCAGCATCCGCCGCAGTCACACCAGAGATACCGCTAAACAGCAAGGTAGCCATTACCAGAGACGAAACAAGTTTTTTCATGCAGGATTTCCTCCTTTATTATGTAAAACATGGTCGTACACATCTAGCCTACCTGATGATTTTGGGAAAAGTATGTGAAAAAGCAGGCTTGACCATTTTTTCAAACGGACAGCCTGCTTCTCACCTATTCTTTCATGCTCATTTCTTAACGCGCAAACACACCGCTTTTTTCAGAAATCGCCGTAAACAGCTCTTCTAATGATCCACGCTGATCTACCTGATACTGAGGCTCACCACGGTCTTCCATCCAATTGGTTACCAGGAACGTTTTCATCCCCAGCTTGGATGCGACCATGTCCTCCTGCATGTGATTCCCGACCATGACACAATCTGTCGGTTCAACCCCGAGCTTTTGGCAAATCTCCTTGTAATAACCAGGATTTGGCTTCGTGAAATGCGATTCCTCATAGACAGTGACCAGCTCGAAATCATCCGGGGACATCCCGATCCAAGCGAGGCGATGGTGAATCGCATCACGTGGGAAAACAGGATTCGTTGCTACTGCAACCCGAAATCCTTGCTCTTTGGCGGCAGCAATAATCTGCTTTGCCCATGGTGAAGGATACGTCAAGTGAGAAAGTGTCGGAAACACATCGCGATAAAACGAATCAAACAGCGGCCATATTTCCTCTCGATCCCACTCACTGTGTTCCGCAAAATGCTCGATAAAAACTTGCTCGTTCGTCTTGTCAGGCTCTTGGTTCATGATCATTGCCTTGGTCGCATCCCAAATCAGCGCCAACAGCTTTTCGGTATCGTACTTATCTCCGACATGACGCCCTACTTCAACCAAGTAACTTTTGACAAAGGGTTCTGTCTGCATCTCTAATAACGTACCGTCCAAATCAAACAGGATGGTGTTTACAGTCATAATGGATCTCTCCCTCCCAAATGCCTTACGATAGCGATGGAAAACCTAACTGACGAAGTCCCTCAAACAAGACAATAGCTGCACAATTGGACAGGTTCACAGAACGGGTCGCACCGCTCATTGGGATACGAATAGTCTGTTCCCGATATTTTTCTGTCAGCTCTTCCGGCAAGCCCGTCGTCTCCTTGCCCAAAATAATGTAGTCGCCATCCCGGAAAGAAACGTCCGTATACAGCTTTTCCCCCCAGGTCTCCACAAAGTAAAAGGTACCCGCACCTTCTCCTTGTGCCGCAGCAAAGTGCTCAAAGCTCTCATGATGGTGAACATTTACTGCATGCCAGTAATCGAGACCAGCCCGCTTCAGGTAACGATCATCCGTTGAAAATCCGAGCGGATGAATCAAATGCAGATGCGCTCCTGTCGCTGCACATGAACGGGCGATATTTCCCGTATTGGCAGGGATGAGCGGCTCATGCAAAACAATATGTAACGGCATATCTGAAAATCTCCTTGTAAATTGCGAACTTGATACCTGTACACGTCCTATTATACCACCGTGCCCAGCTTCTGTAACAAATCGAGTGCCTGCTGCATCTAATCAGAAAACTTTGGCTATCGAAGGAGTGACGATTAGATGGGGACACCCATTTCATTTTGGCGACGCCTTGTCGCACATCTGAGCATCCTGAGTTTGATCCTGTTAGGCACCAGTTGGATGTGGGCTGATTTTTCTTCATTCCCTGCGCTGGAAACATGGAGTATGATTCTCGGCTATCTTTCATTTATTTTGATTGGCTGTACCTTATTGATTGGTCCACTCCAGTCCTGGCTCCCTGCTGGCTGGATGACTGTCAGCTTGTCCATCCGTCGAGAAATCGGCATATGGGCTGGGCTAACTGGACTGTTGCACGTCATTCTTGTGCTCGTCCTTTTTGAAGGTGAGCCTCGCCTGATAATCCTACAAGAAAACCGTTCTGAAAAGGCTGATGGATGGATGGGTCTGTTCTTTTTCGCTTCCTCTGATCCAAGCATGTGGCCATCTCCCAACTGGACCCTCACAGGCGCTGCGAACTATCTTGGTCTGCTTGCATTCTTCATTCTACTACCCCTGTGGCTGACTTCTTCTGCACGCGCAGAAAAATGGCTGGGTGGCTCCAGTTGGAAAAGGCTTCATCTCGCCAATCCATGGCTTTTTGTCATCGTCTTGTTCCATGGCTTGATTTACATCCAATCCATTAAAGGAGAGCCGCATACCTTTTCAGACATGCTCGTTTTCGCAGCAATGATTTGGATCGTTCGAAGCATCTCTTTTATACGAAGAGCTTTTTTTCGCAAGCGGTAATTATACCCCTCTTATATGAAAGAAGGCATAGCGCATTTTGGGCGTATAGGCTGTGGAATCCTCATATGCCCAATAACGCATGCTGCTATCTGTCGTATGGGCATTCACTAACGGCATCTGATTTGCGTCTTTTGCGACCACAATCGTATTGTGCTGAAAACGCCCATCCCCGTTAAAATCATAACAAATGATATCACCTGGGACCAATTCGGCCGCAGAGCTTTTCATAACCGCCCGCATAGGTGGTCCCCCCGATTTCAAAAGCAAATACAAGCTATGTGCTACCGTCCAGCTATAGCTCCAAGAGGCTCCTTTTCCCGTGCGAATCCACCAGCCCTTGCCCATCTCTTTCGACAACAGCATAGGAATTCCACCAGCGTGTAAACATTGCGAAATAAAATTCGTGCAGTCATCCGTAAAACGAGGATATACGGGATTGGTCGTATTCCAATAGCGTTCCGCATACGCGACTGCATTTGCAGCGTTGTATCCTCCCGCTCCATGCACAATCAGCATTGGTTGGTTAATGGCATCCTCGACACCTGACACAACGATGACAGGCTCTTCCTCTTCCTCGACCACCAATTTTTGATCACCATTCGACTCCCTTGCCCCGATTATCGACCATTTTTCATTCGTTTTGAGCAACTGGAGCTGGAACAATCGTTTGTTTGCCTCTTTATACTTGGTATGCTTGATCCCCAGTGTTTTATTTTCTTGCCATCGAACCGTTACTTCTATGGTGGCATCGGTATCTACCCAGCACATGGGCGTTACTTGTCCTTGGACAGCCAATAATTTGACTCCCCGCTCCTCGATCTTCCGCTTCTCCCGGTTCAGTCGATCCCATTCTTCCTGTACGCCAGACTCTCCTGTGCAATAAAAAGGCAGCAGCCGCTCATACTTTCCGTCCATCGATGACTGGTGAACTGCTTGAAAATATTGCTGAACAAATTCACGCCACTCCACTTTCCCCTCCTCCTTTCCGCCTCCAGACTGCGACATAGACTCATGAACCGTTCATCTCAATGAAGAATATGTCACTCGTGGAGCATTCAGAAGAAAAAGAAAAGCTGTCCGAGCAAGCAGACAGCTTATTAGGAAGAAGCATGAGCAAATAGTGGCCCTTCTTCTAAGGAAAGCAAATATTTTTTAATCGATAAGCCACCGCCGTATCCGACCAAGGCACCATTCGAGCCAATGACACGATGGCAAGGTATAATGACAGGAATCGGATTCCGATTGTTCGCACCGCCAATGGCACGAACAGCTTTCGCCGCTCCAATCGCCAAGGCAATATCCTTGTAAGAACGAGTTTCTCCATAAGGGATGTTCGATAGCTCATTCCATACATCCTTTTGAAAGGGAGTGCCGTACAATACGGTTGGAACATCAAACGTCTTTCGCTTGCCTGCAAAATACTCTTCTAATTGCTTTTTTGCAGACTCATTGATCGCATCGTTACGCGTTGGGGTAATTCCTAAGAACGTTTTTTTGCACCAGCGCACAAGCGGCGCCAATCCGTCTTCTTCATTGGCAAACTGAATGTAGCACAGCCCTTCTTCTGTAGAAGCCAGGAGCAATGGTCCAATTGGTGAATCCATCATGGTATAGCCTAATTCCTTTGCCATTTTACGTCCTCCCTCTCTCGTTCAAACTAAGCCTCAGCCTGCGCGCAGATCAAGCTCATGCCTTTTTCTATCTCTTCCACCACTTCTGGTGACGTCTCTTTTGCTTTTGCGGTAATGAGCGCTTCTTGTGCCTGCTCTCCCCCGATTTTTCCAAGCGCCCATGCAGCAGTTCCGCGGATGACTGGACGAGGGTCTTCGAACAAAAGACGCTCCAAATGAGGAACAGCGGTCCGATCCTTGAAATGCGCAAGTGCTAGTATGGCATTGCGCTGAATGGGCTTTTTACCCCGCCAAGATGAAGAGGATTGACCGAACTTTTCCTTGAACTCCTTATTGCTCATCTGAAGCAGCGGAATCAACAAAGGCTTGGCAATCTCCGGATCAGGCTGAAATTCAGCATGATGGTCGTTGTCGATGCGACGGTTCTTAGGACATACCGTCTGACAAGTGTCGCAACCATACAGCCGATTCCCGATTTTTCCCCGGAATTCATCTGGAATAAAGTCTTTCACCTGTGTCAAATAAGCTACACATCGCTGTGCATCAAGCTGCCCGCCCTGAATCAAGGCTCCGGTCGGACAAGCGTCTACACATATATTGCAGTCGCCACAGCCTTCTTCGATCGGTTGGTCGCTTGGCAACGGAAGATTAGTCACAAGTTCCCCCAAGTACACCCATGAACCGAACTCCGGCGTTATAATGGCACAGTTTTTTCCTACAAACCCAATCCCAGCCCGCTCGGCTACCGCACGATCTGACAGTGCTCCCGTATCCACCATGGATTCGATCCGAGCCCCTGGCTCCAGCTCCATAATGAATCGTGTCAGCTTGTCCAGCTTGTCGCGCAGAACGTGATGGTAATCGGTTCCCCATGCTGCACGGCATAAGATTCCCCGATACGCACCAGGCTCTGACTTTGGTGGATTTTTGAGCTTGGATGGATAGGCCAATGCTATAGAAATCAGCGAACGTGCCCCGTCCAACAACAGTTCCGGGTTCGTCCTCTTTTCTAAATCAGGCTCTTCGAATCCAGATTCATAACCCTTTTCCCGATGTACAATAAGCCGTTCTTTTAAGGTAGTGAATGGATCGGCACTGGCAAACCCGATCTTATCGATTCCGATTTCCTTGGCATAGTCAATGATGGACTGCTTTGTCTGCTCCCAGTACAGCAAGTCGTTCACAGCTGTTTAATCGCTCCTGTCGCCAATTCGTCGCAGCGGTTGTTCCATTTGTTGTCGGCGTGTCCTTTGACTTTTACGTACTCTACCTTGTGGGTGTCCATCAATTGCAGCAGTTCTTTCCATAAGTCTTGATTTTCCACCTGCTGGCCTTTGCTGTTTTTCCAGCCATTTTTCAGCCAGCCTTTATACCAGCCTTGCTTGAAGCAGTTAACCAAGTATGCACTATCGCTATACAGCGTCACCTTACAAGGCTCCTTCAATGTAGAGAGCGCCTTGATGGCCGCCAACAGCTCCATTCTGTTATTCGTTGTATGCGGTTCGGCACCGGACATTTCCTTGATGTGTTGGCCGTACATCAGTACAGCTCCCCAACCACCTGGTCCTGGATTGCCGGAACAAGCTCCGTCAGTATAAATATCAACCTCACGCATCGTCATCGTCAGGGGTTCCCTCCTCTGTTCTCTTCTATTGTATCGAAGCTTAGTCGCTTCCACAAAAATTTTTTGTTATACTACCAAAAATAGGATTAGTAAGGAGTGTCTATAGATGAAAGTTCAGCTAGATCCTTCCGTGTCCGAGCGTCTGCCGCAATTTTCTCTCGGCATTTTACAATACAGCAATGCTTCCGTCAGCGACTCCCCCAAAATGCTGCAGGGACGCATTAATTATTATGTGGAGAGTTTGCGGCTGGAGCACGACACTGCAAACCTGACAGAAATCGAAGGCATCCGCGAGTGGAGGGCCTGTTTTAAACAGGTTGGCATTGATCCGTCCCGATACCGCCCTTCCTCCGAAGCATTGCTGCGCCGACTGCTGCAGGGAAATCCTTTTTTCTGGATTAACAGCGCTGTTGATGTTAATAATTTTTTCTCGGTTTTGCACGCACTTCCTTTTGGAATTTATGACCTCAATCACTTAGCGGGTGATATCACTTGTCGTCTCGGCCACGCCGAAGATGTCTATGAAGGATTAAATGGACGTGAAGTCAACATGGAAGGAAAACTGCTCCTCGCTGATGGTAACGGAGCATTTGGGAGTCCCATCGTCGATTCCAAGCGTTCATGCGTGACGGAACAAAGTACTACGCTCCTCCAAGTCATCTTTTTCCATGAAAAAATGGAACAATCTAAAAAAGAAGAAATCGTAGGCTCAGTTGGTCGCATGTTCACGGAAATTAACGGTGGCGAGCTGACTCACTCCTCTATTGTTACCGCCTAAGAAAAAGACGGCCCGTCATGCAGCCTGGCCGTCTTTCTTTACGCTATCCTCTTCCTTTTTTCTAAAAATGATATGTTCCAGGACCAAGCACACAATAACTCCGAGCAATAAGCCATTGCCGAACAAGAAGCTGGCTAGTGCAGGAAGTTGCTGCCAAGCTACAGCAGGTACGAACATGACTCCGATCCCGACCAGTAGCGAGCTGCCCCCAACAATAATCGTACGTTCGTCCATCTTCACATTCACGTAATCCTTCAAACCGAAGCCAAGCAGTTGCGTATAGGAAATGAACATCGCCGCATAAGCCACTGGAGTAGGCAAAGCCGCCAAAAAATGGGCAACAGTGGGAATCAGCCCAATCAGCATCATCCCCAGCATCGCTATCACAAATGGCAGGCGTGAAGCCATTTTCGTCGTTTGAATAACCGCTGCTGCCAAGGAAAGTGGAATCATACCTACCACACCGCTCAAGCCTGACAGGAAATGGGATACCCCTGTAAAAATACCACCGCGATTGTACTGCTTTTCAGTAGGCACAGTGTCTGTCGCTTTCCCCATGACCGACAAACTCGTCATGAGGTTTGTCAACAAAACGAATCCTGTCAGCATACTCGTTAATACAACGCCCCAATCCCAGCGTGGGGGTCCCCAAAAGAAAATAGAAGGCCATGAAAATATTTGTTCAGTAGGCCGAACTGGTTCTGTCCATCCAAGAAGCGCGTACACGATCCAGCCCCCAACCATGCCAAACAGAACGGCAAAACTTGAGAATCGCTTCGTTCGCATAATGAACACAACAAGGGCTACAATCCCTATGGACACAAGTGCTACACCCGGCTGTACCTCTTTTGAATGCTGAAAACCAATACCGAGCATGCCCGTGAGAATGTTACTACACAAAGAAACAGCAAGCAAAATCATATACGTACCTGAAACCAGCGGCGTAAACCACTTCTGTAATTTGCCAATCCAGCCTAATAAGCCAAAAATGAAAAAGAGTAGACCTGCTAATATCATACCCACTTGAAAGGATTGGCCGATTTCTTGTGGATGGAGACCCATGCTCGTTCCGAGTTGAGCCAAAATGATAAAGATCCCCCACCATAATCCAGCCGGTCCTTCTATCATCGGATAGCGGTGTCCAATCCATACTTGCAGTAGCGACGCAAGTCCAATGTAAAACATGGTTTGCTGCATCAGCTTTCCAATTT
>NZ_LR134338.1:5105000-5357500 GCF_900637055.1 Brevibacillus brevis
GATACGTTTGCCTTAAAGTCATGCCTTGTTCCTCCCTGCCCCCTGGGTTGAACTTATGGATTCTACAAGTCTTGTTCGTTTCCTGCTTGTCAACAGACAAATCCTTTGTATGCTATACTATAGGGTAGGAGGAATGATCATGAAAAATACAGAACGCCTGAGCAAGATCAAACGCATGCGCACATGGGGCAACTGGAGCATGGTAATCGGCATTTTGCTGATGTATACAGGGTACGCATTTTTTGCAGGTTATTTGGACTTTATTCCTTTACTTGGAAGCCTCTTAAAAGGCTCTTACATTTTTATGACGCTGCTTTTGATCATCGGGTTCATTCTGACAATGGGCAGTACAGTCTTGTTTATGATTTCCGGTATGGTCTCCACTTCAGCTCCACAGGTGCAATGCCCTTCATGCCAAAAAGTCACGAAAATGTTGGGAAAAGAAGACGCCTGTATGTTTTGTGGACAACCTTTACTCCTAGAAGACGGACATCCTCAGCAAAACCAGACATAATATGATTCTTTTCATCTATACGTAAAAAGCCACCTGCTAATTCCCGAGCATTCGGGTGCAGGTGGCTTTCTTTTGTGAAAGCTGTCTGTCTATTATTTCAGAGTCTCGTCAATTGCTTGCCAGATCTCCGGCACCTCAAAGCCTCGGCGCCAAGAAGCTGCGCCCGCCAAGTCGTACTTATTGACGATCTCCATGCGCTTCTTCATAGAAGTTACATCTTCTATCCACATTTTATAGACGTTGCCATCTTTCGGGTCTTTGTACTCCACGTAATGTTGACCTGAAGCTTCATCCAGAACTGGCGTCAGCTTGCGTTCGTTGATCCACTCCTGCGCTTTCGTCATGGAATAAGCTTTGGAGCTCACCTTCACAGTGCCATCAGCCTGCTTGGCTTCTGTCCACAAGCGTGTGTAGAAAGGTACACCTAACAGCAGCTTTTCATTAGGGACTTCTTCCAAAACTCCTTGCAAGCCTCGCTCCACCCACGGCAATGATGCGACAGAACCAGCTTTTGGACTCGCTGCCCAATGCTCATCATACGTCATCACCGCAACATAATCGACGACTTCGGCCAAAGCTTTCCGATCCAGGAACATGGACCATTGCTTAGCGTTTGACTTGATCGTCACATCGATGGAAACAGTTAGTCCTTGCTGATGGAGATACGGCGTCAGCTCCCGAACAAACTGTACGAGCTCCTCTTTTTCTTCTAAATATACGTTCTCAAAATCGATGTTGATGCCATCGAGATCATAAAGATGGGCGTAGTACAGGAGTTGGGCAATTAACTTATCTCGCTTGTCATAGCTACTGAGAACAGACTTGGTCCAATCTGGATTAAAGCCATTTGTAACTAGACCCCAAACCTTGTAGCCCCTCTTATGGGCCCATTTGACGTACGCAGGATCAGCTCTGTTCAACAGATTTCCTTCTGCATCCTTCATTTCAAACCAAGTAGGAGAAACTACATTTACCCCTGGTAATGCACCAATTTTTGAAACATCCGGATTTTTACTGACGACGTGCTCCCATACGAGGTTGATCTTTCCCTCAGGCTTCCAAGCAGCTTGTTGTTGTCCGGTAGCGGTCGTGTGCTCCAGATGAACTTTGCGCACATCCGTCATTTCAATACTTTTCTCTGAAATAAATCCGCCTACTCCTGAGGCCGTCAAAACGCGATACCAGCTTTCCTTCTTGCCAAGAACGTCGACAACTTCACCCGCAGACAGCTCTGCCACGATCGGGGTTCGATGGGAAGCACCGGTACGGACTGCTTGTTTTTCCTCTGCAGCAATTACTTTCGCTTGCTGGATTTCGTAGCCCTCTTTTTCGACGACCAGGACACCCGTATCTGCTTTTCGCTCAAAAGAATAAGGATACAGCTTTTCCAAAGGATCCAACGGGACATAGCGTGTGCCGTCGACCTCTTTCACTGGAACGCGTAAATCCACAGGTTTTTTGTTCAGATAAGCGACAATTTCTCCGCTCTCCATCCGAAGCACCTTATCCTTCGTCGTGACGATAACGGAACGTGTAGGTTCATCCCAAAAAATCGCAGGATCAATGTTTTCTTTAATGAAATCAAAGGGCAGCAATATTTGCTCTGATTCCAATAAATACGTGGACTCTTTCCGTGAGCCTTCGTATACAATCACATTTTTAACTCCATCATACGGCTGCACATGCTCAGTTGAAGCACGGAGCACAAAAAACCAGTAAATGCTGCCGAAGATGGCTAACAAGAGAAAGCTTAACAAAAACAGCCTGCGAAAAACCCGTCGTTTTCTTCGTCTTGGTCGCAGAGCTCTCCCCGACTCCCTGCTCATAATCTCCACCTGCTTCCCGGTACATAAGCCTGTCTTCTGACTTGGGCTGTATGATTTGACTCATTATTTCGATCATAGCGTTCGTTCAATCCATTCACAACCTTTTGTATTCTGGTAATTCACGGTCAAACTTCCTACCAAGAAGAAGACGTACGAGAAGCCAAAAGGTTACAGATATCGACAGAAAGGGTTATGTCCTCCAAAAACAAACACCCCCTGCATCACCGGGATTATCCGATTTAAGCAGGAGGTGCTCATCCATCAAATACATTCTTAGTGGGGATTCTTTTGACAGGAATCACAAACGCCATAAACTTCCATACGATGTCCGGTTACTTTGAAGCCGATGTCTTTGGAAGCAGCTACTTCTGCATCCCGCAAATACGGAAAGTGGAAATCCCTGATTGCACCACAGGAGGAACAGATCGCGTGATAATGATCTTCTTCCACATTGGCATCGAATCGGCTGGACGCATCCCCGTAAGTGAGCTCTGTAACCAATCCAGCATCTTTAAAGACTCGTAGATTGTTGTAAATCGTTGCAACGCTCATATTCGGGAATTTGCCTTCAAGGGCTTTATATATTTCGTCAGCCGTCGGGTGGGTCATCGTTTCCAGCAAATAGGTCAAAATTGCATGGCGCTGAGGTGTCATGCGAACCCCGGTATTCTTCAGGATTTCAACAGCTTTCTCCACACGTTGTACCATCTTGTTACACCCCACAGTCTTTCGCAAGACAAAAGAACAAGCTTCTCTAATGTCATTGATTAGAATTACTATAAATAAGTGTACGTCTAGTCGGCGAAAACTGTCAATATCCATTCAACCGATTTGGACAGAAAGAAGTGGAAAATCAAGTTTTTTACTGAGCTTTTGCTGGCTTTTTGGTTGCAGGCTTTTTGGCTTTTTTGGCTTCCGCCTGTGCAAACTTACACATGGATTGAAGTGTACAGCTGCCGCACTGTGGATTGCGCGACGAGCATACACGTCTGCCGTGCCAGATTAACCAATGATGCGCATCCGTCCACTTCTCTTTCGGAATGCGCTTCATGAGCTGACGTTCCACTTCGTCCACATTGTCGCTATTCGCAAGGCCTAACCGGTTTCCTACGCGGAATACATGCGTATCCACCGCGATCGCAGGAATCCCGAATGCATTGGACAAAACGACATTTGCAGTCTTTCTCCCTACACCCGGCAATGCTTCGAGCTCGGCATGCGTTTGCGGAACTTCGCTATTGTATTTTTCGTACAAGATTCTACAGGTCTCTAAAATGTTTTTACTCTTATTCTTATACAACCCGAGCCCTTTTATATGCTCTTCCATTTCTTCCTGTGTCAAATGAAGGTAATGCTCCGGCTGGTTTAGCTGCTGGAACATGGGTGCCGTAATCTCATTTACCCGTTTATCTGTACATTGGGCAGAAAGAATGGTCGCAATGAGAAGTTCAAACGGGGTTGTATAATTCAATTCACAGTGCGCATCCGGATAAAGCTGCTGCAAATTATCCAAAATGTCGGCCACAGGTACTTTGCGTTGTGCCATAAAATATATCCCCCTTTTCCCTACATTATACCGCCTTAGTCAACACAGCGATCGATAGCACCACAGACTGCAACTGTTGTACAATGAGTCTGGAAGTATTTAACGGGAGGAGGTTTTCCATGAAAGTATTCCTGACTGGTGCCACAGGTTTTGTTGGACGGGGTATACTCGAGCGCTTGCAGGCAGAAGGATATAAGACGGTTTGCCTCACCAGAGCTGGTTCAACAGGTAAGCTTCCCTACAACGAAACCGCCCATGCGCTTATAACGGAAGCGACTGGCGATCTATTTGATAAAGAATCATTGATGAGGGCGATGCAAGGCTGCGATGCTGTCATCCACCTCGTCGGAATTATTCGCGAACAACCGGGGAAAGGCATTAGCTTTTCTCGCATCCATGTCGAAGGTACAAAAAATGTACTAGAGGCTGCCAAGCAAGCTGGAATCAAGCGCTTTGTCCATATGAGTGCTCTTGGTGCACGCGAAAACGCCTCGAGCGCCTATCACCGAACCAAATACGAAGCGGAGCAGCTTGTGCAAGCAAGTGGTATTCCCTACGTCATTTTCCGTCCATCTGTCATTTTTGGTCCTGGGGATGAATTCGTGAACATGCTCGCTGATCTGGTTCGTTTACCTGTCACACCGGTCATTGGCGATGGCTCCTACCCTTTGCAGCCAGTCGCTCGCAAGACGGTGGCCGATGTATTCGTCCAAGCCTTGAGCAGACCCGAATCGACCAATCAAACTTACGAAACAGGCGGACCAGAACCACTCTCCTACGGACAAATCCTAGATACGATTGGCGAGGCCATCGGAAAGCAGAAGGTCAATAAAATTCACATTCCCCTTGCTTTCATGAAGCCTGTGGTAAATATGATGGAGAGATTCCCATTTTTTCCGATTACCAATACGCAGCTCACCATGCTGCTGGAAGGAAACGCATGTAAGGACGGAAAGCTTCTCTACGAGACTTTTCACACTGAGAAAATCGATTTTCTCCCGGGAATCACCACTTACCTGCGTACCAAATAAAATAGGGAAGCCCCCTGCTTGATGTCAGGGGGCTTTTGCCTATTCGTGTAGCGTTTTCTCAACTGCACCTGTTTCTTTATTAATATGACGAGCCACAACGAACAGATAATCGGACAATCGGTTGAGGTATTTGACCACGGACGGGTTTACCTGCTCCTGCTGTGCCACATGAACTGCTTTGCGCTCTGCACGTCTGACGACCGTACGCGAAACATGGAAGGCAGCCGCTGCCGGATGTCCGCCGGGCAAAATAAAATTGGTGAGCGGCGGCAATTTCGCATCTAGCATGTCAATTTGCTCTTCGAGAAAAGTAACATCCTCTTCTGCAATTGGCCAACCTACCTTTTTGCCTTCTGGCGTCGCCAGCTCAGCTCCTACATGGAACAGCTTTGTCTGAATGACATGGAAGACATCCTGCAATTCCTTCCACTCTTCTGTTGCAGGTAACAGGGACAGGGCCAATCCAATCTGCGAGTTGGCTTCATCGCATGTACCGTATGCCTCTACACGGTCCGCAAACTTAGGCACGCGGACACCTGCAACCAGTGACGTCTCACCTTTATCCCCCGACTTTGTATAAATCTTCATTCCGTATCCCCTCCACAGGTTCCGTTCACAAAGCTTCGGTGACCAGAATCAATTCTGAGCTATTTGCATCAAATGGTGCCTTTGCAAAAGAACCGTATCGTTGTGTAACCTTCAAGCCGTTTAAGCGAAGCAGATGATGGAGCTCCGCGGGGAAAATGTAGCGGAGAGTAAATCGGCCTTTCACCCGTTCCGTCACAACTCCCTGTGCATCCGTACGCTCGTATATGCGTGTCACTTCGGACAGTTGCTGAAAATGGTCATAACGGGTGTAATCCCACATCGCAACCTCTTCCCCCGACGGGAGTGGATAGGTGCCACGCAAGGACATTTTTTCATTTTCCTCGTAAAAATGATGAATCTTGGGCACAAACACGTTCATGATGAATTTCCCGCCTGGAGCCAGATGCTTGCGAATGCACGTCAATGCCTTCATTTGCTCTTGGACATGCAACAGGTGCAAAAACGACCGAAAAGGAATCATAATCAGGGAAAATGACTCCTGCAGATCAAAGGCGCGCATATCCCCCTGCAATAGCTTCAAGCCGGATGTTACACCTTGTTCCTCTGCTTTTACCTGAGCCCTTGCCAGCATATCCCGGGATAGGTCAATTCCAGTAACGTCGATGCCAGCCTGCGCCATTGGAATGCTGATTCTTCCGGTGCCGCAAGCAAGATCCAACACTTTTCCCCCTGCCAGCTTGGCTTGTTCCAGATAGAACTCAACATCACCCACAACACCGCGCTGAGTGAGATCATAGTAGTCAGCCCATTGATACATATTGCTCATCTGGTCCTCCTATGCTTGCATTTCTTCTGATTGAAGGTAGGCCATAACAAGCTTTGCCGTGTTGTCGAGCGCTTCTTTATGTGTACGTTCATGGGAGTGCGAAGCATCTACGCCCGGTCCGATCAAGCCATGGACAACGTCATATCCGGCTCTCAGCGCAGCACTTGCGTCAGAACCATAGTAGGGATAAATGTCCACTTGGTAGTTCAGACCGTTCGCTTGTGCGAGCTTGGTCAGATGACTGCGCAATCCGTAATGGTAAGGTCCTGTGGAATCCTTCGCACATATGGACACACAATACTCATCTGTCGTCTGTCCGTCCCCAATCGCTCCCATGTCGACAGCCAGGTACTCCACCACGTTGTCAGGGATGCTGGAGTTGCCGCCGTAGCCGATCTCTTCATTATTGCTGATAAAAAAGTGTGTGGTGTAAGGCAGCTTCAAGCCGGATTCACTCAGTTCCTTCAGAACCCCCAGCAGCACAGCTACGCTTGCTTTGTCGTCGATATGACGGGACTTGATAAAGCCGCTATCCGTTACAGTCACCCGTGGATCAAAAGAGACAAAATCTCCGACGGAAATCCCCAGTTCCAGTACTTGCTCTTTGGTTGTGACCTTTTCATCTAATCGGACTTCCATGTTCGCATCATTGCGCTCAGCTTTTCCCGCTTCTGAGCTGTATACATGCACGGAAGCTTTAGTGGACAAAATGGTACCGGTTACAAGACGACCGCTGCCAGTCTCTACAACGCAGTGCTCCCCTTCAATCGCATTGAATGCAAAGCCGCCGATCAAGGTCAGCTTTAAGCGCCCGTTGCTCTTAATCTCTTTTACCATCGCGCCCAGCGTATCGACGTGAGCTGTCAAGAGTCTTGCCTTTTCGTTATTGGCCCCCGCTACTGTTGCAACGATTGCCCCTTTGTTTGTTCGTTTAAAGGAAACGCCAAGCTTTTCTAATTCTTGTGCAACCCAGGCCATTACTTTTTCCGTATTGCCAGATGGACTTGGGATGTTCGCCAATTGGCAAAAGCTTTGCACGACATATTCCGTAGATACACTCATTTGTATGTTCCTCCATTCGCCCATTGCGAAATAAACGTTAGGATTGAAGCTCTTCCTTAATAAATTGAAGCACTTCCTGCACATGTCCTTTGACCTTTACTTTTGGCCATATTTTTGCGATGTTACCCTCTTTGTCGATGACGAACGTCGTGCGTTCAATGCCCATGTACTCTCGTCCGTACATTTTTTTCAACACCCACACACCATAAGCCTCTGCCACTTGGTGATCCGGATCTGCCAGAAGTGGAAAAGGCAATTCATGCTTCGCGATAAATTTGTCATGCGATTTCACAGAATCCGGACTGATTCCAAGAACGACTGTATTCGATTCAGCAAAGCCTGAATGGAAGTCACGAAAGTCGCATGCTTCTGTGGTGCATGTCGGCGTTTGGTCCTTCGGATAAAAATAAAGCACGACATTTTGTCCATGAAATTGGGAAAGTGAGATGGTCTGATTGTCGCTCGCCTGCAACGTAAATGCAGGTGCAGCTTGTCCTACTGCCGTCAAACTTTTCCCTCCTCTCGATAATATCCTGTTTTCGCTGGTCCCATTTTACCACAATCTAGTAGTCACTTCATCCGCATACAAGTTGCGCTTTGATGCAGAAAAGGATAGAATTAAAAAAAATAAAATTTGGCCTAGTCAGTTGGATGGTGAATTAACATGAAAGAGTTTTTTGAAGTAACAGATCCAGAAGCGTTGAAATCGCTTGCTATAGCGGAACGTGTTAAGATTTTGGAACTCTTTGAAGATTTGGAGCCCAGAACGGCCAAACAAATCGCTACAGAACTAGGCGAAAATGCAGCACGGCTACATTACCATGTGAAGGAGCTCGTGCGTGTTGGGCTGCTCGAGCAAGTGGATACCCGGGTAAAAGGCTCCATTGTGGAGAAATATTATGAGCCTGTTGCCAAGGTCATTCAGGTCAAGCTTCAATTGATGATTGAAGAAAACGCTCAACAATTAAGTGATGTCATGTTTACGCCGTTTCGTACAACGGAAAAGGACCTCATGAGGACTCTCAATCGCTTCGTCGCAAGCGACCAAGATGTTCGGAAAGAATACAAAAATACGTTCGCTTATAATTTGACTGAATTTTATTTGAGTCAAGATGAACGCAATCAATTTGTGGAAGACATCTCTGAGCTGTTGCAAAAGTACAAAGGGTTCAAAAAGGAATCTGGCCGTCGAAAATTCAAGTTTTTCGACATCCTGTTCCCATTGACTCCAGCTGACCCAACAGATGATGCTGATGATCCTTTTGATGATTCGGATGAGTAAGTCACCAAGAAAACCATCAGATGCGATGGTTTTCTTTCATTTTCTAATCAAAGGAGGACTCCAATGCGGACGATCTTGTTTGATTTCGACGGCACAGTTGCCGATACCCTCCCCTTGATCTTCACTGCTTTTCGCTCTACCTTTCAGCAGTTTTTACAAGAGCATTATACCGACGAGCAGATTGTAGCTCTCTTTGGCCCCACAGAGACAGGCATTTTGCAAAACAAGCTTCCCTCACATGCGCATGACAACGCCCTCGCTCATTTTTATCGTGTATACACAGATGAACACTCCCGCGTACAAAACCCTGAAAATATCCGAAGCATGCTCGATGAACTTCACGCAGCAGGTATCCAAATGGGAATCGTAACAGGAAAAGGACGAAAAAGCGCTGACATCTCCCTTCGAGAATGGGGATTGGATTCGTATTTTTCCGTCGTGATCACAGGGGATGAGGTCACACATCCAAAGCCTCATCCAGAAGGTATTTTTACCGCTATGAACCAGCTAGGCGCAACGCCTGCGGAAACCATTTTCGTAGGCGATAGTGATGCTGACGTATTGGCTGGTCGAGCCGCTGGTTTGCGAACCGTCGGTGTGGATTGGCTTTTGGTTACACAAAAGTCTGGAAAATTCGATCCCGAGCCTGACTACCACTTTACGGATGTGCGAGCTTTTACCGATTGGATACTCGGACGCTAGATGAAAAAAGGGTGTGCCCTGCCGCCGAAGCGTGGACACACCCTTTGTTTGATTAATACGCCCTTCCGAACCAGACACTATGCTGTGACTCTTTGCCGCAGCAAATGCAGGCTTTCTTTTGTATAGGAGGCTCAAACGGGATATTGCGAGAGGTGAACTTTGTTTCCTCTTTGATCTTCGATTCACAAGCATCATCCCCACACCAGCCAGCTAACACCCATCCGCTCGTCTTGTTTTCGCTCTCGTTTTTTGCAATATGAGCGGATAGCTGCTCCAGTGTATCGATCCCCAAATGTGAGTTCTCATCACGGAAGGCGAGTGCTTTTTGGAACATATTTTGCTGAATCTCTTCCAACAGTTGAACAACTGTCTGCGCGATACCTTCAAGTGAAACCGTCACCTTCTCCCCCGTATCACGACGAGCCAGAATTACTTGACCATTTTCCACGTCACGCGGGCCGAGCTCCAGACGCAGAGGAACTCCGCGCATTTCCCACTCATTGAACTTCCAGCCTGGTGTTTCTTCGCGAAGATCGGCACGGACACGCACGCCTGCGGTCTTGATCTCGTCAAAGAGTGGATCAAACGCCTCCATCACCTTTTCGCGCAGCTTCATCGGACCGACTGGGATCATAATAACCTGTGTCGGAGCCATGCGAGGCGGCAACACGAGACCGCGGTCATCGCCATGCACCATGATCATCGAACCAATCAGCCGCGTAGAGGTTCCCCATGATGTGGTGTGAACGTACTTGAACTGATTGTCACGATCCAAAAACTTGATTTCAAAGCCGCGCGCGAATTTATCGCCCAAATAGTGCGAGGTGCCCGCTTGCACTGCTTTGCCATCCTTCATCATCGCTTCAATGGAATACGTGTCGACAGCACCAGCAAAGCGTTCACTTGGTGTTTTTTGTCCCTTCCAAACCGGAATCGCCAGCTCCTGCTCGACGACCTCTCGGTAAATCTCCAGCATTTGCATCGTTTCCTGACGAGCTTCCTCCTCTGTCGCATGTGCCGTGTGGCCTTCCTGCCAGAGAAACTCCGATGTACGCAAGAACGGCATTGTCCGCTTTTCCCAACGAAAAACGTTTGCCCATTGGTTGATTAATACAGGCAGGTCGCGGTAGCTCTGAATCCACTGGCTGTACATATGACCGATGATCGTCTCAGAGGTTGGACGTAGCGCCAGCTTTTCCTCTAGCGGCTCGCCCCCAGCCTCTGTTACCCAAGGCAGCTCTGGATTGAAGCCCTCGATATGCTCTTTTTCTTTTTGAAAGAAGGACTCGGGGATCAGCATCGGGAAATAGGCATTGCGATGCCCTGTCTCCTTGAAGCGCTTATTCATCGCCTCTTGAATTCGCTCCCATAGCTCGAAGCCATCCGGCTTGAACACGATGCAGCCGCGTACCGGTGTGTAGTCCATCAAATCCGCCTTTTTAATGGCATCGATGTACCAACGCGAAAAATCCTCCGATTGCGGTGTAATTTCTTTTACAAACGCTTTGTCCTCTTTCATCCGTCTACGCTCCTTTTTATTCTTACGTAAAATGCAAAAAATCCCCCATCCCTAAAAGGGACGGAGGATCAACTTCCGCGGTACCACCCTGATTGACTACAGCATACGCCATAGTCCTCTCGACAACCCGATAACGGTGGGCATCCGGCTCAGCTCTTCACCAGCGGCTTCAGGATGGGGTGCAGTTATCCTTTACGTATCAGCCTTCCAGACTAGGGCCGACTCTCTGTTACGAGGGAATAGCTGCGGGTCCTTTCATAGCCTTTTGTGACTATCTATTAACTAAACATATTAGCGAGTCACATCGTGGTTGTCAATTGTTGATACGGGCAGCGATTCTGGAGCCGAGCTTCACGTAGATCGGATAGGCAACCACTGAAATCATAACACCTTTGAAGAGATTGAATGGTACGATTCCGTACAGAACCAATGACCAGATACTTGTCGCATTGAACATGGTCAAAAGCTGTTCAATCGGCATTTGATAAAGCACAGCGTACGCAGGCAACAGCACATACGCATTTGCGACAGCCATGACAATCGTCATCAACAGCGTTCCCAGAGCAAGACCCGTCAGGAAGCCTTTTTTGCCTTGGCCGAGACGCTGCATGTAGACAGCCGCAAAAATAAAGCTTGATCCCGCTACAACGTTTGCGAGCTCACCGATCAACAGACCGTCTGTATTTTTGAATAGCATGTGCAGTGTATTTTTCAGTACCTCGATAATAACGCCGGCTACAGGTCCGTACATGAGTCCCCCGATCAATGCCGGGAGTGTGCTGAAATCGAGCTTCAAAAAGCTTGGCATCAGCGGAACAGGAACCTCGAGATACTGCAGAATAAATGCAACGGCCGCCAGCATGGGAATCGTCACCAGCTTTTGGGTTGCACGTGTGCGCGAAGAATGCAGCGCTGTTTCTTTCATGTTTACCATCTCCTCATTTTTCTACTCCTTCTTGAGGAATGGCAACAGTCGTTGTAAGCTCACACGTCTTGTTACACAAACAGAAAAACCCTGTGGCTATAAGTTCCACAGGGCATTTGCAAGCGTATGACAAAACCATGCGCAAATAAAAGGTACAAGAAACAAGAGGACTGGCCTCAACGTTCTTATCCCGTTTGCACAGGCAAACAAGCACGTGTGATAAACGTACTGTCGTCATCCTTCTCCCATCCAGACTGTACTGTCGGCTCTGGAATCACACCAGATCCTGCACTCCGTCGCTACTTGCAGCTCGGGAGGCTCGCGGGCTTAACATGCACAAAGCATGATCACCGCCGGTCGGGAATTTCACCCTGCCCCGAAGGAATGTGTAGTTGTATACAGCATATTATACTGCTGTTTTTTGATTTGACAATAGAGGAAACTGCCAAAGCGACACTTTTTGTTTATTTTTCCGATTTGTTTAGTTGGTATAACAATAATCGGCTTGGTAGTTACCTTGACCAAAAAGAAATAGACCGCCCTTGAGTTGACACCTCAGCGGTCTATTTCACACCCAGATCTGAGCCGCACCCCTTTGCGGGAAGCGCCTATTGTACCGACCGTTCCGGTTGCCGCCGGGACGTTTTTTTTTACATTATGCTTTTAATATTACCACAACGACTTCAGATTATAAATCATCAAGAACCCGCTCCTCGATACTTCGTGACACCCCAGTTCCAAACGAGAAGCCCGATACCGAAGAAAATGACAGCCACTACCGGTGTCATTGCCGCATATGTGTACCAGACTTCCTTGCGCAAAAAGTATGCCGCCGGATAAACACCCACGAAGGCAAACGGCAGCACGTAGGTGAGCACAAAGCGAATAGCCTTGTTGTAAACGTCTACCGGATAGCGCCCATATTGCTGGATGTTGTAAATCATCGGGGCAATCCCTGTACGTGAGTCGGAAAAGAAGCTAACCGCAGCAATCGCGGTATACACGCCACCGTAAATCAATGCCCCGCTGATCGAGAGCCCGATAAAGATGAACACGTCGTACCAGTAAAACGACAAATCGAGTTGAATGGCAGCATACCCCATGATGATAATCCCGGTTATGACTCCAAAAATACGGTCTGGCGCAATCGACTCGAGGCACACCTGCGCCAGATTGTGAATCGGTCTCGTCAGGATGCGATCCATCTCGCCCCGGATGATATACCGTTCGTTGAAGTCCCAAAACCCGAAGAACATCGAGAACAACGCGTATGGAACCAAGAAGAAACCATAGATAAAGATAATCTCATCACGCGTCCAATCCCCCATAAGCGGAACATGCGTGAACACGACAATAATAAAGATGAGATTGATCAACTCAGAAACCAGATTGGACACAAAATCCCCGATAAAATCTGTGCGATAGGCTAGTCTCGTCTTGAAGTACTGGCTCAGGTAGTCGGCAAAAATACTGAAAATATGTCTCATGTTTTGCATGCTCTACCCTCCTTGCACAACCAGCTTGTTGCGGGCAAGACGCCACATCACCAAGATGGGAACCAGTATGACAAACATCCAGATGACCTGAAAACCGATCAATTCCCAGGAACGTTCCGTTGTAATCGCACCTGTGAAGATCAGGCTCGGATAGTAGTTGACCGCCTGAAATGGAAGGTAACCCATTACCGTTTGCGCCCAGCCCGGGAAAAAGCTGATCGGCAGCACGAGACCAGACAACAGATCCACCACGACCCGCTTGGCTCGCATCATGCCATCGTTTCGGAACAGGAAGAAAGTGAGCAAGCCTGTCACCAGATTGATTTGTGTATTGATCAAAAACGCACACATTAAGCTGATCAAATACAGCCCCCATCCAGTCGCTGTCGCCGGAAAGCTGAACGGAATGATCAAGCTGATAAGGAAGATCCCTGGACCCGCAAAAAAGAGAAAGCGAAAGATCCCTTCCCCAAACGCCTGCGCCGTTTTCACGGACAAGTAATTATAAGGGCGTATCATTTCGATCGCGACCTTGCCTTCTCGGACGTCCTGGGCTATTTCTGTATCGATGTTGTTAAAATAAAACGCCCGCGACATCCATGCAATCGCAACGTAGGAAGTCATCTGTTCCACCGTAAGCCCGCCCAGCTGCTGCTGCCCTCCGTAGATCGCTCCCCACAAAAAGTAGTACGCACCGATATTGATCGCGTAGATAATGATTCCGCTGTAATAGTTCACACGATAGGCAAGCATCGTCAAAAACCTCATGCGGATGAGTTCCATATAAAGCTTACGCATGGCTTCTTACCTCTTGGTCTGAGGAATAAATGTTGCGAACGATATCCTCTGTGCTCGTCTCCTCGATTTTCACGTCACTGACTTCAAACGATGACATGACCGTCGACAAAACAAAGGGCAGCATTTCCTGACTCCGCGCTACTTTTACACTGAGGGTAAAATCATTGATTTGCTCGATCTCACAAGGCATCTCTCCCAATGCCTGACGGAGTGCGGCTGCTGAAGTGCGCTTTTTCATTTGGAAGGACACCTCTGTGCCATTGCCCCATTTTTCCTTGAGGTCATTCAGCAAGCCATCGAAGATCAGCTTCCCTTTGTCCATGACAAGCACGCGTTTACAGAGTGCTTCGATGTCTGACACATCGTGAGTCGTCAACAAGATCGTCATATTTTCCGTCTCGTTCAGATTGCGGAGAAACTCACGGATTTTTTGCTTAACAAGTACATCGAGTCCAACTGTCGGTTCATCCAGAAACAGCAGGCGTGGCTTATGAATCAACGAAGCAGCCACTTCACAGCGCATCCGCTGACCGAGACTCAGCTTGCGTACTGGCTGACTGACAAACGAAGAAATCTCCAGCTCCTCAATCAAGCGCTCCAGCCACTTTTCTCCTTCTGCCTCATCAACCTTATAAACACTTTTCAACAGACGAAATGACTCAAGCGGAGATAGATCCCACCAAAGCTGAGAGCGCTGCCCGAAAACAACTCCGATGGATCGAACGTACTCTTCCCGCTGCTTGAAAGGCACATAGCCGTTAATGACGATTTCGCCGTCGCTCGGGGTCAAGATACCAGTCAGCATCTTGATCGTCGTCGATTTTCCGGCACCATTTTCCCCAATCAGCGCGAACATTTCCCCTTCCTCTACTGTAAAGGAAAGGTCATCCACTGCTTTTACCGTCTTGTACTCCCGACTGAACAAATCACGAAAAGCACCACCAAGGCCCGGTCTGGACTGATGGATGCGGAAATCCTTTTGCAAATGATTTACTTGAATCATGGAAAACCGTCCTTTTTTCTTCGCTTAAATACCATTTGTAGTGTATATGAGCCAATCGAATTGTGCAAAAGGCAAACTGCACCAAACTGTTAATGAAGATAAAGAATCATTCCCGTTTTGTCGTCTGACTTTTTAAAGCGGATATAGCGAGTGCACTCAGGATCGTTGTTTTCCAGAGTGATAAGTTCGTCTGTATAACGTTGCAGCCCTTTATGTACGATTGGCAGCACCGTCTCTTCCCACTTCGGCTGTGCTCCACCTAAAGCTCTCGGCATGAAAAGTCCATCCGTTGCCAGCACCAATGCATTCACGCCAACTCGATTCATGCGTCCATACTCGATAAAATCCCGACAGGCAACATCGCCATTCAACACGCCGTAGCCTCCTGGTCCATTCGCCTGATAGCGGTTATGGATCAGGATGTCCATACATCGTTCATACAGCTCTGTTCGGGTACACAATCCTTCGTTGATTCCGTCTTCCCACTTCGTCAAGGCGGCCTGTTCCAAATGGCTGACTTGCGTATGCGTCAGGGGTCGTACAGTGTCATCCTCATAAACGGCAAATATCATGCAATCTCCCAACTGCGCGTACTCGATATGGGCATCTCCTACACGGACGACTGCACAGGCCGCACCCCACAACGCTTCCTTTTTCTCAAGATCGATGCCGCTTTGCCGCATCTGCTCCTGAAGGGCTTCGTTAATCGTCTCCAAATAATCATGCAAAGCTGCATCCTCTGGCATTGCTTCCAGCTGCTTTTTAACGAGCTCAGCCGCGATAGCTCCGCCTGTCTGTCCGGCTGCGTTCTCATACGGAATCAGGGACGTAATGCCGTCGATAACCGCATACACATGCTTGACCTGCTGAATCACATAGGCGTCCTCATTGCTTTTGCCGCTTCCTTTCATGGAGATGCACTCAAGTTTCATGATGACCCCGCCTTTATCCATGGAGTGATTTGCTTGAAAATTGTATCATTTTTCTTTTCCTTCATCTATAGCTCTCCGTTCATATCCAGTTGTTGAACAGCTGTGGTAAGATAATGAAGGACTTTTTCCAAAAGAAAAGAGGGAATATGCATGAAACGTGAACGATCCGCGCAACTGCACGAGCAAGCACTCGACGTCATTCTAGGCGGGGTGAACAGCCCTTCCCGCTCTTTCAAGGCTGTAGGCGGGGGAGCACCCGTAACGATGGAACGTGCCCAGGGCGCGTATTTCTGGGACGTGGACGGCAATCGATATATTGACTATTTAGCAGCATATGGCCCCATCATTACTGGCCATGCACATCCACATGTGACCAAAGCGATTTGCGAAGCAGCTGCCAACGGCACCCTGTACGGTACTCCTACTCCATGGGAAATTACCTTCGCAAACATGATCCGCGAAGCAATCCCTTCGATGGAGCGCATTCGATTCAACAACTCTGGTACAGAAGCAGTCATGACCTGCATTCGTGTAGCACGCGCCTATACTGGTCGTGTCAAAATCATCAAATTCGCAGGCTGCTACCACGGCCACTCTGATTTGGTGCTCGTTGCTGCCGGCTCCGGGCCATCTACCCTGGGAATTCCGGACAGTGCAGGTATTCCACAAAGCATTGCCAGCGAAGTCATTACGGTACCTTTTAATAATATCGAAGCCTTCGCAGATGCTATGAGCAAATGGGGTAACGAAACAGCTTGCGTACTCGTTGAGCCGATTGTCGGCAACTTCGGTATCGTGGCACCTGAGCCTGGCTTCTTGGAAGAGGTTAACCGCATCACGCACGAAGCAGGCGCACTTGTCGTCTACGATGAAGTGATTACGGCCTTCCGCTTCTGCTATGGCGGAGCACAAAACCTACTCGGAGTCGAGCCTGATCTGACTGCATTGGGCAAAATTATCGGTGGCGGCCTGCCGATCGGTGCTTATGGCGGTCGTCGGGAAATCATGGAGCAAGTCGCCCCACTCGGACCTGCTTATCAAGCAGGAACAATGGCTGGTAATCCTGCTTCCATCCGTGCGGGAATTGCCTGCCTGGAAGTATTGAAGCAACCGGGCGTGTACGATGAATTCGAACGTCTGGGCGCTATGCTTGCGAACGGAATCATCGAGGCCGCAAACAAACACGGCGTAACCATCCAGCTCAATCGTGTAAAAGGGGCATTGGCAGTTTACTTCACGGACGAGCCTGTTCATGATTACGATGCAGCTCAAAAAGCGAATGGAGAAATTTTTGCCCGCTTCTTCCAGCTGATGCTGAATGAAGGGGTATGCCTAGCACCATCCAAATATGAAGCTTGGTTCGTGACGACAGCTCATACAGAAGAGGACATTCAATACACCATTGCGGCTGTAAACCGCGCCTTTTCTCAGCTGTAAACCATTCCCACGTCCTTTCGCATCCGTCCGAGGAAATAATAAGCCTGTTCGCGATAATGTTTTCGAGGAGGATATCCCGGTGTCCAAAGGTGAACAATCATATCCGCAGGCTCCTGAAAAGACGTTGGATTCAAAAATGAGCAGTAAAATGCTCGAAGTGAAGGGCTTTCAAAACCCGCGAAAAACCGAGCATCACAAAACCCAAAATCACGACAGGTGAGCATCAAAACAGACACATTCCCACTCATGCTGACGAGGAATGTGTCTGTTTTTTTGGTATGCAGCAACATTGTCAATAATGGTCAGAGATTGTACAATAAAATAGTGAAACTGTCATAGGACTTATTCGTATACATGAATATGGGACAGAATGAAGTAGTAAGGTTACATGTATGGCTTAGCAACATTTCGTTTTCATAGATTACAACGAGGAGTGAGTGTGGAATGTTTTTCCATCCTATGGATTTCCTGATTCTGATTGCATTCGGACTGTCGCTCTGGGCTCAGTTCCGTGTGAAAGGAACTTTTAACAAATTCGCCGAAGTTCCTACCTCCTCCGGTCTTACCGGTGCAGAGGCCGCCCGCCGCATGCTCGATGCCAACGGCTTGACGAACGTTCCTGTTCAACATATCCCAGGTACATTGACTGACCACTACGACCCGACTGACCGTGTCGTACGCCTGTCTGATCCTGTATACTTCGGCAACTCAATTGCCTCTCTGTCCGTTGCTTGTCACGAGGTCGGCCATGCGATTCAGCACAAGGTATCGTACCCGATGCTGGTAGCGCGCCATCGGATTTTCCCGGTAGTCAACCTGGTGTCCGGTGTGGCGCCGTTGCTGCTGTTGGCTGGTTTCTTCTTTAAAATGGCTGGACTCTTGCTCATCGGGATTATCTTCTTCTCTGGAGCGGTTGCCTTCCAGCTGGTCACACTGCCTGTCGAGTTTAACGCAAGTAGCCGTGCGAAAGAACTGATGCTCAAAATGGGCTTCATCCGCAATGAAGAGGAACGTGGAGCAAGCAAAGTACTGGGCGCAGCCGCTCTGACGTACGTAGCTGCCGCTCTGATCTCTGTTCTGGAGTTGGCGAAATACATCATGATTTTCCGAAGCTCTGACGACTAATCCGTTTAACGAAACTGCAAAGGTACAGCTCTCTCATTTGGGAGGCTGTACCTTTTTTCATGAGGCTACGTTACAATAAGACGGGGGGTTTTGCACATGCGTATTGGAATCATTGGATTAGGCAGTATGGGACAAATGCTGGTGAAATCACTCTGTAAAAGCGGTGTGATCCAGCCCGAGCATATCACCGTCTTCAATCGAACAAGAGAAAAGGCTGAAACTCTGCAAGCATCACATGGCATTCTCATAGCCGAGAGTGCGCAAGAGGTTTGCGACCAGGCAAATCTGGTCTTTCTCTGCACAAAACCACTGGATATCCTGCCTGTTCTCCGTGAGTTGTCTATCCCTGAAAGTGTACATATTGTTTCTGTAGCAGCAGGTGTTAGCATCGATGATTTGGAAACCGTTCATGCTGGAGCCGTGAGCAAAGTAATTCCTACCGTCACTTCGCAAGAGTTGCGTGGTGTATCCTTGTTTACATGCAGCAGTAAAACAACTACAGAGGATCGCAAACAGCTGCTCACCCTCCTGTCCTCCATTAGTCAATCACAGGAAGTATCCGAGGTCGAGATCGAAACAGCGACGATCCTCACCAGCAGCGCCCCAGGACTGATCGCAGGGATTCTTGATTCGTTCGCGCAGGCAGCCGTTCGCAAAACACCAGAGCTTGACCTGGATACAGCGAGAAGCATGCTGGTGGAAACGATGCTGGGAACGGCTCTTTTGCTCAAAAACGAACAGCTTGGCTTCGACCAGCTGATCGAACGTGTTGCTACCAAGGGTGGCATTACCGAGGAAGGCTTGCGTGTTCTTGACAAGACGCTTCCTTCTGGATTTGACGAGTTGTTTGCGATGACAGAATCCAAGCACGCTGCTTTAAAGATACTTGTCCAACAACAAATAAAAGCATAAATTGCGGATAGGAGAACAAGACGATGATCATCGGTTGGATTGGTTTGGGAAACATGGGCATTCCAATGGCTAGCAACCTGCTGACTGCAGGCTACGACGTACGTGTCTGGAATCGTACACCGGGAAAAGCTGCACCATTGGTGGCATTGGGTGCGAAGGAGACAGCCACTCTGTCAGATTTGGTAGCACAATGCGATGTACTGTTCACGATGGTAAGCGATGATGATGCAGTAAAAGCAATCTATACTGGCACAGACGGTCTCTTGAGCCTGTCCATTCAAGACAAGCTTGCAGTAGATATGAGCACGATTTCACCGGATACATCCCGTTATATCGCGGACCAAGCCCAGGAAGCTGGACTGCGCTTTCTCGATGCACCTGTGTCCGGTAGCGTAGGGCCTGCCAAAGAAGGCAAGCTCGTCATCATGGTAGGCGGAGAGCAGGCTGATTTTGAGGTAGCCAAGCCTATGCTGGACAAGCTGGGTAAAGCCGCGTTTTATTTGGGACCAAACGGAGCGGGTACATCTGCGAAGCTGGCGATCAACCTGCTGCTCGGCATTACAGTACAAGGTGTGTCTGAAACATTACTATTCGCACGATCCCTCGGCATTGGTACGGAGCAAATGCTGGACATCATTTCCGAGAGCGCCGTAGGAACACCACTCATTCGCGGAAAAGCGGCATCCATCCTCGCTGACGACTATCCGGCTGCCTTTGCCCTGAAGCATATGGCCAAGGACCTTCGCCTTGCGAATGAAGCAGGCGTCTCTACCCCATTGGCTGAATCCGTAAATGCGACCTATCGTCATGCATTGGAAGAAGGCTTGGGCGAGCTGGATTTGATGGCGATCCTGCGTCATCTCGAGGGAAAATGAATACTCCCCCCACCTACCTACCGGTTGAAGTGGGGGTTTTTTATGTGTCGTCGTTACCGGATTCTTCTTGCCTGCCAATTCCTTGATATGACGTTCTACTGACTTAGAACTACACCCGATGTTTCTAGCCATCATTTCAATGGTCGGATAGAACTGACTCTTGTCGCTCATATAAGCGATTAGGTCAATCAGAATTAACTTCTCATACGGACTCAAACCGAAGCCCGATGGATTTTATGCGGCACTTTGGTAAATCCCTTATGCTGTGACGTGAACTGACTCTCTTGACTCACCGCGTCCATTTTCTCATTAGTGGCTTGGTTATTCTTAATCAACCAGAAGTTACTCATTTTTATTACCATCCTTCTCATCGTTTTATGCCACCGCATGGCGGCTATGAAGTTGGGAAGGTGGCTAGCCATTCAACGTTACCATCGCCTAATATATGTAAACTGGTCGTCACTAGATTTTGAACTCTACACCGTTAATAGTCGGAACTTCTACTCGCTTAGTTGCGATGAAAAATTCTTTGACCGCTCCTCACACTAACCATCGTTTTATTCTGCCAAATTGTTGCGATAAATTAAAAAAAAGCTGTGAGCAAGCGAAGATAACAAAAAACAGATCAATCATGGTGGTATCTGACCATAATCGACCTGTTCGATGCAATGCTATTACGTTAAATAGGTTATAAAATTCAAGCTTCACGTGCGTACAACAAAAATGAAGAATCCTTTATGCGGGTATTACATGGGCTATATGTGTTATTTATTGAACAATGGGTTTATTCGGCACTGGTTGGGGGTCTATTTCATCAACCGCTGTATTCATACTAAAGAACGAAAAAGACCACAACACGGGCGGCAAGCTCGTATCGTGGCAATGTTGGTTGTATTTTACGATCTTGTTGTTGGAGTTGTAAATCAAGTTTACACTATTTTTTTGATGAACACGCTAAGGCTTCACCATTTTACTTCTCCTCTGGTACTTTTATAATGCCTATAATAAGCTCTTTTTCATTAAATATAAGCCCTCCGTTAATATCCTGATAAGATACCTCTTCAAACTTATCATTTAATTTCTGTTTAATTGTTTGTAAATTAGACAACTCGTTTATATATAAATATAGCTTATTAATAATTAAACTTTGAGCATCAATGTGCATTTCAATTTTATTTAAATCACCTGCTAGCCGTTCAATATTCCTTACGTTCCATATTTTTAATCCTTCTTGTTCATCCTCTTCTATTTTAACCAAGCCAAATAAACCAGCCAGTTCCTGATAATTCGGATTTCCTTCTCGGAAAATATCAATTAATTCCATTACTAATTCATCCAAAGAATCTTCCCTAAATTTTTTTCTGAGTAATGCTGGTGAATCATCAAAAAGCCAAGAACCTATATCGTTAAATTCATCATTTCCTGAATCCAATACCCCTATAATACTAGGTTTACTATAAAGAAACTTCTTGTTCAATATTTATCACCGTCCTATTTTCGTTTATATTCCCCACCAATTCTTTCTGCTACCTTATCATAAAACATGTCCCATGCTTCATCCATTCGTCCCTCTTTATATAGCTTATTGAAATTAACATCTGCTCTTAACTCCTCTTGTACTAATCGATACACCATTCGAACTGACTGTCCATCAACTTTCCATCCGTCAATTCCTCTTGTCATACTGAACGTCTTTCCATTGGGAGTTATTGCTCTCATCTCTAGCATATCAAAGTCTACAGCTACCATCATATCTTCCAAACTAAACGGTCCATTAGTAGGATGATTATGAGTAAACACAGCATCTTTTCCTCTGTCCCTATAATCACTAACATCTATTGCCTTCTCAGTACCAATAACTGTGTCCCCAATTAAATTACCATCCTTGTCAAAAAACTGCCCATGCTCTTTAGATTCATGTCTAATTCTGTTCTCTACCTCTTCAACCTTTTTATAATCGTACTTAGCTTTATCCGTCCCCTCATTATCTGGCTTCTTATTTCTATTATTCCCATGATTCCCATGATTATTGTTATGCCCGCCACCACCATTCCCGTCCAGCGAAAATGACATCGGCCTACCTGTATCGGGAACCAGATTGGAAAATCCTTGCATAGCAGCTAAAAAACTATTAACCATCTCTTGCATTTCTTTCAACGCATCTTCAACAGTCTTCGCCTTCGTTTTGAACTTCCCATCCAGCGTTTCCATATCTTTTTTAATAGAGTCAAAAAGCCCGAATAATGGAGTTCCATTTCCGTCGCTTCCATTGCTACCATCTCTGCCGTTACCCTCTGGCGTACGATCCCTATTTGGTCCATCTGGCTTCAGTTTGGCTGCTGTAGTCACTGTCTTTATAGCGGCTCCACCCATTCCACCTGACAGTCCACTCGCGATTACCTCAGCACCTATGACATCCACTCTTCCCCTATTCCTACCTCGTTGGTAGCTTTCCTCCAGTGTTCTTTTTAGCTTTGCTTCTTTACCTCCATACTTGTCTTCTATATGGTGTAGCCAATTCACCCCGACCGGAATAACGTAGTCCTGCATGACGCTCTCACCGACTTTTGTACCAGCCGCTTGTAGATCTTGACCGATTTCACCTAACGACTTTTCGCCCTGAAACACATCTCCTACATAGTTTGCCGCACTCGTAGCTTTTTGTTTTGTTTCTTTTGCTAAGTTGTTCCCCTCGGTTAACGACTTAACCTTAGTTCCCCTGATGTTGGTGACCGTCTCCCTTTTCCCGTAGCCTTTGCTCATCCCGAGAATCACCACCACCGTCCCACGATATGAACCATGTACCCGTATTAGATTCCTGACGAAGGAATGGCCTGTTACCCGCCAAATCTTTCATTCCAGACATGCAAAAAAGCTCATTCCTACTCATGGTTCAAGTTGGAAAGAGCTTTTGATAGTTTATCAAGTGTTTGAGTTGTTTAGTGTTGGGTTTGTTGGTTGTATTGTATGATCTTGTTGTTGGGTTTGTACACGTGTTTACACAAACTTTTGACAGACCCTACTGTGTAGCCCCACCACCAGTTTTTTCTTTCCCTAAATATTAGTTTATAGGTTGCTTATATCGATAGGTTCTTTTATCACATATCTTTCATACCAATTACCCAAAGGAATGTATGATACATTTATTATATCCAACTCATGAGGTTTAAGAACGAAAAACCCACCCCTTTCTGCAATTCTAATTAGTGGTTCATAAACACTGAGATACTTGGAATAGGTTGGATTAATGTCAACATATCTTGCTAACTGAATGTAATACTCAAATACTTTACCAAAATACGCTTCTTTAGTTAAAAAATCTGATGCTTCTTTACTGCAAAAATCCGAAATTTTGATTCCTTCCTCAAAATCACCAAGTATTTTTGCTATATTTGCTATCATTGGATGTGTTGGCCTCACAGATTCTTCCCTGAAAAAAACTGCCAGTCTCCTCAAATATTCAATACCTAGTTTAGAATTTTCCTCGTTTTCTTTAGTACGTACTTCATTCCATTTAATTTGGTTTATCCTTGAAACTACTTCGTTTAGATACAATTTTCTCACCTCATTATTAAATCTTATTAGGTTTATCTGAATGCTTCAGTACATTATCGAATAAATTATAGCCTGGGAATGAGTCAGCCTGACCAAATCGATTCTCATGCATCTGTACCTATATTTCTGGCATGGGGTATAAAATATGGTTACCTCTCGCTGCAAAAAGAAAAAGGCTCATTCCTTCTCATCGTTCAAGTTGGAATAAGCCTTTGAAAGTTAGTTTAAGCTTTTTTGTGTTTGATTTGTTGTATTGTACGATTTTGCTGTTGGAGTTGTAAACCAAGTTTACTCCAAACTTTTGACATACCCATGCAATCGTCGGCAGCTACTATATTTAAAGAGTCAAGTACTTATTATGAGGTTGAGCTTTAAATTATCTGCCAAACGTTCTAATACCCGTTCTATTCTCAATTGCAATTTTTGTTTTTCATTTTTAGACAGTTGTTCTCCTACATCATCAACGTTAATTTCTTTAAGGGTAATTTCAATATGTTTAAGTTCAATAGTATCCGTCAATCCGTCCTCTAATAATCTTTCAGCTAATGTAGTGTAGACTCCGATTTTTTCACTCTTTGTGTTTCTACAATCTCTTTTAAATCTCTCCAATACCTCTTTTGCTATTTGATCAGGAGTTTTGTCTTTTAAAGTTATAGAATGATAGTAGTTGTTTACTTCATCAATCATTTCGTCATAGTACCACATCGCTCTTGCATTATTCGTTAATTGTTTTTTACTTAGATTATATAAAACTTCTTTCTTTCGCTTAATTAACTCTTTATATTCGCTTTCAGATAGTATATGTCGTAGAATTTCGTAGTCAACCTCATCTAAAAGCTTTATTATTATGTCTTTTGATTTATGAAATACGTAGGGTTGCTTTAATACTAGCTCACTATACCTAACTAAAATTGTAGCTTTTTCTAGATCACCACTTTTCATTATTAGCTCGAAATCTTCGAAAGTCTTGGCCAATGCTTCTAAATTACTCATGTTCCTATATTTATATTCCTGAAATGTCTCATCAAATGAGTTCAAAATCTCTCTATAATTTAATTTAGGAATCATGGTCTAACCTCCCGTTTTTTTTATTGGTGTGATAGGATTTCCTTGATTATGAAGTACTTCAATGAATGTTCTTATACTTCTCTTTCGCCACCTGGTTCTTGAAAGCTCTACACGCAGCCTTTCGGTTTCCTACAATTACTTTTCAATAGAACTTCAGTAGTCAATTGCTCTCTTTCATTAGCTACAAAATCTACTTTCATTCGGCTACACATAAAAACAGGTCAATCATGGTAGTATCTGACCATAATCGACCTGTTCATTGCAACAGAATAACGTTATTTAGAAGTACTTTTCAGACTGACGCCAACATCCTTGTTCATCGAGATGTAGAGCATCCCTTCCTTGGCCGTCATCATCAGCTCTTTATCCCCGAGCGTGAACTCTTTCCCCTGTGGATTCCCAAACGTCTTCACACCGGGGTCCTGCATTTGCCGCTCCTGCTTCTCAGCATCCGCTCCTTTAGGCGCATGGCGCACGGAGTTCATGACCATGCCGTCGTCCTCTTCGGCGCTCGGGAAGTACAGCTTTACCTTTGAGCCAAGCTCGGGGATGATGTACAAATCATCTGCATATAAAAACAGGTCAATCATGGTGGTATCTGACCATAATCAACCTGTTCAATGTAATGCTATTATATTGAATTGAATTCAAGCTCCATGTGCGTATAACCAAAATGAAGAAACCTTTATACAGAAATTACATGGGTTAAGTATGTAATTGGTTGAATGATGGGTTCATTCAGAACTGAGTGGGATCTATTTAATCATCCATCGCCATCTTATCAGAGAACGAAAAAAACCACAACACGGGCCGCTAGCTCGTATCGTGGCTTTGTTGGTTGTATTGTACGATCTTGTTGTTGGGGTTGTAAACCAAGTTTAAGCTAAATTTTTGACAGATCCTAAGAATCATAAATTGTCAATATCTAATGGCTTCATGTCAACGAATTTATCATACCAACTATTTAACGGAATATGTGCACATTTTTCTACATTTAACTCACGTGGTTTAAGAACAACCATTCCTTCTCTCTCAAAGATTTTCAATAATGGTTCATATACACTTAAATATTTTATAGCATCTTTATTTTTGTCTGCAAACTTCGCTAATTGTAAATAGTATTCAAACACTTTATACACGTAAACATTCTTACCAGAAGCCCCCATTGATTCCACGTTACAATAATCTGAAATAGTCACTTCGTCTTCATTGTCACCTAAGAGTTTGGCTATATTTGCAATAATAGGTGGCATTGGTTTTATTGAATTCTCCTTAAAAAACTGAGCTAGTCTTCTTAAAAATTCACATGCTAAGTCAGCCTCTACCTCTGAAGAATTGGACCCGATTCGGTCCCATCTTATATTATTAATTCTTGCTATTGCCACTTTCAGATTCATTATCGTCACCTCAAAATTAATAGTCATCAGGATCATCAGCATAGTATTTGTTTACGTCTTTCACAGGATCATATCCTGGGAATGGTGGCGGATTCGGGTCAGTTTCATCCGCTTTATCATGTGCATTTTTCGAAGGTACAATATTAAATCTTTTTTTGTCAACGTTCCATGTAGATTGATCTCTTAACGGCAATGGTCCAGAAATAATTTCTCCCTTCTCGTTCCTAACCCCAAACTTCATTATATCGCTTTCTTTCAATTCATGATTTGCAAGCTCCCTAAACCAGTCCTTTTCTTCTTTTTTGAGTTCTCTTTTTTGTGCCTGTTGCCAACCGTAAGCAATATCTTGATCTCCTTGCATATATAGTTTTTGATAAGGTTTACCATCTACTGATAGATCATGAATAGTCAAAAACAAATGTTTTTTAATCCCGGCAACTTCAGATTCCGTTAATCCTGTATTTTTGGCAACCGTTGGTACATCTTCTAAACCTATTTTTCTTATATCAATATATTTTCTCTCAATAAAAGCTTGAAATCCATCTTCTGGAGGTATTATATATGGTCTCATTTCCGCAGGATCAGTTAAATACTTACCCTCATGAGTTCCCTTAGCTTTATCCGTCCCCTCATTATCTGGCTTATTATTTCTATTATTCCCATGATTATTGTTATGCCCGCCACCACCATTCCCGTCCAACGAAAATGACATCGGCCTACCTGTATCGGGAACCAGCTTGGAAAATCCTTGCATAGCAGCTAAAAAACTATCAACCATCTCTTGCATTTCTTTCAACGCATCTTCAACAGTCTTCGCCTTCGTTTTGAACTTCCCATCCAGCGTTTCCATATCTTTTTTAATAGAGTCAAAAAGCCCGAATAATGGAGTTCCATTTCCGTCGCTTCCATTGCTACCATCTCTGCCGTTACCATCTGGCGTACGATCCCTATTTGGTCCATCTGGCTTCAGTTTGGCTGCTGTAGTCACTGTCTTTATAGCGGCTCCACCCATTCCACCTGACAGTCCACTCGCGATTACCTCAGCACCTATGACATCCACTCTTCCCCTATTCCTACCTCGTTGGTAGCTTTCCTCCAGTGTTCTTTTTAGCTTTGCTTCTTTACCTCCATACTTGTCTTCTATATGGTGTAGCCAATTCACCCCGACCGGAATAACGTAGTCCTGCATGACGCTCTCACCGACTTTTGTACCAGCCGCTTGTAGATCTTGACCGATTTCACCTAACGACTTTTCGCCCTGAAACACATCTCCTACATAGTTTGCCGCACTCGTAGCTTTTTGTTTTGTTTCTTTTGCTAAGTTGTTCCCCTCGGTTAACGACTTAACCTTAGTTCCCCTGATGTTGGTGACCGTCTCCCCCTCATCACTCGCTAACAATTGTACTCCCGTGTAGGCAACATCGACAACATCTACGGCAAAGTTCCATAGCGACGACAGGGTCTCTTCAACGACTTCACCTTCCCCTTTGGCTTCGGCCGTATCGTGATCTGCGAGTCGTTTATCTACCGCGCCCTGCCAGCCTAGACTCTTAATATCTTGTTCAAACGGACTCAAGATTGGTGCAAACGAATGACTCTTCTCCGCATCCAGAAGAATCTGATCGCTACTCGTGTCGTTCTCTTCTACTAATGCGATCGTATCCGCAGCTGTATCGAGGTACATCCCTGCCGAACCCACCATGTAGACAGCGGCACCATTTACATTCAGCTCTCCTGACGCGTGAATGTTTACATTCGTGGTACTGTTCAGACTCACACCCCAGAGGCTACTCAGCGAGATTTCCAACGCACCTTCTTTGGCGGTCATCCTCAGTTCGGTGTCTCCCATGGTGAATTCTTTTCCTTGTGGGATGCCAAACGATTTGACTCCCGGGTCCACCATTCGCTTGTCGTTCTTCTCGACAAAGCTTCCCTGTGGCGCATGACGGACGGAGTTGATGACCATCGCATCGTCCTCATCGGCACCTGGGAAATACAATTTTACTTTAGAGCCGATCTCCGGCATGAGGTATAGGATTTGGTTGCCTTCCGCCCCATACGGGAACCACTGTGCCTTGCTCTTGTCTTGCGTTTTATCGATAGTAAGATGGATTTTGACTTGGTTTCGTCCGATTTGAATGATTTTCCCGTCGATAGCGGCACCGATGATGGCTTTGTTATAGATCTTCTTTTGTTTCACACTTTTGCGAGTTGCGCAAACATACGTCCACCTGAATAGACCATCTACCATGCTTGCTATTCGCTTGGTAATAGCGAAGGTCTGCCCCTCTCGCAGCACTTCATCCCCAAGCTCTAAAACATCGTCGTGTTCAAACGTGTAGGTTCTGTATGGTGCGATGGACTGGTTAACCTCGTATGGCCTGTCTTTCAGCTTGATCTGCTTTCTTCCCTCTGGTAGACCGACCCAGAAGCGCACCTTATTCGCACTCACATCTGGTACGAGGACAGCCCCTACGTGAGAGGCAATTCGTTTTAAAAACATCCAGTCCGTCTCTTCATACTGCATGATGTATTTGCCCTGCTTGAGATCATTGAAGGCATTATCGATCATATCTCCACCAGGATACTTCGACACCAGCTCATCTACAATACTTGAGTACAATCGGCTCTCGTCTTGAAAAGAACACATCTTCACGCCCATATCCATGGCATAGGTATGCGATACAGCTTCCACCGTCAAATAGTGGACATCACGGACAACCTTGATCTCCACATGATGTAGTCGTCCGATAAATATCGACTTCTTCTGCTTTCCTACCTTCTGACACAGCTCAATTACGTCGTGGCTGCTTGCTCTATGTATAATCTCATCTTCTTTTTCTTCGGGAACAATACCTGTAAAGCGTAATTTTGCATGTTCGCCAGTTTGATGGACAAATTCCAACCGATCAAGTCGGATCGTTCCATAGGACCAGACAATTTGTATATCCTGGTAGGTCATGACTCCATCAGTTCCCTGCATAAACTCCTCTCCTTCAATCACATCAATCCTGCCCATCCTTTTCAATCGTAATAATCCCTTTGACAGTACAAATCAGCTCCGACTTACTGAGTAATGCTGGCTCGTTTTTTACCAGTACATCGTGCTTTCCATCCGTCCACTTGTTAGCTATCATTGGTCTACATACGGTTCCTGTTTCCCTGCAAATACCAAAACATCCAATATTGGCATCGACAACGTTATCGGCAATATTCATGACCGGTTTACCACGCGCGTATACTCCGTGGCATTGCGGCAAATTTAAAAAGCTGGTGTCTGTTCCCTCACTGCATTTTACGGTTGCCCCACGTACAACATAGGAATACTCACCGTGTGCCTTCGGAGCCAGAAGTTGAAGCAAAGACAAAAGCATCTCCCTACTCCCCTTTCGTTACATAACGTTGCAATAACTCATACCAGTCGCATCGTTCGAATCAAGGCCCTAGCTAATGGCTGCCATACAATCACTTCGTCAGCTGCGAAATGGAAGCTACCGAGCAGCAATCTCCCCTCTAGTGCAGTAACAAACAAGATTTGATAATACTTCCCGTTCTTTAGCGGTATGACGAATTCGCTACTCACCACCTTCACTTCACTGAGCTCAATCACTTCGTTATGTACGACTTGCAAGCCCGCTTGCTTTTTTTTCAACTGAATCGTCATTGTACTCAAAAATTGCTCTACATCGTCCATCTGTATGAGGTGCGTCATATGTGTCAGACCAAACATGACTGTGCCTTTTTCATTTTTGTAAGTCATCTGATCATGCTGGTGAGTTGTATTTCCTTTTGATTCGATCCCTCTAGGAATCAGCCACATAGACGTTGGGAGATGAATCGCCACCTGCTCGTCGAAAAATAGCTTCTCTTCACAATAAATCGTTTGCCCTTCGTACTCTATGACACCAAGCTGCACTCCTGCCAGCCATTCTTCAGGTGACATTTGTGCCATCTTCTCTTCTACTTCCTTGATTTCACGTCGTTTCTGGATGTCATTCCAGGCATCCAAGATCTTCTCATCCCAGTAAACGGTCATAACTCCCTCCGTTACGCCTGCTCTACTTTTTGTAAAACGAAGCCCGTATAGCTTCTACGCAGTAAGCTTTCTGCTGCATCGAGACTCACCACGATATACGGCTCCAAAATTCCTTCAATGGCAAAAAAATGATGCGCCTTGATCTTTTCGTGGTCTAACACAAGTCTCTTTACGGTTCCATTTAGATAAAACTCGCTATCCTGTGAAAGACAATCCAAGGTAGGTATTTGCATGACCCAGTACACGTTTTGTGAGCCAGATCGCTTGTCTATCAAATGGACACATTTCCACTGAATTCTCGGATTGTATTTCTCGATAATCGACTTCATCTGTTGTGACATCATAGGCACAGGCTTTTCCAGCCAGTCTGTGTATTCGTTGAAGCTATGTTCAGCGACATCTAAAATCGAGACAGGCGGGAGCTGTGCGAAGTTGTCTTCCTTTCGTAGACCCAGCGGTTTCACCTTTTGAGCGATTCGACTGTCATCCATGAGTTGGTAGTAATCTCTCAAGTCATCCCGCCCCCTTGATTTGATCTCGTGTGGAACCATCATCGATATGCACATCTTCGCTAAAGTCTTTAAACTCCCCGACTCTGATGCGCAAACATTTCGCCTTATTTATCTCCGAATACTCTGGGAGTTTTATGGCTTCTTGGATCGCTATCCGGATCAGATCCGTCACCATTTGACCAAAACAATCCAAACGCTTCCATACCATATGCTCCACATCCGCTGTGTGTAGAACACCGATGTACTTTTTACGCTGCTCATCTAGAAGACGAATCAACGATGAAATCTCTTGAAAAGCCCAATTGGCGTCGTATCTGGCATAGCATTCGACAGGTTCCCAATACCACTGATCTGTATAAGCCTCGATGAGGTAGGTATAAGTACCTTCCAGAATAGATGTCCTCAGCATGGAGTAATGAATAAATCCAACAGGTGCTAGCTCCTCACGATCCTGCATGACTTTGATCCGACTTGCGATCTGTCGAAACGACTCCACAAACTCATCGACGAGCTGGGCTTGATGTTGATGGAAAAATAGCTGGACTGCCGCCACCCGTTCTGCCAAAGCAGGCAAAAACACCTGGTCGTGCAGATGCTGGAGTGCTTCTTCTTTCATCATGACCGTGTGTTCCTCCCATTAGTTCATTTTTATCTCTGTTCCCTTGATCTCGATCTTTTCATTTAATGAAATGGTGTTTCCTTTTCCAATCAGCTCGATCTTATCAGCTTTGACGCGTAGCGTTTGCCCGATCAGATACGCCTCTTTACTAGCACTAATGCTCACATTTTTATCACTCACGATCTCGATTCCGGTATCATCGCTGATTGTGATAGACATACCGCCTGCTGATATCACGATCTTATCTGGCGCCAGCATGATCTCCTTGCCGTATTTCGTGCGGAAGGTCTTCACAGCCGGATCTTTCATCCGATCGGGACCCGCGCCCGCGCTCGGTCTTGAGCTACTTGGAGCGGAGGACTTTTGGGGAGCCGGAGATTTGGCATCTGGGTTATCTCGGAGCACCGAGCTGATGGCAATACCGTCCTCTTCCTTTTTGCTCGGGAAGTAGATTCGTATCTGGTCGCCTATTTCCGGCATGACATACCAACCTGTATTGTTCTCGGATGTATAGATCGTCGAATAAGGGAACCAGTAAGCGGTACTCTCATCCTGTTGATCATCCATGTCTAGTTTGGCTCTGATATTATCTTTTTGAATCTGAAGAACGCGCCCTTGGATAGAGGCACCGATGATCGCGTTGTTATACATTTTCTTGCGCGAGAGTCCCTTATGTGGAAAGAGCTTGTAGGTATGCGTCAGTATTCCTTCCTTCATTTCAGTGACAGCTTCTCCGACGACAAGCTTCTTGGACTTGAAGCTCACTTCATCACCGACTTCGAGGATCTGCGGGCTTTCCACTTCATATACCGTAAAATCTTGATCATCAATTCCTGGCACTCGGTTTTCCGCAGCGCTCTGATATTCCCCCACCCTCTTTTGTACCGTATAATGCGCGACCTCTAGCTTGCCTTTGTCCTTCCCTTTAGGCAGACCGAAATAAAATTTGGGTAGATCAAAAGCCGTTGCAGGCACCAAGCCCGTATAGAATCGCGAAGCCATCCTCTTGAGAAACTGCCAGTCGGTTTCATCATATTGCATCACAAACGTATTGATCGCCTTGCCGTTCGTGACCGAATCAATAAAATCGGCTTTCCCATATGCGGACAGCACCATTTTGACTAGCGCCGCATAAGTCATCGCTGGATTTTGGAATGAGCGTTTTCTCGGTTTGACATCCAATAAGTAGCTATGTGAAACAGCCTTCACTGTTAGGTAATAAATGCCCCTGACAGATTGGATGTTTACATTCGTCACGATGCCTTGAAACCATGGCTTCGGCTGCCCCTTCTCGTCCGTCAAAGCTATTTTGATATGCGTTTGTTCATTTGTTAGATTCACATAGCTGTCTCTCAGCTCATCTGGAATAATGCCCGTGATCGTTACCTTCGCGTGTTCGTTCATCTTTTTAACCACTTTTAGTGATTGCAAATGCGTGAATTTGTAAGGTGTCACTTGAATATTTCCATAGGTTAAAACCCGATTACTCACGTAGACTCCTCCCTCCGTGGATATATCCAATGTTCTATCTCTTATACCAAAATAGACCATTATTGATAGATAAATTAATGGTAGTAGTTGTTTCGATTACCATAAATAAGCATAAAGTCCTTTTTTTATTTTCAATCTAGTGCTTTTTACCCTGTTTTTGGAAATGTCCAATCGCCCTACCTACTTGTTGACCATTACCCTGTAACTACTAACACATAGGTAGCTGGGCTACAAGCAGTTTTATTAGATGAATGAGGAGCTCGTTTTAAAGAAAAGAAAGACCGGAATTCTCTCCGGTCTTTCAGGCTATTGTTTGGCCTTCAGCCACTCATTAAAAATCTTCGCTTCCTCTACTGCCCGTTGATCTGACCATACATCACCAGGTTTGTTGCCTTCCCCGATGATATAGCCCGCAAATGGCATTCCGACAAAAGAAAAAACATACTGAAACTGCTGAATCAGTGGCAGTCCCTTTACTCTGGGCTGGTCTCCGCCAGTCGTAATGACATATGCCTGCTTTTGTCCGAGAGATTCTTTGAAGGAATAACGCTTGTCACGCAAGCTCTGCGACCAGCGATCCACATAGTTTTTCATATGACCGGACATGCCGTACCAATAAATCGGCGTGGAGAAAATCAGAAAATCATGGGCGAGCACCGCCTCTGTCACTTCATCGTAATCATCCGCGACTGCATCGAAGCCTCCCTCGTCATGCCTCTGGTCGTGAATCGGGCGAATATTTTTCTCTCGCAGACGGATACTGGTGTGCGGCACGCCTTCCAATGCTAGATTTGTCAATTGCTCCGTATTCCCCGCATCTCTGGAGCTTCCATGCAAAACGAGAATGTTCATGTGCTCACCCTTCCTGACTCCTATTCTTCCCTCCTCTTTATTGTAGTGAGAAAATCTGGCTTACTCAAACCTTAAAGTGCTTCACCAACGCTTCAAACTGTCGGGTCATTTTATCCAGTTCTGTCACAGACTGCGTCAGCCTGTCCATATCGCCCAACGTCGTTTCCGCCACAGCACGTACTTCCTCTGAGCCAGCCGATGTTTCCTCCAAGAGAGCCGTTACTTCCAAAACGGCATCGACCATCTGCCTGAACAGCTTGGCCTGCTCATCCATCCGCTGTTTAATATCGTCAATCGAGGCAACGGTCTGTTGTACCCGCTCCACGGATTCCCCTAACGTTTTGCCAGTCTGTCCAACGATTCGAACGCCCTCCTCGATCACTCCATGTCCTTCCTCTGAACGCTTCATGAACTGGTAGATTTGCGACTGGATGTTATCAATGATCCCTTGAATGTCTTGCGTCGAATCAGCGGTCTGCTGAGCCAGCTTGCGAATTTCATCGGCTACCACCGCAAATCCCCTGCCCGCTTCCCCCGCTCTCGCTGCTTCAATCGCTGCATTTAACGACAACAGATTCGTCTGGTTGGAAATTGACGAAATCATGGTGGAGATTTGCCCGATTCGCTCTGATTGGACATGCAGCTCTGTCATGGACTCCATGCTCTGGTTCATCAGATTTTGTACCATATTCATTTTGGCAGACGCCTCTAAGACAGCTTCTTTCCCTTCCTGAAAAGCATCCATCATATCAAGGGAAGCCGTTCGCGTCTGCTCCGTAAATCGCTGAATCTCGACTGTCAAGCTGTTCAGGTCATTGATGCCATTCGCGATTTGATCCATATTTCCGCTGAAGGATTGGCTGCTTTTGAAAACACTCTACGAGCAGCAAAATATGACCAAAACAGCGGAGGTTTTGTATGTCTCTCAACCCTCGCTCAGCTACCGCATTCAGCAGCTAGAAAAAGAATTCGGGATTACGATCATGCACCGGGGCAGGAGAGGCGTGGAGTTCAAGGTAACATCCAGCCGCAACTCAGAACTGACGAACTCCGTGTACAAGCAGGATGTCCATATCGGGTTCATCCGCGGAGATTACAACTGGCCGGAGGAAAAGCATCTCATCATGACAGAAAACATCTGGATCGTATCCAAGCGGGAGATTTCGCTGCATGAGTTGCCCGGGCTCCCCAGAATCATGTACAAAACCGATATTTCGCTGGAAAACTTGTTTGACAACTGGTGGAAGGAGACATTTTCCAAGCCGCCTTCAATCACGATGGAAGTGGATCACATGGAGAGGTGCAAGGAGATGGTCTTGAGCGGATTCGGCTATGCCATCATCCCGCAGATTGTGTTGACGGGCAGTGAAGACTTTTACCGGATTCAATTGCGAACGAAGCACGGAGAGCCGATCTTGCGCAAATCGTGGATGATCTATCAGAAGGAATCGATGCAAATCTCTCTATTAAAAGCGTTTGTTGATTTTATTAAAGAGAGGAAGCTGATGTAAGTACTACGATAAAATTTTTTTATGGAAATAGATAAAAAATACATATACCTTCTTATGATCAAGAAGCATATCATCAAAAAAGGCTGCCTTACCAGTAGAAAAGTCTACGGATAAGACAGCCTGCTTTTGCTTTAATTTACGGAAACCCCACTAGAATGCACCGTCTGCTTTTTTTGCAAACGCAACGCCAAAAGGAAAGCGATGAGCAACAATCCAGCAGATACGTAATAGACAGCCCGGACTCCCTGCCATTCAGCGATAGCCCCCATCATCAAGGCAGACGCACCAAAAACGAGTAAATCAATCGTTCCTTTTGCTGACATGACATAGGGCAGTGCTGCTTCCTCCGTCTCTTGCTGCAAAAGTGTCTGCTTGCTTACATGCACCATTTCCAAAAACGGGCCCAGCGCAAAGGAAAACAACAGTGCCACCAGCGCGTTCGTACTGCTGCCAAAACAAAAGGTAAAAAATCCGACGCCAATCGTACTGCAAACGATCCAGCGAAATAAATGGCGACGCATTCGCTCCGCATACATCAAAAGCAGCGTCCCACCCGCAATGGCTCCAAGCATGTAACCGGCATTGATGTAGCCCCACCATTCTTCTCCTTGTCCAAGCACATCGAGGACAAATGGCAGCATAATCGCAGCGATCCACACACCCCCGGACAAGCCGATCACGACATCCATCGCGACCAGCAATCGCAGTACAGGGACATCGCGAATTGTTTTCCAGCCAGTGAGCCAGTTTGTCGTCGCCCTGGCTGCCTGTTTTTCATGCAGCTTTTCACTTGCCGGTGCAATGCCTGCCATCGCGATCGTTGCCACTACATAGGCACCAACCGTTCCCCACAGAACAACACCTGCTCCCAGCCAAGAAACGAGTAATCCCCCTGCGGCCCAGCCAGCAAAATGAACGGTTTGATCCGAGGTGGCAAGCAAACCATTCGCTCGCATGAGGTCTTCTCGTCCTACCAACTTCGGCACCATAGCGTTGCGCGCAGGGTTTGCCCAGCCATCCATAAAGGCGATGGCTGACCCCAATCCGAACAACAGCCAGATCCACTCTCCCTGCTCTCCTACACCGCTGCTGACAGCTAATGAGGCTACAGCCAAAAGTAACGTCTTCAATCCTTGCGACAGCACGAGCATGCCCGTCAACGACAGGCGCTGAAACACCAACGGAGCCAACAAGCTGCTTACAGACTGCGAAGCTACGATGACAACCGGTATAAACGCCGTGTACATGACGGAGCCAGTTGCAGCGTACATGACCGAAATAAACGCGACAATATAAAATACATCCCCAAGGTTGGCCAATGTCTGACCCGCCCAGAGGCAAATAAAGCGTCGATGCCACATAAAGCACACCCTCCTGTCGGTTCAGGACCAGCCTATACGTCCTGATGGAATATGAAGTTATTCACACCGACTCGCCATCACAATGGAGGTGCACCTCTTTTCGCGAAAATTACCTCTTATTCTATTCCAGAATCAGTATGCTGTACAGATTTGTTTCGGAAAAAGCTGTAGTACACCCAGCCTGCGTTAATAAACAAGAACGCACTCGTCATATAAAAGACTCCGCTAATGCTCACATAGCCTGCCAAAAAGCCGCCAATCATCGGCCCAAGCATACTGCCGATACTGACAAAGCTGTTGTTATAGCCGTAGACGCGACTGACCATATGTACAGGTGTTGCTCGTCGCAGCAAAGCATTGACGGATGGAAGCAATCCTCCCAGCGACAAGCCTAACAAAAACCGGAGCGCGACCAGTTGCCATACCGTATGTACCAGACCTTGTGGAATGAAGATGATTGCTGCAGCTAAAAGTGAGAACAAGAGCACCTTTTGCGAACCGAACCGATCTCCTAAACGCCCCAGCTGTGGGGAGGCAAAGACGTTTGCTACCCCCATGCATGCCTGGACAATACCGGCCCACAACGCTACCTTTGCCCCTTCTGATCCAACCAATTGCGAAATGTAAATCGGCAACACAGGGATAATGCTAAACAACGCAAACTGGATCATTACGGTTACAAAAAAGAGCGCCGGGAGTTCTTTGGAAGAGAAGATCATCTGAAAATCTTCCCGCAGACTCGACCGTTCCTTTTTTTCAGGTGGAACAAAATTCTCTTTCACCGTAAACGTAATGACCAAGGTCGCCAGTAATAATACGCTGCCGGTAATCACAAAAATCATCCGAAAGCCAATCTTCTCCGCGAGAACACCGCCAAACAGCGGTCCCATAATGGTTCCGGCCGTAATAAAAGACTGAAGCAACCCTGTTGCCCAGCCAATTCGTTCTTTTGGCACAGAGGATGCTACCAACGCGGTACTGGCAGGAATGATTCCCCCTACGAGTCCATTGAGCAGGCGAAGGGCCAAAAGCTGCCACAGACTTCCCGCAAAACCGGTCAGTGCCATGGTAATGGACATGAAAAATCCCGAGCGCAAAATCATAATCTTGCGCCCGTGCTTATCAGCCAAATTTCCCCAAATAGGCGAGACGAGGCCCGCCGTTAAAAAGTTGGCTCCAAAAATAATCCCCGCCCAAGCCGTAACCTGATGAGGGTCTTCAATTCCGAAATCCTGCTGAATGTAAAGCGGTAAAAAAGGCATGATCATGCTCATCGCCACCATGACGAAAAACAACGATCCGCAGAGCACATATAAATTACGGCGCCATATCTCCATCGGATTTCCTCCAATCCCATCTGCTTATCCCAGTTGCGGGTCGGACGTACTTCCTAAATCTTGCACACTCCACAGGCCATAGTATACTCCCTTGCTCTCCAGCAATTGCTCATGCGTGCCTTCCTCAACGATTTGTCCCTCTTTCATGACAATGATTTTGTCTGCATGGGTAATCGTCGAAAGTCGATGGGCCACGATGAGCGTGGTTCTTCCTTTTGCCAATCTGGACAAAGACTCCTGAATCGTGTGCTCTGATTCCAAGTCGAGTGCAGACGTCGCCTCATCGAGAATCAGAATACCGGGGTCACGCAGGAAAACACGCGCAATCGCGATCCGCTGCTTTTGTCCGCCCGAGAGCTTCACGCCGCGCTCTCCCAGCTCCGTATGGTAACCATTCGGTAATTCACTAATAAAGTCATGGGCATTTGCCGCCTTCGCAGCTTCTTGCACAGCACTGTCATCCGCATCAGGATTGCCCATTAAAATATTCACTTTTGCTGATTCACTAAACAAAATATTATCTTGCTGCACCATCCCGATGTGGTGACGCAAATTTTGTTGCTTCACATCACGGATATCGATGCCATCAATCGTAATTTTCCCTTCAGTCACGTCCCAAAAACGCGGCAGCAAGCTGATCAGCGAAGATTTTCCTCCGCCTGACATCCCGACAATCGCAACTGTTTCACCAGAAGAGATGCTCAGATTGACATTGTTCAAGACGAGAGGGCCTTCCTCCCGATAGCGGAAGGACACGTTCTCAAAGCGGATTTCTCCGCGAATGCGTTTGGTTCCAGGGTCTACAGGCAGCTCTCCCGCGTTTGGCTTGTCAACGATATCGTACGATTCATCGATAAACTCGAACATCCGGTCCATCGAGGCAATTGCCTGTGTCAGTACCGTGCTGGAATTGACCAGACGTCGTAGCGGCGTGTACAAGCGCTCTAAATATGCATAAAACGCAACAAGCGTCCCTACGCTCATGCTCCCGCCAATAACTTGGTAGCCAGCATAGGCAATGACCAGGAGCGGTGCGATATCCGTCACCGTATTGACCACGGCGAAGGTTCGGGCGTTCCACCGCGTATGTGCCAACGCCTTCTCCAAAAACTGATTGTTCTCCTTGGCAAATTCCTTGCTCTCCTGCTTTTCTAATGCAAAGCTGCGGATGAGCGACATGCCGTTCACGCGTTCGTACAAATATCCTTGTAAACGCGCCAGAGCTGCAGAACGATCCTTTGTCAATTGACGCAAGCGCTTGTAGAAAAATTTGACGGAGATACTGTACAAAGGAAAAACAATAATCGCGACAATCGTCAGCTCCACATCCATATAGAGCATGATCCCCATCGTCAGTGTAATCGTAATCAGGTCCAACCAGAGATTCATCAATCCCGTTTCCACGAAGCTTTTGGTAGATTCCACGTCGTTAATAACCCGAGAGATGACCTCACCCGTTTTTGTATTGTTGTAGTAGCGCATCGACAGTCGTTGCAAATGAGAGAACAATTGATTGCGGATGTCAAACAAGATACGGCTGGATACCCACTGTGCATAGTATTGCCGGATGTACTCAATAGGAGCGCGAACGACAGTAAATAACAAAAAGGCCCCGAGCATCAGCCAAAATAACTGTTTCAGCTTTTCCTCTTGAGGAAGCGGACTTGGCAACAGGTCATCAATGACGTATTTGATAAGAAGCGGCAGAGCAAGTGGGATCGCAAACTTAAAAATACCAATAAAAATAGTGCCCAATATTTGTTTCCAATAGGGCAGGACATAAACCAAATAGCGGCGTATGCTCAACCATCATACCTCCTTTGCAAACAAGGAAATCCCTCCCCCGGTCATTCGGGAAAGGGATTATTCCTCATCATCTCGCACTAAAAGATAACGCTCGTACCAACGTTGGACGAAGCCGCTTTGAAAAGGGCCGCGTCGTGCGCTTACCCAATCCAGCACCTCTCGCAATGCTGTCTGCACTCTTTCCACAACAAATGGAGGATAGTTCATCTGTCTGCTATGCAAAAGAAACTCCTCTTCGTCGAGAATCGAGTATGTCATATCGGGAAACACTTTTACGTCGAGATCATAGTCTATGTAGCTTAGCAATTGTCCCTTCATACTGAAGGGCGAACCAATGTTGCAATAATAATAAATACCGTCATCACGAATCATGGCAATGGTATTGAACCACTGGCCTCTACCAAATGTACAAATGGCCGGTTCACGCGTACGCCATTCCCGCCCGTCTGCTTCTGTCACCTTGACCCGATCATTTCCCCCAATCACCACCGCATCACTGGTATGAATCAACGTAGATTTGTCCCATATGCGGTGCAACGAATGGTCATGTTTATAACTTTCTATGCGGATATTGGAGCCCGGAGTTGGTGACATGACTCTCCCCTTTCTTCTCTTCTCTATTTGAATGGGGACAAGCCTCCTTTAAGAAGAGAGCTTTTTGGAAAGTGTAACATATTTTTGTACTTCATAGCCAAGTGAAAGGTAAAACGGAAGGACTTCCGGATTTGATTGATTGACCATGATCAAGACGTTATTGACACCTCGTTGCTTGAAACGCTTTTCAATTGCTTCAACGAGTTCGCGACCAATACCTGAGCCTTGCATCTCTGGAAGTACAGCCAATCGGTAGAAATAGGCACGTGCTCCGTCGATCGTGCCAACCACGACCCCTACAACTCTGCCTTCCATTTCTGCAACCATTACCAGATCGCTGTCCCAAGCCAAATGCTGGGCCAAATCGTTCAATGACTCTTTGTCCGATTGGTCCAACCCCGTCTCCTGCCAAATACGTGTGATAGCCGAATAGTCACCGAGTCGAAACGGACGAATCAGCATGTGTTGCCTCCTTCGTAACCTTCTTCCTCTATTGTACAACACATGGACAACTTTGTCTTGTGTCGCAACACCATAAAGTCTCCAACTCCCTACTCCCTCTACAATAAATCATTATGTCAAAAGAGAAATACCGCCGTCTACAATCAATGTTTGTCCGCGAACCATCCAAGCTTTGTCGGAGAGCAAGAACATCACAGCATTAGCCAAATCTTCCGGCTCCACAATGCGTCCTGCTGGCGTACGCTCTGCTGAGCTGCCGAGCAATTCTTCACGATTCGGGAAATGCTTGAGTGCATCCGTATCCACAGCTCCGCCAGAAACAGCGTTTACTACAATGTTATGCGGTGCGAGCTCGACTGCCAAATAACGAGTAATCGCTTCTACAGCTGCCTTTGATACGCCAACCGCTGTATAGTTGTCGAGAACTCGAATGGACCCAAGGCTGGACAAGCTCACGATTTTTCCGCCGTTGCCGCCCTTGATCATTAGTTTTGCCGCTTCTTGCGCACAGAACAACAGTGCCTTGCTGTTGATTTCCATGGTCCAGTCCCAATGGCTTTCTTCCAGCTCCATCAGGGGACGCAGTACACCCGATGCCGCATTGTTCACAAATACATCCAAACGACCGAATTCCTGGTCGATTTCTGCGAACAACTCTTTGATTTTTGCTACATCCCCTACATTGGCTTTGATCAGATGGACACGAGCGCCCTTTGCTTCCAGCTCCGCTGCCGCTTCTCTTGCCGCTGTGCGGTTACGCAAATAGTTCAGCACCAGGTCATAGCCCTGTTCCGCCAATTGAAGCGCAATCGCTTTTCCGATCCCTCGCGTTCCGCCAGTTACCAGTGCTACTTTTTTCGTTGTATTCATAAAAAGATTGCCTCCCAACCTGACCAACTATTAATAGCAGGTACTAATAAGTAAAAATCACTTATTCATTATACAACTCCACCTGCGCTTTTTCTACCTGCGGAAAAAATCCCGGCATGACTTGATCCTCTCAACTATAGCCATACTAAACTCGCGGTATCAGGCAAACCACTACCACATAAGGAGGAATGGCAGGGTGTACATAGGTCGGGAATTGTCCGAATTAACCATGGTGCCACTGGCTGATTGGGAAATGAATGAGCTGCTTTATTACCACCACAGTTTTTCACAATTGGCAGCTTACCTCAGTGCAGAGGGAGCCTCTCTTCACGTCAAAGTCATCCATGAGCTTGAATCCCGTGGACCAGTGAATGGAGACAGCGGGGGATGGGATCATTCCTCGTCACCTATTTACGATTAAGTAAAAAACCCGGCTGCTCGTGTATGTAAACACGGCGCCGGGCTTATTAATTAGATACGGAACTTGCCGATCTGGTTTTGCAATTCCTCCGCGAGGTGTTCGAGGGAAACGGCTGAAGAAGCAATCTCTTCCATAGAGGCTAGCTGCTCCTCCGCAGCTGCGGATACACTTCGTGTTCCATCAGACGCTTGTAGTGTCACCTCGGAAATATGACCAATGATCTCAACCACTTGCTGTGCCCTTGTGGAGAAATCACGCGTCGCTTCAGATACCTGACCGATTTTCTCTGCCACCTCATTGACGGCTGACTGAATTTGTTCGAAGGACTGGCCAGCTTCGTTCACTTTTTCAATCCCTTCCGTTACTTCACGCTTGCTTTGATCCATGACAATTACAGCATGGTTTGTCTCCGCTTGAATCGCGGTGATCAGCTGACTAATTTGTTGTGCCGAGCTTGCAGATTGCTCTGCCAGCTTGCGTACCTCATCAGCCACCACAGCAAAGCCTCGTCCATACTCCCCTGCTCGAGCCGCTTCAATTGCCGCATTTAGTGCAAGCAGGTTGGTTTGATTGGCGATGGCAGTGATCACATCCACAATGTTTCCGATTTCTTGGGAACGCGTACCCAGATTATCCACGACTTTTGCCAAACTGTGAATCGACTCGCTGGATGCGTTCATTTGCAACACAGCCGATTGAATAGATTGGTTTCCGGTTACTGCCAAGTGCGACGATTCCTGAGCTGCGGTGAATACATTTTGTGTATACTCTGCGATCTGACCGATTCTTGCCGACATTTGTTCGACTGCTGCGTTACCCTCCTGCGAATGGGAGACTTGCTGCTCGGCTCCCTCCGCCATTTCTTGTATAGTCTCCGCAATCTGTTCTGTTGCTTTACTCGTCTGATCCGCGCTTGCTGCGAGCTGCTCTGCCGAAGAAGCCAGCTGCTGAACGGAATCATTTACAGAATGGAGCAAGGAACGAAGAGATTCCGCCATATGATTGAAGGCTTTGCCCAATGTACCCAACTCATCGTCACTTCGTATATCTACTTGTTGTGTCACATCGCCTTGGCTCATTTTTTCCGCTGCTTCTGTCAACATGCGCAAAGGTCGGAGTAGGGAGCGCAAAATCAGGTAAATGACTCCGCCAGCTACCACAAGTGCAATAATTATAATCACGAGCATCGTGTAAAAAATCGGATTTGCTGCTTCTGCTGCTTCGCTTTCATACATCACTCCTACAAGCTTCCAACCCGTATTTTCATTCGTAGTAAACACGGCTTGGACGGGATTTGCTTCGTGCTGAAATTGCAAACGCCCTGACTCTTCTGCATATACAGTATCCGCCCAAGACTCTGCAACCTCAACTCCAGACTCTCCATTTGGATTGACCAGCATTTTGCGATTTTTATCCAAAATGGCCATAAACCCTTGGGTACCGATCTTTGCTTGCTTGACCGTCTCGTCCAGTGCAGTCAGTTGAATATCAATTCCAAAAACACCAGACTGATCAGGCAAGGCCATCGCAATTCCCACCACGACTTTTCCGGTAATAGCATCAATGTATGGGTCCACAATGATGTTCTTTCCTGGCTGCTTCATAGCTGCTATGTACCAATCCCTTTTTCGCGGATCATATCCGTCTGGAAGCTTGGAGCCGGTTGCGGTCATCATGCCGCCATTCACATCCCCGATATACGCTTCACTAACTTCTGGATTTATCGCGAGAAAGCGCTGTAATTTTTTTTGCGTAATTGTTCTGGTCTCTTCCATGATATCGTTGCGTACAATATCAGCAGCGACCCATTCCACATTCCTTGATTGTTCCAAAAGTGTACGATTCAAAAGCGCGTCTACTAAACGGACATTTTCAGAGGCAGTCGTAAGCAATTCATCTGACAACTCTGCCTTGGCACTTTGATACGAGAGCCATCCAAGTGTCAGCAGGGGGATGACTAATATTGTGGAAAATGTAGCGATCAGCTTGGATTTTACAGTGAGTCTAGGTGTTTTCATTCGCTGCATCACCTTTCTGCGTGTTATCATTTTCCTATATTAATACCCGCCATATGCATGAGTAAACCTAAAATTGCCAACCAAACGCATAAAAGTTTATTATTTATTATTTTTTATTATATTCAGAATATACTTTCTTCTGGAAATAGGTAAAAAATCGCTTTACAACAAGAAAAAAATGCCATATTCTAAGAGTACGTTCCACACACTACTACTACGGAAAGAAAGGAGGCAGCACAATGATGATGATAGCTATGAATCTAAAACCAGCTTTTATTGATCGTCTTGTGGATGTTTCAACTGAATATAGCAGCGCCTCCTGGGTCGACGAATTCCAGTAGTATTCGTACTCTTCAACATTTCTATTTCGTCTATTACCGACCACAGGTGTTGTTGCTTGTGGTCTTTCTATGTCCTTCAAAACGGCATGTCCGTTTTTGTTGCCAGAAGACCGCAGGCTTTCGCCCGTGGTCTTTTTCTTTCTCGCCAATTAACATTTTCCACCTTGAAAGGGGGTGATTGGTAATGGTACTGAACTTTTTGCTTTTCACAGTCAAGATTGAACGCAATAAGGAACAAGCAGAGAAACTTTTCGGAGAATCTGCTCGCTGTCGCTATCTCGAAGAACGCGCCGAAGAACATGCTTTTGAAGCTGCACAATTTGTGAGCCGTATTTAATGGACACCACTACTTGACTACAGGAGGGATTTTGGTATGAAAAACAAACAACGGCGTCAGATGATGAGGTTTACAGGAGTCAAAGCGATAGATGGCAGCTGACTGCACCAAATTAACGGGATGGGAGGGATACACTCATGTACATTCCAATGATTTTCTTCACAATCATTATTGAGAAACGGAAATTGACACCGAAGCAAATTGAAGCAAAATACATGCAACAGCAAGCGCTGAAACGTATGGAAGAACAAAAGCATCAGATCGTTACACAATTTCCAGAGTTTTTGATTCGATAAAAAGAAACAGTTTTACAAAGATCATGTCTGCGGGGGCATGATCTTTTTATTTTCCGCTGCTCTTCCCCTCTCTCAAAGCTTTATAATGGATTCAAAAGAGAAAAGTGGGGAGTGAAATCATGGAGTATCAAATCGTCTTTTTAGACATTGATGGAACACTCGTCAACGAAGAAAAAATTATACCACCAGATACACTCGAAGCCATTCAAGAGCTGCAAAGAAACAAGATCGAAGTCGTCTTAGCAACAGGCAGAGCTCATTATTATTTTGACGAGCTTGCCCAGCAGTGCGGCATCGATTCGTATGTCAGTTGCAATGGCGCATATGTCGTCTATCAAGGAAAAACGATCTATGATCGCCCCCTCCCGACCAAAACACTCGATCAATTGCAGCAGATCGCGGCCCAGCACGACCATCCCATCGTATTTCAAGGCAGTACGGCGGGCTTTTCTACCCATAAGCAGCATCCTTATTTGGATTGGACTTTTCAGCAATTGAAGCTTGATACCCCCGATCACAATGCGGACTTCGTCCATTCTGAAAATATTTATCAAGCGCTGTTGTTTACACCAGATGCACATGAACAACAGTACAGAGAAGAGATTCCCGCTCTCTCGTTTATACGCTGGCATGAGTATTGTATGGATGTTTTTGCGAAAGGCGGTTCAAAAGCCCTCGGTATTGAAGCGCTCCTCTCGCATATCGGGCTTGCGCCAAGCAAGGCAGTTGCTTTCGGAGACGGTCTGAATGACAAAGAGATGCTCTCTTATGTCGGGATGGGGATCGCGATGGGCAATGCGCATGAAGCTTTGTTGCCGCATGCCAATTATGTAACGCGACACGTCGATGATGGCGGGATATCTCACGGCTTGCGTTACATCGGTCTGATGAAATAAATAAAAGCTGCCGAGAAATGCTCGACAGCTTTGCCTACTTGTTATTTTTGCCCCAACAGCTCGCGAATTTTTTGATGCGCCATCGGGATGGTGTATGCATCTAATTCCTCCCAAGCTGCGTATCTTGCATGAACAGGGAGCTTGTCCCCTTCGATCCAGTCACAGGACCATACTTGCATGTTCCACTGCAAATGGGAGAAGACGTGTTGAACCGTACCTAGCGGCTGCATGACTTCTACATCGATTCCGAATCGTTCACGCAAACCAACTGCAAGTGCCTCCTGCTTGGCAGCATCACTTTCCTGCTCAGTTTCAACAGTAGGGAATTCCCACATGCCGGCGAGAAGCCCCTGATCGGGACGCTTGTTCATCAAAACTTTGCCGTCGCGAATGATAATGCCTACTTGCAGATCAACAGGGCGTGGAGGTTTGGCTTTGCCTTTGACCGGCAGCTCTTCAGCCACTCCCTCCTGACGCGCCATACAGTAGTCAAACACCGGACAGGTCAAGCATTGCGGAGTGCGCGGTACACAGACCATCGCTCCCAGCTCCATTAAAGCTTGATTGAAATCTCCCGCTCTTCCCTCTGGAATGACCTGTCGCACGAGATGCTCGATTTTGATTCTTGTGGCAAGCTTGGCAATGTCGTCGGTTAAATACAGCAGGCGTGAAAAGACACGCATAACATTCCCATCCACGGCCGGCTCCGCCTTTTCATAGGCAATGCTAAGAATGGCACCTGCCGTATACGGACCGACACCTTTTAGTGTAGCGATCTCTTCTGGTGTATCCGGCACAACTCCTCCGTAGCGAACCGTTACCTCGCGAGCTGCGGCTTGAAGATTGCGCGCGCGGGAGTAATAACCGAGTCCCTCCCACGCTTTTAAGACATCTTCCTCGGGTGCTTTCGCTAAATCACTCACCGTCGGAAATTTCTCCATGAAATTCGCATAATAAGGCTTAACGGTCTCTACGCGTGTTTGCTGGAGCATGATCTCCGATACCCAGATTCGATATGGGTCTTTGTTGATCCGCCAAGGCAAATCCCGCTTTTGTGAGTCGTACCAGGCCAGCAAATCCTGGGCAAAGCCAAACACATGAAATTGTTCAGGTAGTGTATATTTCAAGCTTTCTTTTTTTCTTGCCATTTCCTTTTATTCTACTCCTTTTCATCCCAGTTTAGCGGGACGAAACGCCCACACATGCAGTTTCGAAGCACCGCCGGAAATACAGTCGCAAAAGTCTTGGTCTGCCAATCGGTTTGCCTTGATTTCTTCGTATACTTGAACAGTCTCGACCTCAAACGTTTCGACAAACAGACCGGGCTGATCCAAGCCCTCCATTGAGCGATACTGACGTGCACCCATCGCTTCCATTCGCTCAGCCATCGAGGTGAGCAATTGCAGAGCGTGACTTCGTTTTTCAGCATCTATCTTGTATTCAATGAAAACCGTTAGCATGCGACATGTTCCTCCTTTAACGATTCAACGCTTTCATCATACCCTTCCCACCCCGTGCGAACAAGCACACAAATATTTTCAGAACGGGCGGGAATTAACCTTAGGCAAACGCTATAATAAACAATAAAAGTGGAAGGAAGGGAGGAAGACAACGATTCCATGGATACAGCCACACATTTTGCCATGGGCTTTGGATTGGCCGGGCTCGCCTATCTTGATCCTGTCGTAGCTTCTACTCCGTCACTTGCAGTAGCCGTCATGGTTGGAACGGTCATTGGCTCGCAGGCGCCTGATTTGGATGGCTTAGTCCGCCTTCGTGGTACCGCTGCCTACATTCGCAATCACCGAGGCGTTTCTCACTCGGTTCCCGCTTTATTTCTGTGGACTGGAGCCATTTTTGTACTCATTCAGGCCATGATGCCACAGCCCCATTGGCTGCATTTGCTCGGCTGGATATTCCTGGCCGTCTGTTTGCACGTATTCGTTGACTTGTTTAATTCCTATGGCACAAAGGGCCTGTACCCGTTTCGCGACAAATGGGTGGCGCTCAACGCCATTTTCATTTTCGATCCGTTCATTTTCGCTGCCCATCTCGTCGGCTTTATGCTATGGGCGGCAGGTGCGCATCCTGGACACGTCTTTTTATGGATATACGTGATCATTGCCGGATACTACTACTGGCGTTGTCAGGCGCAAAGACGCACGACCGAGCTGGTTCGTCAGCGAATCGGCAAAACTGGTACCTTCACCATCATCCCTACTCTTTCCTGGACGTATTGGACCTTCGTCGCCAAGACAGACCAGCATTGGTATGTAGGTGAAGTCATTTCGGGGGACGTCGTCATCTTGGACACCTTCTCCATCAAACCGGAAAATGAGCGGATTGCGGCAGCCAAGAAAAGTTACAAAGTCCAGTCCTTCCTGGCTTTTACCCATCATGTGCATGTAGAAACCAAAGAGCGCTCCTTTGGCTATGAGGTCAAATGGATTGATCTGCGCTACCGATCCCGTTTTCAAGGGAAAAGTCACTACATGTTCGTCGCCGTGGTCTACCTCGATTTTGATCTGACCATCCGCGATTCCTTCGTCGGCTGGATCCACCGCGGAGAAGAACAGCTTACCAAAAAATTGGATTCAAAACGCTCGTAATAAGACGAGACTACCGCCCCTGCCAATAGTGGGCGGTTATTTTTTTGCGATCTGACCCGTTCACTTTTGCCAAAATTGCACCTTTTCTCCTAGTCAAATACCAACTACGATCAGAATAACAACGACAGACTGGGGGACTCGACATGATTCCAATTCGTTATTCCAAGCGTACTATTACTGATCAGGAGCAAATTGACCAGTTTTTGCAAGTAGCAAAGGTCGGCCATCTCGGATTGTCCAATGAAATCGAGCCGTACATCCTGCCTTTGAACTTTGCTTGGTGGAATGGCTGTATTTATTTTCATGGCGCGGATTCTGGCAGAAAAATCGAGATGATTAATGGCAATAACCGCGTATGTTTCAGTGTTTGCGAGGAGTACGGCACAATCGCCTCACCTGTGCCTGCCCATATCGATACGGCTTACATGAGTGTGTTTATCGCCGGGACAATTGAGCGTGTTTCTGAACCTGAGGAGATGCGCGATGCGATGCAATCCATGATCGACAAGTACGTACCCGGCTACTATTCAGAACCGTTGCCTTTACAGCACGTCATCAAGTATCGTTCTTCGATGGGCAGTACAACCGCCATCTTCCGGATTACGCCTACTGTGCTGACCGCCAAAGGTAATCCACTTTCCGAAGAGAAGCAGTTCTACCCTGGAAGAAAAGTGGAGATGGACGTATAAAAGCCGAAAGCAGAAAAAAGACACGCTCTTTGTCAGAGGCGTGTCTTTTTGTTGGATGAGTATGCACCTTACATAGAGAATGGAGCGCTCATTCCTGTCGAAATCGCGAGTCTGTTCCAGCTGTTGATGGTATTGATCGCCATAATCAAGGCAACATACTGGTTCTCGTCAAAATGCTCGCGGACCTGCTGGTAGAGCTCTTCAGAAACACCGTTAGCCGTAATAACAGTGACAGCCTCAGTAAGAGCAAGGACAGCCCTCTCTGCCTCAGTGTAAACCGCGGATTCTCTCCAAACGCTGAGCAAATAAATGCGTTGCTCTGTCTCACCGAGCTTGCGCGCATCTTGCGTATGCATATCCATGCAAAAAGCGCAGCCGTTGATTTGGGAAGCACGAATTTTGATCAGCTCAATCAGTTTTTTGTCCAAGCCGCTCTCATTCACGAATTTTTCCAGCTTGAGCATGGTCTGATACGCTTCGGGATTTGTTGTACGATGATTGAATCTAGCTTTCATGATTCATCTTTCCTCTCCACTCGAATTTGCTTTCAACCTCAAAGACGAGTGAAGTATCCTTCTTGTGACGAATCATCCATTTTCTTTTTGCAAATGGTTTAGCTTTTCTGGATTGACCATCATGTACAAGCGTGCAATGCGATCTTCTTCTTCATTCATTGTGATCTGGATGATCATTTTCAGATGACCTTCGGAGTAGACGGCGATTCCATCTTGGCCATTGATCGAGCGAATCTGCATGGTAGCATGAGAAGCCCACCTCGGCCATACCCCCATCCAGAAGGCAGTAATCCGCTCGTCTGAGAAGATCGGATGAATAGCTGCCCGGACTTTCCCGCCACCATCGCTGACAAACACAGCATCTTTTGTCAAAAGTCCGATCAACGACTCCGCATCTGACTTGGAGATGGCTTGCATCAGCTTTTCTACCAAGCTCGAAGTCCGATTCGACTGAGGGACGATCGCCTGATATCCTGCTTCAGCCAGCTTTTTTCTCGCAAGGCTAAACTTCTTGCGGCAATTTACTTCGGTCATTTCGAGCATCGCGGCAATTTCGCTGTATTCGTAGTCAAGTGCCGTTCGGAGCACAAAAACGGCCCGTAGCGTCGACGATAGATTCTCCAAGAGAACAAGCAAGCCATACGAGACTGCTTCTTCGGCAATCACAGTTTGCAAGGGATCATTGGTTTCCGAAGCGTCCAGCATCGGCTCCGGCAACCATTCGCCTACATACTGCTCCCGCTTCCAACGGGCTGATTTTAATAAGTCCAGACAGCGATTGGTCACAGCTTTGCACAGATAGCTTTTTACATGGTGAATGTCTTGGATGTCGGTACCTGCCAACGCAAGAAACGTATCCTGAACAATGTCCTCCGCTTCCGTTACCGAGCCAGTCATCCGGTACGCAAGGGAAAACAGTAATGATTTATACTCCCGATAAACATCCTCCATGTGCACTGTCATTATTTCGCATCACCAAACTGCCAAAGGGTGTGACTGAGACTTCCATAGCGGATGCTCATATGCAGGCGCTTCGCTGTACGTTCATCGTCGGCAGCTCCCATGACGTACACAAGCGGAACAAAATGCTCGGTTCCATACGCGGGAACAGCTTTTTCAGCATGCGGAGCAAGCTCGCGATAATTGGCGAGATCCTCGACATTCCAGTCTGTCAATGTTGTTTGCAGCCAGTCTTCGAATTGCTCCGCCCACTCAAAAGTAGCACTATCGGACTCTCTCAGGTTCATATAGGAAAAATTATGGACGGTTCCGCCACTGCCGAGGATCAGAACGTCTTTTGCGCGGAGCGGGCTCAGTGCTTTGCCGATCTGATATTGCTCTGTCACAGTCAGGTTCGGATTAACCGACAAGGCAACAACAGGAATATCGGCATCCGGATAAATATGGCGCAAGACAACCCAGTGTCCATGGTCCAAGCCTCTTGTCGTGTTCAAAGCGACAGGAATACCAGCTTCTTGAAGAAGTCGGATTGTCTCATCCGCTACTTCACGCTCTCCTTTTGCCGGGTACTCGATTTCGTATAATGCTTGCGGGAAACCGCCAAAGTCGTGAATGGTCGGGAAGGTGTCCATTGTTCCCACCATTTGATCATGTGCTTCCCAGTGAGCGGAAATTATGACGATAGCACGCGGCTTGCGCGGGAGCAGGCTAGGCAATTGGTTCAGTGCTTCTGTATAGGCATTGTTTTCTATGGCAAGCAACGGGGCACCATGTGCAATGAAAAAAGACGGCATCATTTGCATACACTCTCCTCTATACTTTTTAAACTTAGTTACTTTTAGTAAGTATTATATCTCATATTCATTACAGTTACAAGTGTATCCTGAATCGATGCCGTTTCTTTCCTCTGAACAAAAAAGGCTTGCCGCTCCTAAAGAACGACAAGCCTTATGACTGGAAAAGTTACAATTACTTCGCTGCTGCGAAACGCTTGCTAACTTCATCCCAGTTTACAACGTTCCAGAACGCGCCGATGTAGTCAGGGCGTTTGTTTTGGTAGTTCAGGTAGTAAGCATGCTCCCAAACGTCCAGACCAAGGATAGGTGTTTTACCTTCCATGATTGGGCTGTCTTGGTTAGGAGTAGAGCTGATTGCTACTTTTCCGCCTTCTGCAGTCAGCCAAGCCCATCCGGAACCGAAACGAGTAGTAGCTGCTTTTGCGAATTCTGCTTTGAAGTTGTCAAAGCTTCCGAAAGCCGCATTGATTGCGTCAGCCAGTTCACCAGTTGGTGCGCCGCCGCCATTCGGGCTCATGATTTCCCAGAACAGTGTGTGGTTAGCATGGCCTCCACCGTTGTTGCGAACAGCAGTGCGGATGGACTCAGGCAGAGCATCCAGATTGCTGATCAGCTCTTCAATGCTTTTACCTTGCAGGTCAGCGTGTGCTTCCAGTGCTGCATTCAGGTTGTTAACATAAGTAGCATGGTGGCGTCCGTGATGGATCTCCATGGTTTGCGCGTCGATATGTGGTTCCAAAGCGTTGTGTGCATAAGGCAATGCAGGAAGTTGATGTGCCATTGTAACATTCCTCCTCAAATTATGTAGGTCAAGCTTACTCCTTCATTATACTGCAAGCCAAACAGTTTTTCAACAAATCGGTATGCAAAGTATATTAATCTATGTATTATTTCAAAGATTTCCATCTTGCAAACAAAACGGAGAGTGCTAGACTTGGATTATTACAAACGAAGAGAATCAGGTGATATCTAGTGGAAATGGACTTATCAACGATCGTACTTCTCGCCGTCTTTGGATTCATTGCAGCATTCATCGACAGTACTGTTGGTGGAGGCGGACTCATCTCCCTCCCCGCCCTGCTCGGTCTAGGAATGCCACCGTACCTTGCTCTTGGCACGAACAAATTGGCTGGCACCATTTCATCTGCCACCAGCTCCTACACCTTTATCAAGAGCGGTAAATTTGACAAGAAGCTTATGCTGATTTTATTTCCCGTCTCGCTGATCGGCGCCTATTTCGGAGCGAAAACAGTTCTGTTCGTTCCCCAGGAGTTTTTGAAGGTCCTTGTCGTTATTATGATGGCACTCATTTTTGTTTACACCCTTTTCAACAAACGTTTCGGTCAAGACTCCAACTACAAAGGGCTGACCAAATTTACGCTCGGCATCGGGATTCCTTTTACCTTTTTAATCGGATTTTACGATGGATTTTTCGGGCCCGGAACCGGTTCGTTCTTTGTTTTTCTGATGGTGCTTTTGTTTGGCTATGATTTTGTAATTGCAGCCGGCAATGGCCGAATTTTGAATCTGGCCAGTAACATTTCTGCGCTTTTTGTCTTCACAATGGAGGGCAAGGTCGTCTTCATGACTGGTCTCATCATGGGGATAGCGATGCTGTTGGGTGCTAACCTTGGTGCCAAAATGGCCATCAAAACAGGGGTACGTTATGTCCGTCCATTGTTCTTGGTCGTATCCATTACTTTGATCGTGAAGATGGTGTATGAGTTGATTTTTACTGCTTGATTTAAAAAGGCGTACAACCTTGTACGTTCCTGTAGTGGTGGGGAGGAAACAGGAGAAAACGCTCAGCTTCTAGGGCCACCCCCTGTGGGATTGACTGCCCGACTCCATGCAAAAAGCGAAACCGCGTCCAAAGTAGTCCATTCGAGAAGTTTTTCAGAGGTGGACGCTTAAGAGCGTGTTTCGCTTTTTGCATTCCGTCTCGGTCGGTGTCCCTAAGATCTTCGCTTATTTCTCCTGTTTCCTCTACGAGCTGTCCCTGCTTGAACGGGTTTTAAAAGACTTTAAAAGAATAAAGAATGCAATCAGTTACGCTAGAGAAGAATATTTCCAGACGTAGCGACTTGTGGAGTCCTACCGAGCGGAGAAGGGATTCGCGGGCAAAAGAAACGCAACCGTGCCCATACGACGTAGCGGCTACCACTTTTGCGTTTCCCCGCGAATCCCTTCGGAGCGGGCAGTCTTGACCCCCAGCAGGACGGAGCCTGGAGCCTAGACTGGAAATATTCTTCTCTCCACTACAGCCATAAGCACATAAAGAGTCAGCCTGCAAACATCTACAGGCTGACTTTTTATGTTTGACTCTAGTTAGCCCCTGCTGCAACAACTTTGGTTTGATGATCACGCACCGCCTGATTGCTCGCCGCCATAAACGCCTGTGCGACCGCCATCAGTACATCCCGATGCTCGGCAACTCCTTTGAAATGACTTCCGTTTGCGCTGACCGTCACGATCGCTTCGCCTGTCGCATGCTCTCCCGACGACAATGAATACAGCTCCATGTCCGTAAACTCCACGTCGAACGGCAGTGCCTGTTTGATACCTGCCACCAATGCCTCAACAGGTCCCTCTCCGGTGCCAGAGTATGCTTGTTCTTCTCCTGTCGCATTGTTCGTAATCGTGCAGGAAGCCATACGATGTCCGGATGTGCCGGTGAGCACTTGTGCATTGACCAGTGTGAATGGCTCCAGTACCGCGTTCACGGTATGTCCCACCAGCTCAAGCAGCTGATGATCTTGGACAACTTTTTGCTTGTCAGCCAGCTCTTTAAATTGGAAGTACAGTGTCTCCATCTGCTCATCGGTCAGCTGTACCCCGAATTCGTTTACGCGGTGCTTAATGGCATGGCGGCCGGAGTGCTTTCCGAGAATGATCATGTTGCGAGGCACGCCCAAGCTCTCCGGGTCCATGATTTCGTAGGTGCTGCGCTCTTTTAAGAGACCGTCCTGATGAATTCCCGCTTCGTGCTGAAAGGCATTGCGACCGACAATTGGTTTGTTGAAAGCAATCGGGAAGCTCATGGCACGGCTCACCTTTTGTGAAGTGGTGTAAATGTGCTCCGGTCTGATGCCAGTCTCAGCATCCAGTGCTTCTTTGCGCGTCTCAATTGCCATAACCAGCTCTTCCAAGGAGCAGTTCCCTGCTCGCTCACCGACCCCGTTGACCGTTACCTCGACTTGGGTGACCCCAGCACGAATCGCAGCCAAACTGTTTGCAACCGCGAGTCCCAGGTCATTGTGGCAGTGTGCACTGAACTCTACCTTGTCGCTGCCACGAACGTTTTTCATGACACGAGTGAACATGGCCCCATACTCTTCTGGCAGTGCGTACCCTACCGTATCAGGGATGTTGATAATCGTTGCCCCTTCTTCAATAGCCGCCTCGATCATCTCAAACAGGAACTCATCACCTGTACGAGTCGCATCCATCGGCGAAAATTCAATCCGGTCCACAAACTGTTTGCCGTACGCAATCATTTCGCGGGCGATCTTAATCACCTGCTCTCTCGACTTGCGGAGCTGGAAGTCCAGATGAATGCTGGAGGATGACAGGAACATGTGAAGTCTGCGTCGCTCTGCCGCTTGTGTAGCCCGAACGGCAGCGTCGATGTCCTCTTTCACCGCACGAGCAAAGCCACAAATCTCCACGCCGTGCACCTCTTGCGAAATACGTTGCACCGCCATGAAGTCACCAGGGCTGGAGATTGGGAAGCCCGGTTCAATGATATCTACGCCGAGGTCTGCCAAATGCTTGGCAATGACGATTTTTTGCTCTGGAGAAAGAGACGCTCCAGGCGCTTGCTCTCCGTCACGCAGTGTCGTATCAAAAATATGGATTCGTTTTGTCATGGGTATTGCCTCCTCATTTTTTAATCATCTGTTCATGAAAAAAAGCCCACCGTCTCCATATACAAGAGACGACAGGCTTTTGGCTGCCGCGGTACCACTCTCGTTGATCCCCTCTTTTTTCAAAAGAGAATCCACCTCGCTGTCCCGATGACGTGGGACGATCCGTCAAGGTCTACTGTCTGTTTTCAACCTTGCCGCTCCCGGGTGAGATTCGAGCATTTCCTGACTGCGTCGCACCTACCCGCAGCTCTCTGGACAAGAAATTTGCTTTACTAGCTCCCGTTCTTCGCGTTTGTTCTATGTCGTTTTTCCAATCAAAAAAGGCCTGCCGTCTCTATCAAAGAGACGACAGACCTTGTCTATCGCGGTACCACTCTCGTTGACCCCAGCTGCTCGCTGGAAGTCCACCTCATGTACTGATCCTAGTCGATCAGCACAACCCGATCACGGAGGTTAACCGTCAGAACTTACTGCTCGATGCAGCGCTACATCTTGTTCAGTCCTGCCGCTCCCGGGCGAGCTTCACTGGCTTCTCAGACTGCGTTGCACCATCCCGCAGCTCTCTAAACAGATTAAACCACTTACTGTTCCCGTTCTTCGCGTTATTTTTATTATTGTTTGAAATTTTATTCGGTTTCTATCTGGTTGTCAATGGAGGCTAGCAATAAAAATAATTTTAATAACCCAATTAATTGAACCCTCTTACCGAGCTGCGGCCGAACTGTCTGTAATAAAGACAAGCGAGACCCAGTATCACGAGCACTAAAGCGGAGTAAATATTGCTATAGACGGACGCTCCTGGATAGCTATTGAGCAGATTCCAGCTCACAGCAGCTCCTCCATCAATCGACTTGCCGTACAAGGTAGCTGCAAGTGCACCTGCAATAAAGTTCAGCATCGCCAGCAGTCCCATACCGACGCCAATCTGTTCCTTTGGTAACGACTGCGAGATTGCGTTTGACATCGAAATCATCATAAACGACAGTCCGACATTGCCAAAAATCAGAAAAACCGCAATGAGGAACGGGGATACTCCCGCAAAGGAAGAGAAGAGGATAAAGCTGCTCAAAAGTAGCGCAGACGCTGTGTAAAATAAATACGAATTCCCTTTCTTATCTGCAAGAATCCCGGCCTTTTTCCCCAAGAACGCGGTCACAATTGCTCCTGGTACCATGACAAAGCCAATGAGCCCCGGTGCCAGATGATTCACATTGGCCAACAATTGTGGACTAAGGAAAGCGAACGAATAGCCACTCCCTATCATCAAAAAGGCAATGACCAGCCCGAGCGAATAGCGTTTGCTCCGGAATAAGCTAGGGCGAATAAAAGGTTCTGCGGTCGTCCGAATTCTTACCAAGAACAGAAGGAATGAGAGGATGCACCCCACTGCGAGCAGCAAGCTCTGATTCGTAATAGCCAGCAGAAGCAACGCAATCGTTATGGCGAGAAGCCCACCGCCGATCCAGTCCATTTTGACGGCTTCCCGCTCCTCCTCCTGCAAATACTTGCGGAAATAAGGTACGGCAAAAAGCGTGAACAACGGCATACAGAACAGCCATCTCCAATCAAGCAGACTGACCAGCAAAGAGGAAAGAACGGGACCTAATGCGCTGCCGATCGCCATCCCGGTCATCGAGATTCCCAGAGCTCGCCCCCTACTTTCTGGCGGAAAATAACGCACTGGAATAATCGAAGACGTCGCCGGAACAACTGCAGCTCCTGCTGCCTGTACAATTCTCCCCAAAAGCACCATGCCATAATTATGGGCAAAAAATCCGATAAGGGAGCCGATAGCAAACACAATTAAACCGAATGTAAGCAAATGTTTGAGCTTGTAGGAATCGGCTAGCTTTCCGTACATCACGGTTCCGACCGCATAGATTAACAAAAAGGCGGACGTAACCCAGCTTACTTGGCTAAAGGATAAATGAAATTCTGTCCTGATTTGCGGTAACACGATATTGAACATCGTAGCACTCATCACCGTAATCATGAGGGTAAACACGAGTACGCGAAGAACTTTTTCAGCAGATTGTTGTTGTGGTTCGGTTTGCATATTGGAAAGACACCTCTCGTTATCACCGATTTCTTCCCGGGAAGGTGATTGTTGGCCTTGCTAGATGTAGTTTATAATGATTTTAAAATAAACGAAAATATATCTTTTGATATGTAGTTGATATACCTGAGTATATGGAGTTGAATCAAATGGAATTGTTGCAATTGCACTATTTCCGCACAGTTGCCAAGTGGCAGCATATGACGAAAGCCGCCCAAGAGCTGCGGATTGCTCAGCCTGCTCTCAGCAAGACCATTGCTCGGCTGGAAGAGGATGTCGGGGTTCCGTTATTTGACCGCGAGCGAGGACGTATCCGGTTGAATACATTTGGGAAGGCGTATCTGGAGCGTGTAGACAAAGCACTGAACTTGTTGGAGGAAGGTCAAAAAGTCGTATCGGATCTGGCCGGAATGGAGCATGGTCGGATTCATCTGGCAACGTCGACCCTGGATCTGTTATCAGAACCGTTGGGCAAGTTTCTCGCACTCCATCCTGATGTACATTTCCAGATCACACAAGCCACCATTGAAGAAATGGCAACCCTCTTGGAGTCAGGGGAAGTGGATATTTGCTTCACGCATTTGCCGATCAAGCTGCCGGATATTTTGACCACGCCCGTATTGAAAGAAGATATTCATGTAGCTGTCCCCCGCACACATCACTTAGCCAAGCAAACCAGTATTCGACTAAGCGAGCTGGCTGATGAGTCATTTATCGGCTACAGGGAGGACTTTCCCATCCAAATGCTGTACGATCAGTTCTTTCAAAAAGCAGGGATTACCCCCAAATTCGCTTGTCGGGTAGATGATCCCGGCTCTATCCAAAAGCTGGTCCGCGCAGGCCTCGGCATTGCCCTCTATGGCTGTATCAATCGAGAGGAAGACCCTCACCTTGTCATGATTCCGATCGAGCACCCGATCTGCCAGCGACATTTTCAAATGATTCGGCACGAAAAAAGATATCTCTCCCTGGCAGCACGCAAGTTCTGTGATTTTATCGTCCAGTATTTTGCTCTCGTCTCTTGAAAAACAAGCCGGTTTTCCAACAGAAAAAAGCCTGGCATCATTCGCCAGGCTCTTCCCCTACTCTTGTTTTCTTTTTTTCATACGTAAAATAATGCCGTCAATGAGCAGTCCAATCCCCGCTCCGTAAAAAGGGGCCGCAAACCGAGTTCCTTCAGCAAGCGGCAGGTCTTTCAAATACACGATAAACACCCCGACAATAAAACCGATCATCGTGTAGCGCAGCCGGGTCGCCCCCATCAAACGACACTCCCTTTCACGCTACTTCCCGAATTTATTTGGCATTTTCATGTTTTTCATCGTACGGCTCATTTGTTTGAGCTGCTTTTGGTTAAGATTCATCCCCATTGAACGGGCCATGGCTTGAAGCTGCTTTTCGTCCATTTGCATGTTGGACATTTGTTTTTTCAATAAATAAGTCCCTCCATAAAATCCACCAGCGAGACCGATTAACAATGTGACAATTGGAATTACCCAGTTGTACCAAGCCATCAATACATTACCATCCTCTATACGTAATTAAGAACTCTTTTATTGTACCATAGTTGGGCTATCTTCTGTAAATTGTGATTAGAAAACTTGGAAAATGAGAACACTGCCCTCAACCATATCTTTGTCTCAAGCATATTCTGATAGCAAGAGGTGAAACAACTATGGCTCCAATTGTGATTCTGGACGCTGGACACGGTGGCAGCGATCCAGGGGGAGGAAACAACACGCAATTCACCGAGAAAGATATGAATTTGCAAATATCGCTCTACCAATATAATCGCTTTTTGGCACTAAATATTCCTGTCGCTATCACACGGACAACCGATGTGACTCTGACAAGTGAGGCTCGGACTACTCTGGTTCGAAACAGCGGTGCTCGCTATTGTATATCGAACCATATTAACTCAGGCGGCGGCCGAGGCTCCGAGGTCATTTACTCGATTTATGGCTCCCCAACCTTTCCCCAATTGATCCAGGATGCCCTGGCAGCGGAAGGGATGCCGAATCGACGCATTTTTACTCGGACACTGCCAGATAATCCACGACTCGATTACTACTTTATGCACCGGGAAACTGGCAGCGTGGAGACGGTTATCGTCGAGTATGGCTTTGCCGACAATGCTTTGGACGCAAATAAACTACAGCAGGATTGGCGAGATCTCGCAGAAGGCGTAGTCCGGGCATTTTGCACGTATGCTAAACTTCCCTACCAGCCCCCCACGACTCCTACTTCGACTCCAAAACCTACTGCAGCACCGACCCTTGCTCCTACCACTTCTCCTGGAAACGGCGGAGGGAATGTGCCTGATTGGAAGCAAGAAGCCGTCAATTGGCTGTATGATCAAGGCTTTTTAACAGACGAACAATGGCGTCAGCAGCCTGACCAACCTCTGCCGCTCTGGGCACATGCTGTCATCCTGAAGCGTTTATTCGAAAAGCTCAAAATGTAACGTCTCAGTCTAATCGTTTGCCTTAAAACGGGTCAGCGGCGTATCCGTTAAACCCGAGTAGTTTCTTTTTGCTGGCACACTCACTAATTCGTCCTCTGGGTAGCGGTAGGCGGTTAGCATTCCGCCGAACACACATCCTTGGTCGATGTTGATGGTGCCATTTTTTCTTTTTGGTTCTGGATGCGGATCATGTCCCCAAACGATTATGGGCGAAGTCACTTTTCGTTCTTTTGCCCATTCTCTGCGGATCGGGCGCCCATCCGGTCCCGTCCCCGCCACATCGCCATATCGGCAAAACGTGTAGACCGCAGGCGAATCCATCCCTATGTAATCATCGCGAATCCCCGCATGAACGGCGACCGCTACTATTTTTTCATTCCGTTTGATGATCATGTGCGAAGGAGAAGAAAATAGCAATCTACGGCTCTGCTCACGCAGCAAGGAGGCCTTCTTCGGTCCGTATTCTTGCTGATACAGCCGAATCTCCTCTTCTACCTTTTCATCTCCGTGAGCCAATGTCACTGGTCTGCCATCCAACCAGCGGGCTACTTTCCACCCGTGGTTACTATCCACCATCTCAGCCAGGCCAGCCGTGACATGATGGTGAAAAAATTGCAGCATTTTGATTGAGTAAGGTCCACGACTCGTGATATCACCGAGGGAAAGGAGCTTTCGGCCGTGGGGATGGCGATATGTACCGTCTGGGGTTTGTTCATATCCCAAGCGTTTGAGCAATTCTATAAATTCGTCGTAACAGCCGTGAACATCGCCAACAATATCCACACCATTGTCAGCCGAAAGCACCTTGGAGCGTGTTTGAGGTTTGTGCCTCATAGCCCGTCCCTCCTTTCCGTTATCTCTCATTCGTTACTTACTATCTTTACCACATCTGCGAAAAAAACTCACGGTTTGTGTACAAGAAAACTGTTTAAACAAGTAAACGCGCGAAAGAGCCCCTGATTACTGAGGAGCTTTTTGGCGCGTTTACCTATACATGATGCTATGAGATTAGCCTAAGCTATGCGTATGCACGTAAATGGCCGCTTGCGTGCGATCCTCCACGTTCAGCTTGGCAAGAATGTTACTGACATGTGTCTTGACTGTTTTGATCCCGATAATCAGCTCATCAGCAATCTCCTGGTTGGACTTGCCCTGGCCGATCAGCTTCAAAACCTCCAACTCGCGCGGCGTCAGTTGCTCATGGGGATGGGACTCTTGACCGTGACGGAAACGGGCCATGATTTTTCCTGCTACCCTCGATTCCAGAACTGGTTCTCCCGCCGCAGCAGAGCGTATTGCCTTTGCAATCTCGGCTGCACGCGAAGTTTTCAGCAAATAGCTGAATGCCCCCGCTTCAATGACCGGATATACCTTTTCGTCATCAATAAAGCTGGTCAAGACAATAACCTTACTGGATGGACAGCTTTCACGAATACGCCTAGTCGCTTCCACACCGCCGATGCCCTCCATAACTAAATCCATCAGAACGACATCTGGGCGCAGCTCTTGCGTCATTCGCACCCCTTCTTCTCCACTGCCTGCCTCTGCTACGACTTCAATATCGTCCTCTGTAGACAAATAAGCAGCCAGACCCATCCGAACCATTTCGTGATCATCTACCAGTAGTACCCGAATCACTGAGCCTTCACCCTTCCCGTTCCGTCTGTGACATTAGAGGAATACGCACCTCAATTTGCGTCCCCTTCCCAATCGCCGAATAAATCTCCATGGAGCCTCCGACCTCTGCTACGCGCTCTTGCATGCTGCGCAAACCGTAGGACGTCATTTTCTCCCCATCCGGATCAAAACCAACACCGTCATCCGTTACTCGCAGGCGAACCTGCTCTTGCAGCGTAAACAGCTTCACTGTGATCTGCGTGGCTCTGGCATGCCGCAATGTATTGGACAAGGACTCCTGCAAAATGCGGAACAAATGATCCTCGATTCCACTCGGCAAGCCTTCGACGTCTTCGATCTCCCAAGTCAGCTGCATGGTATTTTTACGCGTCAGCTCATCTAAAAGTTCCAGAATGGCTTCCTTCAATGACTTGTTTTGTAACGTTGCCGGGCGAAGATGCAAGAGCAATGCCCTCATCTCCGCTTGTGCAGCAGCTGCCATCTCTTCGACCAATTCAATCTGTTGGGCTGCACGTTGAGGATTTTTTTCTACAAGCCGCTTCATGGCCGCTGTCGTCATGGCGATAGCGAACAGCTGCTGGCTGACTGCGTCATGCAGTTCTCTCGCCAATCTCTGCCGCTCCTCTGTTACCGCTGCATGCTTCAATTGTTCTGCGAGAGCCGCATTGTGGTTCGACAGCCGCTGCAAGGATGCCACTTGCTCTTCCCATTGCGAAGCCAAGCGATTGATCTGCCATCCTAATTCGCCAACTTCATCGACGCCCAATTCGGGAACCCGATACGACAGCATTCCCCGCCCAAGCTTCATGGCAGCTTCCCACAGTACACTGAGTCTCTTTTTCAACAAATTGCCGATGATATAGGAAATGATCAATGCCACTAATACACCTGCAGGTAAAGAAACAACAAAAGCAGCAAGCTGAATCAAGCCCTCTGGATCGGCAGGCAGATTGATGCCTATATATTCTTCAAGCCACCACACGAGGTTGCGGTCGCTGATCAGTTCGTTGTACCACCGATGAATCCCGGGGTGATCTTTCCATAAAAAGTATAGCCAAAAGAAACAAATAAACGCGGCAGTAACTGCACTGACGGCCAGTAACATGCCATAGCGCACGTATTGCCACTGAATACTTGCCAATCGCTGTCGACGCATTCGCCAGTACCTCCTAGATGTACTTGACTTTTATATCGCCGACAAGCAGCGAGATATGCAAGTTTACTTTTTGCAATGCTTCATCATACTGATCAGAACGGATCTTAACACTGCGATTGATACCTCCCTGACGGTGGCTTAGCACCTCCAGGTCTCCAATACTCAACCCTGCCGTTACCGATACAGGAAGATCGACAGGCACATAAATCGTCACATCGCCTACCCAGCCCTCTACGACAAGAAGCGCCTCATCCCGCATCAACACTGCCCGGGAAAGATCAATCACAACGTCCCCGATTCCATGCCAGACATGCAAGTGATTCAGTTCAAAACGCCCCGAGGTCAGGTGATAATCTCCAATCAGAGAACTGCGGGAATCTTTTGGCAACGTGTCATCAGGTGATGAAGTCATTCTTTCGTGATGAGGAATTTTGCCACCAACATGCTTCCAGTTGTGCCAGCTGTCTAGCCAAGGGCGTTCCTCTGTTGAAACCTTCACGTCACTCGGAACACTCGCCTCACTTGTCACAATCGTCTCCGCAGCAGATGGGGTCCCCCTATCGCCCAATGGTTGATTGACACGTTGATCTCGTTTGCTGTTCTTGCCCCGAATCAACTGAAACCCGAAATAAATAAACACGATTGGCACAGCAAACTGGAATAAATCATCAATCCCGACACCAAACCACATGTCCATCATGATGATGGTCCCCAGGGAGAATAGAATCCCTCCGCCAATCCGATTTTTCTGCCCCCACAAACGAAGGCCGAAATAAATAAGCACCATCGGCCACAGATCAAACAGACCGAACGAAATGATACCCAAACTATCTAACAAAAGGCCGATTCCTGTAAAAATAATCAGGATACCAGCCACCATTTTGTGCAAACGGGACAGTTTCACAAAAGTCTCCTCTCTCACGCCCCATGCTGATCGTTTTCACTTTGACCATTACGACATGTATAGATGAATGCAGGCGGAATGTTCAACAGGGTAAAGTCGATCTTGACCCAGGGAAAACGACCCTGCAACTCAGCTTGGAGTTGTAGCGAATATTGGAATGTAATAAATAGGCCACCTGGCTTCAGTACAGATTGAACTTCGTCCAGAATTGCTGCCCGCTGCTCTTGTGGAAAATTGGCGAATGGCAGACCTGAGACAATGACATCTGCACCTTCAAGGTTCTGCTCCTCCAAGTAAGACCTAAGTTTAGTCGCTTCCTCCCTGATAGGAAGATCGGGAAAACGTGATTGAAGCATAGAGCGAAAATGGGAATCTCGTTCCACAAGCACGTACTGTGTGCCGGGACGCAAGCGCTGATAGATCGTTTGGGTAAATGCCCCTGTACCAGGTCCCAGCTCCAGGATCACATCGGTTGAAGCCCAATCGACGCTTTTCAACATTTGCTCACATAAAAAACGAGAGCTGGGGATTATACTACCGACGCGTCCAGGCTCAGCGATAAACCGTCGCAAAAAGACCAAGAAGTCCTGCAAGAATCGTACCTCCTAGGGGAAAAGCAGCCTGATGTACACAGGCTGCCGAATTGACACAATCTATTCTACACCTAGTCCCCCAGTTCCTGTCGAATTAGGATTGTACTGGTTTGGCTACTGGTGTTTTTGCTTCTTTAATGGATGCTTTGATGCTGGCAAGTTCTGCATCGAGATCATCCTTTTCCAGATCAGACAAAGCGTTCTCCCAAGCGCGGTTCGTTTGGCGCCATTGCCCACTCATTTGCGCTTCTGCTTCCATGCGCATGACTTTTTCTTCCATGCGGGCGAAGCCACGGCCTGCGGACTGATTGCCGATACCGACAACTGCTTGATTGACTTGCTTTTGTGTACGAGCTACTTGTGCACGGGCCATCAGTGTGAACCTTTTCGCACGCATTTTATAGAACTCTTCCTTCAGCTCAGCCAGCTTCTCGCGCATTTGCGTAGCTGCCTCGGATGCCGACAGGTAGAGAGCTTCGTATTCCGCTGCACGTCCCTCGTACTGCTTCTTGTCAGCGAGTGCTCGACGAGCCAACTCGTCTTCTCCCTCAGTCAAGGCGAGCTTGACTTGTCGATCGCGTTTTTCGATCAGAGCATTGGCTTCGTCCAATTGCTGACGGAATTTCTTTTCCAGTGCAACCTGACGGGCAACCGCTACTTCAACTTGTCCGATTTCTACTTCCATGTCACGCATATATTGATTCAGCATCACTACCGGATCTTCCATTGAATCCAATGCATCATTCACCGAAGCTACTGTCAGGTCACGCAAACGTTTAAAGATACTCATTATTTTTTCCTCCTCATCATATCACATCATATTGTTCATCCAAAAGACTCTTGCGACACAGTGTTATTGCGGTTACCAAAACGGTCATGACCGTTTGGTTACGTTTCTCTCCCAAGCGTCTAGCGTATCTTCCTTTAATACTTTTTGGGCCCATTCACGCTCCCAAGCAGGTGGCGCTTGTTTAGGTTCTTGGCTGGGACGCAGTAAGCGATATCCCAGATAAATCACCCCAATAGCCAGAAGCGCGTGAAACAGTAGGTCAAGCTTGCCAATCAACATCAGGAACCCGAATAGGAAGACTAGGATTCCCCAAAAGCGTGAACCGGTTTGTCCCATGATCTTTTTGGCACCGTATATCATGATCACGCCGGGAATGATGAACCCGAGCAAATCTCCGATATCGATACCCACCAGATCTAGAAGAACCAACCCACCGACTAGCAGCAGAACCAGCCCGAGTAGAACTTTGCCAGACCGTTCGCTCATTACTCGCTTACCTCCATTCGTTTTGCATGTGGTGCTTGTGGAACGTTATGCCCTTATTGTAGCCCTCGGTATAGGCTTCCCATAACGGGCGTGCGGTTGGTTTTTCCCTCCGTCCTTGGACGGAGACAATTTCCTGCCCTAATCGGACGAGCTGTCCCGTAAGGCAGAACAAGCCTGCGTCGAAAGGCGGCTTGCACTGTCGAACGAAAACGTTACAGCATTTGACGGCATTTATGTGACGAATATGTGAACGAGCAGATGAAAAAGAAGGAAAAAAAGGACTGGCGTAGAATCTTCGTAAGAGTGCGTGTAAAAAAACATCGAAAAATAGCCGAATTCCGCTTGGCGGAAACGGGGGAACCATGTTTTTGGGGTGAATGGTTGCTACTCCTAGCAGCCTAGGGCGTCCTTTCGACCGAACCCTTCAGCTAACCTCGTAGGCTCACGAAGGGAGCAGTTTCTTTTGCGCAAGGTGGTTTTATCTTTATTTATGGCTGGATTGCTTGCTATGGGGGCAGGCGCTGCACAGGCTGCTGAGGAGAATACTCTGAGTGAAGTAGTCAGCGACTTGTACGGTACCCCTTACAAATCTTCCGGCTCGTCCAAAAAGGGCTTTGACTGCTCCGGTTTCACGCGCTACGTATTTGATGCGTTAGGTGTAGACCTGCCTCACAATTCTGCTTCTCAGTACGAATTAGGTACAGAGGTAGCCAGAAAAGATTTGCAGCCAGGCGATCTCGTGTTCTTCAATACGAACGGTCGCAGCATTTCTCACGTGGGTATCTACATTGGAGACGGCACATTCGTGCACTCGGAATCTGGTCGTGGAGTCGTCAACACCAAGTTGAACGATCCATACTACTGGAGCAAGCGTTATGTAGGCGCCAAGCGTCTCAGCGTTCCTGTTCTAGCGAAAGCAGAAACTCCGAAAAAGGAAAAAGCGGTGCAAGCTGCATCGTTGCCGGAAAAACCAGCTCAAAAATAGTCGTTCGGCAAAATAATAAAAGCCAGGGACACATCGTCTCTGGCTTTTTCTGACGAAATTTAGTACCTGGTCTAAAGAGGTGCCCTCACATATTAGAACAACTTAATAACTTACGGGGTTTCTTCCCCTGATCAGGTCAAAGCATGTTATGATAGACAAGACCCATTCTTTGAATGGCATTCCTTATTAATAGAAGTAACTGGGGGTTGTTCCGGTGAAAGATCACATTTTAATTGTCGATGACAATCTGGAGATTATTGAACTGCTAGAAGACATTTTGGAGAACGAGGGCTTCACCGTTTCTTCCGCAGAAAGCGGAGAAGATGCACTCTCGCTGCTCAGCCAAGGAGAGCGGCCCAACCTGATCCTTTTGGATATTATGATGCCCAACATGAGTGGCTACGAGCTCTGCTCTCAAATTCGCCGTGAGTGGGATTTGCCTATACTGTTTCTCAGTGCAAAAGGAAAAGCGGTAGATAAGGTAGTCGGCTTCGAAATCGGCGCAGACGACTACATCACGAAGCCTTTTGATACAGAAGAGCTGCTCGCTCGCATTCGTGCTCACCTGCGTCGCTATGAGCGCATTCGCAAGCATACCGAAGAGCAGCCTGAGAAAGAAACAGCTTCCTCTCCGATTACGGTTTTAAAATTCAAGGACCTGGAAATTCATAAAGAAACGTATTCCGTTTATGTATGCAATCAAAAAATAGAGCTCTCTACAAAAGAATTTCAGCTGCTCACCTTCCTCGCAGAAAACGCGGGCATCGTCTTTACAAGAGAGCAAATCTATGACCGTGTCTGGGGATATGGTTATGGCTCGCTCAATACAGTGACCGTCCATATCAAAAACCTCCGTGAAAAGCTGGAAACAGAGCGTCAGTTCATTAAAACTCAATGGGGGACAGGCTACGTATTTATCGGGGAGAAGCTTTAAATGAGCTTGCGCAATAAAATTTTTCTCTCCTTCATTGCCTTGATCACACTCAACATCTTGTTGTTCAAATTTGTTTTTCAAGACATTATTGTCGGTCAACTCAAAAATGATCGTCATAATCAGTACCAGGCTGAGAAGGAAGCCGCAGAGAAGGTCATGCTCAATCAACTGCTTCTCGTCAGTAATTTCAAGGACCCAATCGAACGCTTGGAGCTTGAAAAGCAGTTGCCAGACGACGTGATGTATCGCATGCTCGTGAAGGATGCCAATGGAAACACCATCTACAGCAAAACATCACGCGCCTATAATTTGAAAATGCCTTCTCCCTCCTCATCAAACCGTGGCGATTCTGCCAAGCAAAGTGACCTCAAAGTCGTAGCTGAGTACCATTTTCAGCAGGAGCCACCACGTACAGGGGAGATCGTTGTTTATTTCTATACAGATGATTACGATATGATGGCTACAACAGGGGTTTCCATGATGCTTTGGTTTATTTACGGAAGCATTAGTCTGGTGGGATTGGTTCTGCTCGCTTTGTTCGTTCGCTGGATACTACGACCCGTGAACGAATTATCGCGCGTCACCCAAGAAATCCAGGAAGGGAAGCGGCTGGTTACATTTACGTATCGCTCGCATGATGAATTTGGGGAACTCTTTCGATATTTCGGGGAAATGGTGGATGAGCTTCGCTTAGCGGAAGAAAGACAGGCCGAAATGATTGCTTCGATCGCCCACGACTTCCGCACACCTCTCACCACGATCAAAGGGTATGCGTCATATATCGGCTCTGGTCGAGTGACGGATATGACCAAAATACAGAAACAGATGAGCAAAATCGAGCTAAAAACGACGGACTTGGAAAAGCTGCTGGATGAGTTGCAGGACTTCACCACTCAAAGCTCCGAAGTCCGACTCAACATTAACCGCATTCATGTCAAAGGCTTCTTGAGAGGAATCATCGAGGACTATTTGCCAAGAATCAAAGAGGCAGGCCTCACCTTTCAATGGAAGCTGCGCATCTCCAATGAACTACACATCGAAGCGGATGAGACCAAGCTGCGCCGCGTCATGGAAAATTTGTTGAACAACGCCATTCACTACAACAAACCGGATGGCTCCATTTACCTTACATGTGATCAGCGAGAAGGACATGTCCTTTTTACTGTGATCGACAAGGGAGAAGGAATCGCCTCTGAAGACTTGCCGAAGATTTTCACCAAGTTTTATCGGGCGGAAAAATCACGAAATCGCAACAGTGGAGGTACAGGCTTAGGCTTAACGATTTGCAAGAGCATCGTCCGGCTTCACGGCGGTGATCTGATGGTAAACAGTGAACTGGGAATGGGAAGCAGCTTCTCCTTCACCATCCCCTTCTTCCACGGGTAGCTTTCACAAGCTACCCTTACTTTATATAGATTTATTCTCAGTTAATTATTTCTTTATATTTTACTAGTAAAATAATTTTTGTAAGCATGTTGCTTTCAGTGATAAATAACCCCCAGTTCGGTATCTGACACAATCGGCGAAACCGTAGTGATAAGATGCCTCTTTTTTTGCCTCCTCTTTCCATTTTTTTCTATCTCTTCTCCAGACGCATCGGCAGTCCGTTCTTGGGACGCAAGGTGACCAACGGCTCGGGCTCCACTGCCTGATTCGGTTCAGCCAGTCGTAGTCGATATCGCTGTGCGATCGTCGCCAATAGCAAAGCTGCCTCCATCAAAGCAAAGTTGTTCCCGATACAAACACGCGGCCCACCGCCAAACGGAAAATAAGCATAAGCTGGGTTTCTTTTTAAGAGATCGCTGTCAAAACGCTCTGGAATGAATTGTTCAGGCTGCTCATAATAGCGTGGATTGCGGTGCATGACATATTGGCTCATCATCAATGTTTCGCCAGGCTTGTACGTGTGACCGCCGATCTCAACCTCTTCGACGACTTCCCGGTTAATCGTCCAGGCCGCAGGATAGAGCCTCAGCGTTTCCTGTACAATGAGATTCGTATACTTCAGCTGGGGAAGATCCTCGACTGTCGGCAGCTTTTCACACAGCACCGTAGACAGCTCGTCATGCAGCTTTTTCTCCACCTCGGGATGAGTAGCCAGCAGATAGAAAATCCAAGACATGGTATTCGCAGTCGTCTCATGGCCAGCTACAAAAATGGTCATAACCTCGTCGCGCACCTGCTCGTCTGTCATTCCTTCCCCATCATCTTCATCACGCGCTGCCAAAAGCATCCCCAGCAAATCCTTGTGCTCTTCTCCTTCGCTATTACGCCGAGCTTCGATCAAAGAGTAGATCGTTTTGTCCAGCAGCTCACTCGACTCCAGGAACTCCCGATTGCTTTTGGTAGGTACGGACAAAGGAATGTCGATAAAGGATGAGCCTTTGTTTGCCACGTATTTCAAACCGACATCGATGGCATGTCCAATCTGATCGGCACCTTCCTTGACGGTTTTGCCAAACATAGTTTCCGTAATGATAGCAAGGGTTACTTTCATCATGTCCGAGTGAATATCGCGCAGCTCCCCGGTTTTCCAATCCGACATGAGATCGACTGCTTGCCGGACCATCACCTCTCCGTAGCTGGCGATACGCTCTCGATGAAAAGCTGGCTGCATAAGCCGCCGTTGTCGCAGATGCTTTTTTCCCTCACTGGTGAGAATTCCATCTCCTACGACAGGTCGCGCAGACTGTAGTCCTTTCCCTTTTCGAAAATGCGCCTGCTTGCTCACCAAAACCTCTTTGATGTGATCTGGATTCGTTAACAGGTAAACATGGCGGGAAGGACCGAAGCGAAAATGGACGACTTCTCCATGCTCTTCAACAGCGTCGCGGATGAACTGAAGCGGCGATCGGCGAAATGCCATCAAGTTCCCTGAGATCGGAAGGCCTTTTGGGCCAGTGATCGTGATATTCATGCGTCTCCTCCTTTTTACATGCAAAATCCTACCGATAGTATCCGGCACGATAAGGAGATTATGCGAAAAAAAGCCACCCGAACTTCGGATGGCTTACGAAATCATTTTGATTATCGTGTAACAGGTTGATCTGTGCGCAACAGACGAGAAGCAATCAGTCGCTCGCGTACCTTGATGCCAATCAGAGAAGCCAGAACTGCTTTGACAACCCCTACAACGAGGAAAGGCGTTACACCAAAAGCGACAGCTTTATCCCATGGAATGTCCATGACGTATTTGAGCTGTACCGTACCGAAAGCGAGTGTAACAAACATGCCGATGATATTGGCGATAATAGCGTTTTTTAGGTTGAATCTTGTTTTCTCCAAGTAAAGTCCGGTCACATAAGCGGTGGCAATAAACCCAAATATGTACCCGCCGGATTTTCCAACCAATATTTGCAATCCGCCTTTTGCCTCGCTGAATACAGGCAATCCGACTGCACCGAGCAAAACGTAAATAACCAAAGCCAGTGTCCCGTATCGTCTTCCCAAAATGGTCGCCGTCAGCCCTACCGCTAACGTCTGCGCGGTAATCGGAATCAACGGCAAGGGAATCGTCACCTGCGACAATACCGCAGTCATTGCAGCAAAAATGGCAGAGAGCAATAGCCATCTCAAGCGTTCGTTTCTCATGCGTACTAGCCTCCGTTTTGTTAACTAAAAATGTTATAAGGTTAACAAAATAATAATACGCATCTGCGCTTTTGTAAATCCCCGTTCTGTCTGCTTACCTTTTCGCTTGTTGATCCATATGTAGCTGCAGCTTTTGAAGTGACTGAACCGTATGATCGATTAATTCGTTCAGGTCATCGATGTTGCCTTCATCAATTTTCCGATGAAAGTCCAGCGTCACCTGATTGGTTATTTGCTTCGGCGGCCAATCGATTCGATGCTCCGCAAGCGTTGCCGATACTTTCTGTGAAATATACGGACGCTGCCCCCAGATATCATTGAGAATCGATGTGATTTCTCTCGCTTCTGCGGGCACATCTCTGTAATTTTCCATCTGCAAGGTAAAATGGATGCAAATCGTACATCCGATATGATCTGTCAATGGCTGTTCTAGCTGCTCGGCTGCAATGTCAGCTAACTGGGTACGAAGTTGCATCTCAGCACGGACAGCTGTGTTATGCTCCTGTTGATCAGCCAGCTTGAACTCGATCTGAAACTGTCGATGGAATGTAGCCATATCCATGACATCCGAGCGGCTCGTGATCGTGATTGCCCCTTCGAAGTCCCGGTCGTATACCGCACCTTCCAACACAACCCTGATATTGTCAAATACAAGCGGATGAAACATCTCGCGCCCTCCTTTTTCTAGGCATTCGGGCCCTTTCTATTTTCAGTATATAGCATGCCTGCTTTCTACTTGTTTTGCAAGCGGACCGACTTCCCCATGGCGGCGCCTCCGGGAGAGTGGTACCATGAGAGTGATCCAACCTTTGAGGTGACAGCCATGTTTTTAATCGGAATTCTAATCGTCGTTGCAATCCTTGGTGAAATTATTCATCGTTTGAATCCATGGAAAAAGCCAGAACCTGACTATGAGGATCTCGTCGCCCAAATAAAACAGACAGACTGGTACCAGGAGTTGTCTCGTGATCAGGCGTGTCGTTACGTTCTGGACAACGATCCGCATGTCCAAGCCTATTATGCGAGTACGTATGAAGCCAAACGTCTCCTTACACAGGAAGGCTTTCAATTGGGGCTGATTGATTACGTCAAGCAGGAAGCCGCAAAGCACGCCGATAAACCGCGCTGACATGCGAAAAAGCCGTTGTTATGGAACAGCGGCTTTTTCTTTGAATCAAAAAACAGGTATACCTGCCATGGCTCATGCCCTGTGGTACACCTGTTTTATCCAGTATTCATGTTCGACTTAGCGTTTTTGATGATAGTACTTGTAAGCGTCAAAGGATGCTTGCTCTTGGCAAGGTGCGCATTCTGTTGCATACGATTCAGCTTGTTCGTGGATCATCTGACCGCAAGCAGCACAGCATTTTGCTTCGAGATTGCGAAAGAAAGTAGTGATCGGCGTCATGATTAAAACCCCCCGTGTGTTATTATCTGTATTGTATTACAACAGCATCTGCTTTATAAAAGTTTGTTATAATACATTACGCCGATTTATCTTTCTCTCTCGCTCATTCTCTCTTCAATGCTCCTTTTTTCGCTGTATTCATACATTTTTGCAAATTCCGCATCTGTTGTAACACAAGGACTTAAATCAGCAGGTTGAACAAATACGGATCATGTGTAATCTCTACATAGCGGATACCATGCTGCTTCATCCGACTGACTAATGGCTGATAGTCATCTTTGCATTTCATTTCAATACCAACCAGCGCTGGACCATTTTCTTTATTGTTCTTTTTCGTATACTCAAAACGTGTGATATCATCGTGCGGCCCCAATACTTTTTCCATAAACTCTCGCAAGGCTCCGGCACGCTGTGGGAAATTGATAACAAAATAGTGCTTCAAGCCCTCATGCAGCAGGGAGCGTTCCTTGATCTCTTGCATCCGGTCAATGTCGTTGTTTCCGCCGCTGATGACACACACTACGTTTTTTCCGGCGATTTGATCGCGGTAGTAATCGAGAGCGGCAATCGACAGGGCACCTGCTGGTTCTACGACGATGGCATTGCTGTTATACAACTCCAAAATGGTTGTGCACACCTTGCCTTCTGGCACCAGCACGATGTCATCCAGCAGCTCCTGACAAATGTTCATCGTTAGCTGCCCCACTTGCTTGACGGCTGCACCATCGACAAACTTGTCAATTTCATCTAAGGTAACCACGTCGTTTTTCTCCAGTGCGGCTTGCATTGAAGCTGCTCCTGCCGGCTCCACACCAATGATCTGCGTGTTCGGGCTAATGCCTTTTACGTACGTTCCCACACCCGCTGCCAATCCACCTCCGCCGATACTCATAAAGACAAAATCGGCTGGTTCTTCCATGTCATTCATAATCTCCAGACCGACTGTTCCTTGTCCGGCTACCACTAATGGATCGTCAAACGGATGAACAAAGGTCCGATCTTCCTGAATGCAATACTTCATCGCCTCTGCAAATGAATCATCGAAGGTGTCACCGATCAATACAACTTCTACATAGGAGCCGCCAAACAGCTTGACCTGCGATATTTTTTGACGCGGGGTGGTCGCTGGCATAAAGATCGTGCCCTTGATTTGCAAATGGTTACACGAATAGGCTACACCCTGCGCATGATTGCCCGCACTCGCACAGACGACACCACGCTCCCGCTCCATTGTGGAAAGATTCCGCATAAAATGATAAGCACCGCGGATTTTGAAGGAACGAACGACCTGCAAGTCTTCTCTTTTCAAATACACGTTGCAGCCGTATCGCTCAGACAGTACTTTGTTTTTTTGCAAGGGCGTCTTCTCCACCACGTCTTTCAATACGTGATTGGCTACTACGATGTCTTCCACTCTGACCGTATACATATATATGTTCCTCCTAAATAACTTCTCTTTTGTAGTAAGGACCAAACCAAATCAAAAAGCCCCCGCCCCAACCAGCTACGCACAATTTGCGCACGGCTGGCTGAGGCGAGGGCATCGCGGTACCACTCAGCTTCTCTGTCTTCCTCACGAAAAACAGACTTAGGCAGTTCACTATGAAACTCCCGTCCGATAACGAGGACGAATTCGTTGTCCTATACTCACTGGCTAGACAAGCTGATTTTCCAGGACAATGCTCCAAGGTGATTTTCAAAACAGGCTTGCGGCCATTCTTTCAGCACGGGGAACGGCTCTCTGCACGCTGCTTACTGTTTCTACTCTTCCTTTTCAACGCTCATACATACGAACTATTCGAATTAGTTAAACATTCTACGCCGAAACCCACAAGTTGTCAATCTTCTTGTTATTTGGCAGGAAAGCAATGACAAAAATCCGAATGGATACACAAGCAATCGATCGGAGGTGACTTTATTGAGAAGCTACAGCCGCGAACAACTTCACTCTTCTAACGAGACAACTGCGCAACACAAAACTTTTTCGGGACAAAAGCAAGCACACCTTCTCTCTCTGGCTTCCAGAGACGCACTCGCACCTGCACAGGTCATGCAGCTCCAACAAAGCATGGGCAATCAAGCAGTCCTACAATTGCTTCGGAAAAAAGTGATTCAGCCTCAGAAAAATGAAACAGGCATGCCCGATACGCTGAAATCTGGCTTGGAAAGACTTTCTGGAATTGATTTGTCTGATGTAAAAGTACACTATCAGTCGGAAAAACCGAAGCAGATCGGGGCGTTGGCCTACGCACAAGGCACTGATATTCATTTGGCGCCCGGTCAGGAACAGCATCTTCCCCACGAAGGCTGGCATATTGTCCAACAGATGCAGGGACGTGTAAAGCCTACGCTGCAAATGCAGGATTCAGGTGTTGCGGTTAATGATGAGGTGGGGCTAGAAGACGAAGCCGATCAGATGGGGGCCAAAGCTTTGCTGGTGGGTGATCCTGTAATTGATTCGGGTGATTCTCAAACTCTTGCAACTATTTCACCGCCAGCCAGCAAACCGATACAGGGAGTTTGGGCGACGATACCGGGTATAGCGAGCAAGGTTAATTTAAAAACGTTGACAGGAGAATTTTCCGCATCCGGCAAACAGCTTTACTTGCTTTCTGAAACCCGACAAAAATACGAGGAAGTTTCCAAAATAGGTGATGAACTGATCGTCAAGCCTTACGTTGAACCGGTTACTGCCTCCAAAATCCGTCCTTTTTATCAAAGTTGGACTCCTGCCCAGACGACCAACCTATCCATAGACAGTGGATTTGGGCCAGTAGGTGCTATGCATAATCGTAGTGCCCCCTATCTAACGTCCAAGCAAGAGGATTTTGGAGGCGCGAAACTAAGGACTACTTACAAAGATTTTATCAGGGGATTACGAGACGGGAGGAATACATCAAAAGACGATGCTACTCTGGCAAGAGCCCTACTCAATGAAGATATCACCCTATTAGATTCCGACCTGCAAAAGCGAGCTGCCGCTATGTTGAGCACAACCGTTAACCTGGCGGAAGAATGGCGAAAGCATGGGGCAAGCAAAATTTATCGTTCACTCCTAAGGCGAATCATAGCGGAAAAAGCCACTTTTGATGACTTCTTACGAGATTTTGAATTCATACAAAGCGCTGATGCAGGGCGTCAACAGGTAGCTCGTTATCAAGATTATTTCGATGGGGAAATGGACTACGAAGATTTGACTCCCAGAGATCAAGCGATAATCGATCATATGTCCCCTATCCGTGAAGACGATTTCAGCTCGGATGATGAACAACGTGAGGAAAAAAAGCTGAAATCGAAGGAACGGCTATTTGCAAAGCGCTACCACCAAGAAGATGAGGATGATGGGAACAGCTAGCTCACGTCAAGTTCCCGCCCCTCCGATAACAGCCACGACATCGTAATCAGTAGCGGCACACAACAAAAAACGGGTTCCCTTTCGAGCGATTGCACTCAAAACGGTACCCGTTTTTCTATTCCCTACATCCTATACAGCTTCGTAAATTGCTTCGTAACGCTTGCCGATTTCTTCATCAGTCAAACCAGCTTCACGCAGACGGCCGATCAGTGCATTTGCCCAAATCTCAGTGCGCTGCGCCATTTTCGCGTATTTTTTCGCTTCCTTGATTTTGCGCTTGGAGCGATCTTCACCGTTTGACTTGAGGTTGTCGAGGATGAACAGCATGTGCATCGTATCTTCCTCGTTCAACGTCTGCCAGCTATCGTTTAGAAACGCAGTTACCTTTTTGTAGTAGCCATCAAACTCGTCAAAAGAAATCTCAGTATCCATGTTGAGATATTCTTTCATTTTTTCAAATAGATCTTGCATCTAGCGTCACAACTCCCTCATTATTCTCCGCACTATTATAACAAAAACAACGCTGGACAGGAAGTTGCCATTATCTGTGAGGCTTTGAGAGACACCCGACACCCTCTCGCAAGCATGCATCCTCTCTCGTAATGCTCTATAATAGGGAAATACTGAATTGCTTTGAGGAGAACGGAACAGATGACAACGCATAAAAAAGAACAAGACGCCAGCATCCGTGTCGGCCAGCAAATGACGCTCACGATCAAGAGCTTGGGCATTAATGGCGAAGGGATTGGCTATTTTAAAAGAAAAATCGTTTTCGTAGAGGGTGCCCTCCCTGGCGAGGTCGTCCATGCTGAAGTGACCGAGGCAAGGGAAAAATACGCGACCGCGCGTCTTTTACGAGTTGTTGAAAAATCAGCATCTCGCACGAAGCCCCCCTGTCCAGTCTATGCGGAGTGTGGCGGATGCAGCTTGCAGCACATGGATTATGCCGCACAGCTCGCGAGCAAGCAGGAAATCGTCATCGAGTCACTGCGCAAGTACGCTCGACTGAATCAGCCACCAGTCTCCCCTACGATCGGTATGGATAATCCGTGGTCGTATCGAAATAAAGCACAGTTTCAGGTGGGCAAGGAAAAAGGCAAGCTCATCGCTGGACTGTATCAAACAGGCAGCCACAAGCTCGTCAACTTGGAAGGCTGTCAGGTGCAGCATGAAGCGACAACGAAAATCGTCCAGACAGCGAAGCAAATCATCGAGGAGCTCGGAATTCCGATCTACGACGAGAAAAAACGGACGGGCGTCATCCGCACGATCGTAGCTCGGGTTGCTTTTGCTACGGGCGAAACGCAGCTAACACTCGTAACGGCTACCCCAGAAATTCCACGGGTGAAAGAGCTGCTTTTGGAGCTCCGTACGAGACTGCCCGAGCTGGTAGGCATCGCGCAAAATGTAAACACGCAAAAAACGTCACTCGTTTTTGGTGACAAGACAGTATCCTTATGGGGCAAGGCTTCCATTGCTGAAAAGCTGGGTGAGCTGTCCTTCGACTTGTCGGCTCGTGCCTTCTTCCAATTGAATCCCGAGCAGACACAAAAGCTGTACAATCAGGTGAAAACGGCTGCTGGACTGACCGGAAAAGAACTCGTGCTCGATTTGTATTGCGGGACAGGGACGATTGGCTTGTGGCTCGCTCCTTATGCCCGCGAGGTTCGCGGGATCGAGCTGATTCCAGAGGCTGTCGAGGATGCCAATCGCAATGCAGAGCGTAACCAAGCAGCGAACGCCAGCTTTCACGTGGGGCGTGCCGAGGTCTTAATGCCAAAATGGGCTAAACAAGGGACTCGACCGGATGTCGTCGTAGTGGACCCGCCGCGGACTGGGCTGGATGATGCGCTGATTCGTTCCTTGTTGGATGTGCAGCCGAAGAAGATTGTGTATGTGTCTTGTAATCCTTCTACGCTGGCGAAGGATGTTGGGAAGCTGATGCAGCGTTATGAGTTAAAGAGTGTGCAGCCGGTGGATATGTTCCCGCATACGGCGCATGTGGAATCTGTGGCTTTACTGGTGAGGGACGTGTAGGCCCCAAATAAACCCATGCTATTCATAATAAACTCGTGCTAAAAATTGAATAAAGACGTGATAAAATCCGGGAATGGATAAAGGGGAAAACCCAGAGCCATCAAGCCATTCCCCTGTTTTTGTATCAAAATAATATACACTACCTATGGAGGGTAACGCCTCAATAATTTGGAGGATATATGTTAAAAGAAAATATTTTAATAGATGATATTCCTGCTATTTTGTGGGGAAACGACAGCACGGAAATATTTATTGCTGTACATGGCAATATGTCTTCAAAATCAGATATTCCGATTCGTATTCTAGCCGAAAAAGTTGTTCCATTGGGCTATCAAGTGCTCAGTTTTGATTTGCCTGAACACGGCGATAGAAAAAATAGTTCTAAGCTTTGTAAAGTGCAAAACTGCGTTTCTGATTTGAAGAAGGTTTTTGAATTTGCACACACGAAATCAAATACTATCAGCCTATGGGCAAATAGTATGGGAGCATATTTTAGCTTGTTAGCTTATAAAGATGAAGTTTTAAAGCAAAGCCTATTTCTTTCACCTGTTTTAGACATGAGCCGAATGATTCAAAATATGATGAAATGGTTTGATATTACAGAAGAACATCTGTGCAGAGAAAAAGAAATATCTACACCTATTGGTCAAATCCTATATTGGGATTATTACCAGTATGTTATCAAGAATCCAATTATAAAATGGGATTCTCCAACTTCAATTTTATATGGAAAAAAAGACGAACTGTGTGAGTATGATGTCATATCAACATTTATCACAAAATTTAATTGCAATCTTGCTGTTTCAAATGCTTCCGAGCATTATTTTCACACAGAAGAAGATTTGACTATTTATGGAAAATGGCTCGAAAAGAATATCTTTTGATAAGAGCACGCTTAGATATTAGATAATCTGAAATCAAGAGACTACGTTTTTAGGTTGACTTCCATGACCTACAGACTTAGCCTCTTTTTTATCATGTCTATTCTGAAGTTAAACTCTCTTTTGCCAATCATTAAATAATCTCTAAAATAGGGGGCTACATGATAAAATACAAAGGACGGCTGTCTCAGCCGCCCCGAAAGTGAGCAAATGCCATTCCTTTGGTTAAGGTTTGTACTCCCTGTCACCTCGACACATGTGGAGGCGGTTTCGTTGTTGACAAAGAAATAAGATTTGGATGCTAGATTCACCATTAACTAATACGGTAAAACCCAAGCTGATATATTGCTTGGGTTATTATTTTTCTTGTGACCTTGCTCCTGTACCCTTGACCTTCACACGATGTGATGGTTTACACTTTGTGATAGTAAATCAGCAAGAGGTGATTTTTATCCATATCAGTGAATTGTCTCGCAAAACCGGCGTGAGTCTTCGTTCGCTTCGATATTACGAGGAAAAGGAATTATTGACCCCAACTCGCTTAGAAAACGGCTATCGTCAATACACTGAATCGGAAATTGAGCGAGTCAGAATGATTCAGCTTTATTTTAGCCTCGGTCTGGGTGTTAAGGAAATCAGCGATTTTTTTCATTGCACATCGAGTGCGAATCTCAATTATCAATGTCTGCCGAATGCGATACAAGTTGGTGAAAAAAAGCTGAAAGAAATCAGAAATCAAATCCAGATTTTACGAATGGCCGAAGTGCATTTGGAAGATTGCCTTTCAAGTTGGAAAGAAATCCTGCGTAAAGGAGACAGCTTAAATGAATAAACAAATGGATCAAGCAAATCAGCGGCTTGCCGTAGTGACAGGAGGGAATCGCGGCATCGGAAGGGAAATTGCTCGACAACTGTCTGTAAAAGGCCTGCAAGTGTTGATCACAACTCGGGATGAAGAGAAAGGGCGGCAAACCGTTGAAGAGATGCGTAAAGAAGGTCTATCGGTCGTCTATCAAGTAGTCGATGTAACTGATGCAGAAAGTGTCAGGCAGATGGTCGAGCGAGTAAAAAGTGACTTTGGCCGACTTGATGTGCTCGTGAATAATGCTGGAATTATTCTGGATAGGGGCGTCTCCGTTCTAGATGTCGGAGAATCAGTCATGAGAGAGACATTTGAGACTAATTATTTTGGTGCATTACGGATAATTCAAGCTTCCGTTCCGTTGATGAAAGAACATAGGTATGGCCGTATTGTCAATATCTCTTCAGGGTTGGGAGCCTTTGATATTCTGCAAGGACTCTTGGGGCTTAAAGGATCGTCATCCGCTTACCGAATCTCAAAAACCATGCTCAATGCCTTGACATGCCTGGTTGCACAAGATGTGGCTGATATAGGGATCAAAGTTAATGCCGTTTGTCCAGGCAGGGTACAAACCGATATGGGTGGAGAAGACGCTCCTATAACGGTCGAACAAGGTGCAGATACGGCTGTTTGGTTAGCAACGATGGAGAAAGATTGCCCCAATGGAGGCTTTTTCCGTGAACGGATGCCAATTGCTTGGTAGATTTTTTATTTGCATAACTTAAGAGCAAATGCCATCCCTTCGTTTAAGCTGTGTACTTTCTGTCAGCTCGACACATGTGAAGAGTGTGGTTCTTCTTGTGAAGACAGTGTAGTTAAAGAATAAACCATTCGTGGACATAAATAACTGAGATTTATTGTAGCAGAGGGCCTCCCTCTGCTTTTTTTATGAGACTATAATCATATTAGGGATGAAACTACCTTGATTTCGTATATAGACCAATAGCATGACGACAAGTGAGCAGCGAGGTTTGTGGTGGTATGTTTACTTACGGAACAATCTATGCCAATAATGAGCTAGAAGTTACGCATAATTGTTAATAAAAGAGTAACTGCAAACAATAGAAATGGTGATCATTAGGAGTAGATATCAACATTAATGTTTTACAGAGCCATAGGCCTAACTGCCGCAAATACTGGTAGAAGGCCTTGAGAACATAGGAGGATACATGTCCTGGAGCAAATTGAAGAAACAACTGGAGAGCTTTCTCTGTCCTGCGTTACATGGAAGGGTCGAATACCGTGCAACCGGTTACCGTTATTTACCTGATAAATCCGGAATTTGTTATATTGCCGTAGATAAAAAGAACGTACTTAATATGAGTGATATAACTAGCTCAATCAGATGGTATCAGACGGAGCAGGAAATTAAGAATGATTCAGATATCCAAATTCCTATCAACAAGGAAGAAATTGAAGCAGTCAGAAAAGATACCAAGGGGAACGTACCGGAGGATCGTCTAAAAGTAATTGCAAGAAGTAGAAAAATATCCGAATATGCAAAGGAGCTTTTGTCAGTACAGGCATCATTAAGTAAATCAAATTTTATCGTTGTGGCTAATCGGTTTTTATCTATTTCTATAGAGGAAAGTATAGAGAGCAATGATATCTTATTGAATATTCTAGCCTTGGTGGACAGAAGGGTTGGAAAAAAGAGGATTTTAAATATGTCCGAGAAGATGAAATTAAAGCATCCAATTGTGCAGTATTTTTATGAATTACGGCTTAGTACATTATGAAAATAAATATGTCAGGAAGTTTCTTGACATTACTTCAACTTAAATGAGTATCTAAAAAAACAGGAAAGCACCCAAGCGTGTATGCTTTCGTGCTTTCCTATTAACCAAAATATTAAGACGAAAAGTACCCCTTTTTAAACAATTCGTACCATTGATTCAATTCCTCGCCTTCCAATACCCCCAATCTCTCCAAAATATGTCTTGAAAACTCCAATGCACCGCTTCCATTCGCAGTGATGAGATTCTCGTCTCGGATTGACTGACCCTCTACATAATGTTGATCTCCTCTGTAGTTCGGAGCTCCTTCCTTCAAATAAGCTAACGTATTGCCTGTATGTCTATGATTGTCCAAATATCCGTGATTCCCTAAAAAAGTCGTAGCATCACAGATGGCAGCGACAGGAATATCCTTGCTCACACAATAATCAACCACTACTTTTGCTTGCTGATTCTTTTCTTCTCTCCATCCCGTTCCGCCAGGTATGATTAACATGGCGATATCCACATTCGGATTGAATTCGTTTACGCTATAATCTGGAAGAACCGTTAACCCCCCCATCGAAACTTTAGGTTCCTGATCAATGGCGATTGTCTTTACACGATATCCTGTTCCTGGCTTGTTCAGCTCTGAACTGACGTAACTTGCCTCCCAATCAGCAAAACCATCCGTAATAAAAATGAACACTTCCTTCAAAGTGATTCCCTCCCTGTAGCGTTTTGTACAAATGAATTGTAAACCAACATCACTGACAGTTATGGTCAGGAAAGAAAACGGCAATCACATGAACATCTTGCAGCGATCAAGATGAAAACAGAAAACGTAAAACCATCAAAGAAATAATGCCCACGAGTACAGTTGCCATTAAACTACGTGTTTTTATCGCAATGAAAAAGGTTGGTATGGCTGCTAAAAGTTCAACGTTATTTGTAGAAAAAGAAATCTTTTCACCATGTTTAAATATCTCTTGAGCTACGAGAGCAGCCATAACAGATATGGGGACATAGCTTAACCATCGTGTTGCCCACTCTGGCAATTGAAAACGACTCAGTACCATGAGAGGTAGGACTCTAGGGATGAATGTAACAATAGCTGCTCCTGCAATCATCAAAAAAACATCCAATCTTACTTCCATTTTTCCATCACCATCCCTATCGTTGAAGCAAAAATTGTAGCAACAATAACTCCCATACTGCCAGACAACACTGAACTGGTTCCCACAGCAATAACAACTGCGATTATCGCAACAACCACATCACGTCTAATTTTCTTTCGACTTAACATCGTAAGTACCAGAAGTCCAATAAACATCGCTGTTAAGGCAAAATCCAAACCAAATTTTTCAGGATTTGAAATCCATTGTCCGAAGAATGCTCCGGCTATATTGGCTACGCACCAGTTTAGATAAGCCGTTATGTTTAGACCGTGCATCCATTTTTCACTAATGTAATTCTTTTTTGCAGCTTCGTTGATGGCAACACCAAACGACTCATCGGTCAGTAGAGACCCTACCAGCATGTTCCTTAGCGGAGAAAGATGCCGAAAATATGGTGCTAGGGCTGCACTAAGTAAAAGATGCCGAAGATTAACAAAGAAGATCGTAATAATAATGGTGGTAATCGAACTGCTTGCTGCCATCATTCCGGCAGCGATAAATTGGGCTGAGCCAGCATAAAGAATTAAACACATCAGGGCTATCTCAGCGATACTAAGACCCGCTGTCCTTTCGATAACACCAGCAGCAAATCCAATACTTAAATAACCGAGCAATGTAGGGACACAATCCTTTACACCTTGGCGAAAAGTATCCTTATCTCTTGAATCTGCTACCGTTTCGATTTGGTCGTTTGCTAAACCCATTTTATCCCTCCGTAGTCTTATTCATATTCAAGGAGTTATTATTATAACTACTATGAAAAAGTGAAAGAAAATACGGTTCAAATTACTTGAACCGTTTTCCTGTAACCACTTGGAACAGGTCAGGATGGTTAATCCAGAGAGCTTCGGCTTTCTCGGGGCCAATTTCCTTAACTAATTGTGCAAACATAATGTCGTGCCTGATGTACTCTATTGCTACTAATACAAGTGCTGGGTCTTGTGTTTTTATAGCCCATGCAGCGGTACTTGGAGCGAAATTTGCTATTAATACTTCTTCATTGTCCCGGGAGACAATGGTTAAACGGCCACTCATACGTTCCTCTGCTACTTTTGGAGACATGTAATTATGATGAGTGGTTACACCTAACTCGGTATCAGGTGCTCCAAACAAAATGGAAAATACAGGGACACCCTCTTTTACCCGCTTATCTACACCCTGTTTAATAAAGGAAACCTGTGGTTGCCAAATCGATAACCATAGTTCTTCTCGGGCTTTGTTTATCATATCGACCATTTCTGTGATAACCAGTTCATCACTACTAATACGTCGAACCACATCTACTTGCTGTTCACTTTCTAATGCAGATAGATTTTTTTCAAGGTAATCAAATGATTGCTCGAAGGAATTACGCAATCGAGCGATTAATTCTTTAGCTGGCAAAGGAGAGTAGGTCAAAGGTTCAGATGGTACCGTATAAACTGCTCCTTTATCTAACAATTTCCCTAATACTTCATAAATCATGGAACGAGGTACACCCGATCTTTTACTAATCTCATATCCAGTTATAGGCGACTGCTTCAAAAGCCCGATATATGCTTTGCATTCATATTGTGAAAATCCCAATTTCTGAAGTTCTTTATAAAACTCATCCAAAGAAAACCACCACCTTGAATACGCATCTTTAGTGATTATAACAATAACCTCTACTTTCTATGGTGGTTATTATAATAATCACTAAGAATATAGTCAATAATTTAAGGGGGGTTTACTTAAATTGTATAGCAGAGAAAACAACGAAAGAAGTGATATACGATGGATGTAGAAACGGTCATGCAAGAGCTTGAGGCTCTCGGCAAGGAACGAACCAAGAAAATTTATCTATCCAATGGCGCTCACGAACCACTTTTTGGCGTGGCTACAGGCGCTATGAAGCCGATGGCGAAAAAAATCAAGATCAATCAACCCTTGGCTGAGCAGCTTTACGCTACCGGGAACTACGACGCCATGTACTTTGCCGGTGTGATTGCAGACCCAAAAGCAATGACCAAAGCCGATTTTGATCGATGGATAGATAAGGCCTATTTTTATATGCTGTCCGATTATGTGGTTGCAGTAACCTTATCTGAAGCAGATATTGCCCAAGAAGTTGCCGATCAATGGATTACAAGCGGCGAAGAGCTCAGGATGTCTGCGGGCTGGAGTTGTTACTGCTGGCTTTTGGGTAATCGCCCAGATCGTGAATTTTCCGAAAGCAAAATTGCCAATATGCTTGATACTGTGAAAAATACGATTCACGATTCACCCGAACGAACGAAATACGCTATGAATAATTTTATTTACACCGTGGCTACTTCCTATTTGCCACTCCACGATAAGGCGGTCGAAATCGCAAAGGCAGTAGGTCCGGTAGAAGTCCAAAAAGACAAAGCAAAAAGTAAGTTCCTAAACGCTTTTGATAATATTCAAAAGGCAGTAAGTAAAGGTCAGCTTGGCTTCAAACGGAAACATGTGAGGTGTTAATTCCCCGTTGGTTTCTCGTAAGGAAATAGTATGGACACGGAGTAGCCCTTTAGAGGTTGCTCCGTTTTTTTGCGAGCAAGTCGAAGACGTTCTATTTGTAATAGTAGGCGAATTTAAAGGCGATACTGGTCGTGTAGAGGCTTTTTTCTGACAAGCGAGAGCAAACTCCTTCTGGAGACCGATGTCAAAATACATCGACTGCGGGATGTAACCACTCTCCGTTGGTATATTATGGTACTTAAGTTTCAAAAATAAGATACGAGGAGATGTATTCCGTGAAGACGTTAATCGAATTCAAAAAAGTAACGAAAGAATACAAAATCGGAGAAGTCCCAATCAAGGCACTGAATGGTGCTGATTTTTCCATAGCAGAGGGAGAATTCGTCGTTATTTTGGGTGCAAGTGGGGCCGGTAAAAGTACGATTTTGAATTTGTTAGGCGGAATGGATACGGCTACCTCAGGTCAAGTATTTGTTGGCGATCAAGAAATCACCAGGTTCAACGAAAAAAAATTAACGCAATACCGCGGTGAGAAAGTCGGCTTTGTCTTTCAATTCTATAACTTAATTCCGAATTTAAACGCTCTCGAAAATGTTGAGTTTGCTACGGAAGTATGTAAAAACCATCTGGATGCGAAAGAGATTTTACATAAAGTTGGATTACAAAATCGTATGAAAAACTTCCCTTCCCAGCTCTCTGGTGGCGAACAACAAAGAGTTGCGATCGCGCGAGCTGTTGCCAAAAATCCTTTGCTTTTACTTTGTGATGAACCAACCGGAGCATTGGATTATATGACAGGTAAGTCCGTCCTAAAGCTTCTCCAGGATTTGAACAAAGAAACGAAAAAGTGCGTCGTCTTGGTCACACATAATTCTGCTATTGCTCCTATGGCTGACAAAATTATTAAGGTGAAAAGCGGAATGATTGAAAGCGTTACCATTAATCATGAAAAGCAAAGTGTGGAAGGGATTGAGTGGTGATAATGAAATTATTTTTAAAATTAGTAAGGGATATAAAACAGTCGATCGGGCAATTTATCGCCTTTGTTTTGGTTATCGCAGTAGGAGCCTTTTTCTACGGGGGGCTAGTAACGTATAGCAATAATCTTAGTGCTTATACAGAAGGTTATTTTAAAGAACATAACGTAAGCGACCTACATGTATTTTACAATCAAATTTCCAAAAATGATGTCGCTGTTTTAAGTGAAATAGAAGGCATTAAAAAAATGGAAGCACGTTATACCTTTGATGCCACGCAAGCCTTTGAAGATGTAAAAGCTTCTTTGAAAATTCATTCCATCCCTGTCAAAAACGAAATTAACACGATTGCTATGATTGAGGGCAGAATCCCGTCAAAAAAGAATGAGATATTATTAGATTCTCGTTATGCGAAAGAACATCTTTTTCAAGTCGGTGATGAAATCAGTATTAGCGTCAATGAAAGGAATTTTACATTTACCATTAGCGGCTTGGGTGAGAATGTTGAACATGCAAAAAAGAACGAAATACAAGACCATAAAACCTACGGATTCGCTTATATTGCCGAAGCAACAATTTCTGAAATCTTAGGTGGCCTTTCCTATAATGAAATCATGATCGATGCTGCAGAAGGTTACGATATTGATAAATTAGGTCAATCCATTGAAGCACAATCCAAACATCTTACTTATGTAAACCAAGTCAGTAAAGAACGGACTTTCAGCTATTCGAAAATAAATGAAACGATCCAGAATAATCAATTGATGAGTATGGTTATCCCTTTCGTTCTCTTTTTGATTGTAGCGATTATCCTGTATCTTACCATGTCGAGAATGATTGATTCTCAAAGAAACCAAATAGGGATTATGAAGGCTTTAGGTGTTAAAAACAGAAGCATCATGCTTCATTACATGGGATACCCTGTGCTGGCAGGTATCATAGGCTCAATCATCGGTTGTACGATTGCCGCTCTCGTATTTGTTCCATTCGTAACTGCATCGAGTGCAAGAGCCTACTCTCTGCCTGGCATTACATACTCCCTTTCTTTTTATTCTTTCATTCCTCCCATTATTTTCTCCAGCGCTTTTGGAATCCTAGCGTGTTACTTCAGTGGAAGAACCCTGTTAAAAGAACGTGCGGCTCAGGCTATGCGTCCCAAACCGCCAAAGAAGATGAAAACGCTGTTTATAGAAAGAATTCCGGGTATTTGGAGTCATATTTCCTATAGCTACAAACTCATTTTGAGAAATATTTTCCTAAATAAACAAAAAGCTATAGCGAGCTCAATTGGTGTTGTTGTAAGCACGGTCTTATTGATAACGGCTTTTGGCACTCAATCTGCCCTGCAAAAAGTAGCGAGCCAAATTGAAGATGTCTATACGTATGATTTACGAGTAGATTATACGGTGGGAACATCTACTGATACGGTAAAGCTCCCCTCCGGTATGAAAAATCATTATTATTTATCCACCTTTCCTGTTGAATTCATAAAAGGTGATGAAAAAGATAATGCCACTCTCGTTGTTACTGAAAAAGAAAACACTCTCATTCAATTCTTTGACGAAAATGATAATCGGATCACTTTAGATAATAATGGTGTGCTGGTACCCAAATCCTACGCCGACAAATATCATATTTCAGCAGGAGATATCATCCAAATAACGTTCAAAGAACCAGCCCTTACAAACAAAGCTGTAGATATGAAGGTTTTACATATATCTACGCAGTTTTCGAATCCTTCGTTTTATATCACACCGGACTATTTAAAGAGCTTTGGCATAGACTACAGTCCAACCTCCCTTTTCGTTCAGGCAAATAGCTCTGTAGATCTTATAAGCGTTCGTAACTTCTTTGAACAAGATCCTCATGTAGAAACCATTGCAGATAGAGATGATCTAAAGAAAACCGCTGAATATATTTTGAAACAAAACAATTTTGTATTTATCATGTTTATTGTTTGCGCGGTTATCCTCTCTTTTGGCGCGATCTACACGATCTCTTCCATCAACATTTATGAAAGGAATCGCGAGCTTGCAACACTTAAGGTTTTAGGCTATCAAAAACATAAAATAAACAGGCTTATCTTTTTTGAAAACATGATACTCACTACATTTGCGATCCTTGTAGCTTTACCGATAAGTGGCTATGTTTATTCCATGATTGTCAAAGCACTGTCCAGTACCCATCAACAAATCCCGGATCAATTAACGATTCCTATCCTATTGGTTTCTGTTATTCTTGCCTACTTGCTTACGATTCTGTCCAACTTGCTCCTTCAAAGAAAAGTATCCAACATCAATATGATTGAATCCTTAAAAGGAGTAGACTAAAACTATCGACTAACTGCTTTACGTGCCTGTCTTGCGTGTATTGTTTTCATGGCAAATCTGGCTATTGGGTGGGCAATCAATATTTCAACCCAAAATGCGATACCAAAGTTTCTCGGCCAGTTATGAAGGAAGTTTCGAAACGGTTCCAGACTTATTTCCTTCGTGCCAACCCACATTCCGATAATGGACAACAAAATAGATAAGATCGTAACATTTAGCAAAATATTTAGTAACACTCTGGCATTAAACCCATCTGTCTGTCCCACGAATTTTGGCATCACTTTGCTTACAATCGGTCCGGCAACCAGTTTTACCAGTAGAACAACAATGACCCACATAAAAGGGATTATCTTTACTGTGTCTAAATAAACTTCTTTGCTAAACCCACGTTCCAACCCAACTATAATAGGCGCAATAATGTTTACGGAGAGGATTGAAATAATCAATAAAAATAGGATACCCTCTTTTCCGTTTCTAGGAAGTCTTGTTTCTGCATGCATATCTCATCATCCCTTCTTTTTAACACTTTGCTATTATAGTGATTGCAAACCTCTCTTCATAAGTGAACATTTCGTGAACATTTTTAGTGGATTTGGCGCAATTGGCAAGGGGAGCATTAGATGCCATTCCTTCGTGAGAATAGAAAGCAACGAGTCCTCTCTGTCACCGCAGGGAGGATTTTTTCGTCTCTAGAACATCACAACTCGATCAGTTATAATGAAAAACAACCAAAAATAGGAATTTTAGTGAAAATCAGTACGTACTCATACCTCTTACTGGGAAGGATTGATTCTCTTGGATACACAGATCATCGATATAGGCGTAAACCTGATGCACCGCTCCTTTCACCAAGATCGCGATGAGGTCGTTGCCAGAGCAGAGAAACAAGGCATTTACCCATTAATTTTGACAGGGACAAGCTTGAGAAACAGCATAGATGCTTCACGCTATGCGAGTCGCAACAAAGGAAAGCTGTACTCCACAGCAGGTATTCATCCTCACGATGCAAAAAGCTGTGATGAATCGACGATCAAGAAATTAAGAGAACTGGCATCTCTTCCCCATGTGGTAGCGATTGGAGAGTGCGGGCTGGATTATAACCGTGACTTCTCCCCTCGTGATATTCAAAGAAAGTGGTTCATCGAACAAATTTCCCTGGCCACAGAACTTCAACTGCCGTTGTTTTTGCATGAACGCGATGCTCATCTTGATTTTGTCTCGATTCTCAAAGAGCATCGTCAAAATATCGATCGCGGGGTTGTACACTGCTTTACCGGCACCTCCAAGGAATTGGACACCTATTTAGAAATGGACTTTCATATCGGGATTACGGGATGGATTTGTGATGAAAGACGTGGGAAACATCTTCGGGAGCTTGTGAAAAAGATTCCTTTGAATCGTTTGATGATTGAAACGGACGCGCCATTTTTAACTCCTCGTGATTTAAAAGAAAAGCCTGTGGATGGTCGGAATGAGCCAGTGTATCTGAGACATATATTGCACGCGGTCGCCCAATGCATGGGATTGAGCCCAGAGGAAGTGGCCAACGCTACTACCAAGACTGCGAAAGAATTTTTTAACGTATAGGTAGTTTTCGAAAGAGGGACTCGTGCCCTCTTTTTCATTTTGTGACAAGGCAATGAATATAGAGTATTTCACAAAAACGTCGCTTTACGATTGTTAAAAATAGATTTAAATTACAAATAATGGATGAAAATAAAAGAAAGGTGGTTTGTTTATGCTTAAAAAAAGTATGGCTTTAAGTCTAGGTCTTTTCTTAGTTGTCCTGTCTTTCACACTTCCTACTCAGGCTGCAGAACCAACGCTTTCGAACTCGTCCGAACAAAATACTTCATCCTATTCACCACTAAAACAATCCCTATCAGCGAGCGCCTCTTATGGAGAGAAAATGTGGATCAAAAACAATCAACTGGTCCCGCAAGGCTGGGTGATTACCGACAGTACTAGCACTCAATTCGAAATTACATGCGTGATTGGAGCTACGTACAGATCGACACTCTGGATCAAGTACAACCAGCGGATTCCCGACGGATGGGCTGTTATAGATGGCAGTGGTACTTCTCTTCAAATAATTTATACACAAGGCGCAGGTTACGGAGATAAACTGTGGGTACGAAACAATCAAATCATGCCCCAAGGATGGGTCATTACAGATAGTACAACCGATAAATTTGAAATTACGAGTATTCAAAAAGCGCCAAAGGGAGCGAAGCTATGGATCAGGTATAATCAACAGATTCCAGCAGGCTGGGTTGTTACCGATCGGTTTAACACAAAAATTCAAATCACTTTTATGGGCTAGAGACCGCTACTAGAGTGGGACGTGACTAATCTGCGTCCCGCTTTTTATTACGGCTGTTTTTTGGCTCATCTAATTTTTTACAACTCGATTACATCCCCATGCTATGCTTTACGAGAGGTGATCCGGGTCATGGGGAGAGCTCCGCTTTGCATCGGAACCGGATAAAGGGACAACAGCCCAGCTGATCTTCCCCGCCTACTAGACCTATACGATAGAGCAAAGACACCTGACTGATTATCCGGGGTGTCTCATTTTTTTCATGAAAGTGAAAGATTGTCAGCAGCTACTCCGTCTATACAGTGACAAGGAGGTGGAACACCAGTGGATGATCATTTTGGCGCACGAATTGAGCAGTGGTTTCTTACATACAGCCAAGATGTATATCGGTTTCTCGTCTATTATACGGGACGAACAGACATCGACGATCTGGTTCAAGAGACCTTTATTCGTGCCCTGAAAGCTATGCAGGGAACAGAGGTTGAGAATCCCAAAACGTGGCTGTTTGCCATAGCACGAAACATAGCAATTGATGAAAGACGCAAAACAAAGCTAATCAGCTGGTTGCCGGATATCTTCTTGCAGCATCTCGTCTCGCACGACAAAACACCGGAAGAGTCGCTGATGTTAAGTGAAAACAAGCGTCTACTCTATGAAATGATCAATCAGTTAAAACCTTCTTATCGGGACGTGTTGATACTCAGAGGGATCAAGGGATTATCGAGCAAGGAGACTGCGGAGGTTTTGGGATGGACGGAAGCCAAGGTCAATCTTACTTTGCACAGAGCAATTAAAGCGATTCAAAACAAGATGCATGTTTCGATTGCGGAGGTGATGAACGATGCCATCCTGTGATGAGCAGATCATTCTGGAAGAATTGAATCAATTCCCGGAGCAAATCCTTTCCCGAGAACGAAGCCAAGCAATATTAAAGGGTGTGCGAGAAGAAGGAGGTAGACTTCAAAAAGTGAACAAACGAAGAATGTACTATGGCTGGATGGCAAAAGGGCTGATCACCTGCGGCCTGTTGCTCGGTTTTTTCTGGATGAAACCATTTTCTACCCCGGCAGAATCAACGAGCAGTGCAGCTTTAACTCCCGAAGAGCAAAAGTATTTTACGGCTGCCCAGCAGGCAATCACTACGGCGAGTGGCATTGAGAAGAACTTTCCTTTTGAAGAGATCGAGAAAAACGAAGAGTCCTTTGCTGTACAGACAAAGGATGACGCAAGCTGGGTGCTTTTTAAGCCTGATACGACAGAAGTTATTGCCCTCAAAGCAACTTTTGCCATCCATGAATTGACGGAGCCTTATCATAAATATGTAGAGACTGCACGAAATGCCTATAACAATACGAAACAACCGATTAACTTCGAAACAGCCGAATTCGTTAAAAGAAAAGACTTAGCCATTCTAAGCTTTGAGTTGGAAAAAGATCAGGATGTTAATGTTGATTTATCTACAAACAAAGTCCTTGATTATACCTTGAATTACAACCCTAAGGATGCAGATCAAAAGTCTCTGTACATCGCGCAAAAAGCTTTGACGCGCTTCTCCAAAAAAAATGGTCTCTCCTTCACCCTAGCCATCAAATCATCAGATGCGAAAGAAGATAGATGGACGTTTCACAACGAGCACGAGAGATATTCGGTGGAAGTCGGAGCACAAACAGGCCAAGTATATGATGTGCAGTATGTAACGGACCACATCATTATCAAATCAATCGACGAAGCAATTCCCGTCACAAAGCCGCTTATTCAAGATATTTTTGGCATAGACACCACTGGGTATAAGGCTTACGGCGGCAAGGATTGGGGCGGCTATATATTGAGAAGTGACAGTCCTGGCAAACCACGTTTATCCATAAAGCTTTTTGATAGGGATGTTGGAACTGTTTATGGGATAGGTATAGAAAGGGACTGACTTGTCTTGGTCATAGCCAGGAGCAACGGGTTCTATATCTCGTATATGGAACCCGTTATTTTTTACTTCGTTAGTCGATTCACAGCTTCATTTTCAGCCCCTCATGCGTCGCTTTAAAACCTAATCGTTCATAAAAGCGCAACGCATCTTCTCGTTGTTTATCTGTCGTTAGTTGAAACAGATGGCAGCCCCTCTCCTTCGCCCGTTTAATCGCCCATTCGATTAACTTGCTCCCAACTCCTTGACCCCTTTCCGTAGATGCAGTCCGAACCCCCTCAATCGTCGCTCTCCAGCTACCTTGATGTGTTAGATAAGGCGTAAACGTAATCTGTAGAACACCAATAATTTCCTCATCACGGCACGCCACAATCAATTCATTATTGGGGTCTGCATCAATGGATTCAAACGCTTTTATGTAGCTTTCTGGTAGCGGCGTTTCGTAACGCTCTCTCGTCTTGCCTAGTTCATCGTCCGCAAGCATTTGCACAATTCTATTCAGGTCTTTTGCTGTTGCGACTCGAAAATGAATCATCGTCTACCTCCAATTAGATCCGTTGTGGGATTATTCTAACATCTTACAAGAAAACCCCTTTAGCTAAAAGGGGGTGGGGAATTCATATATTTTTACTTGCACGTATTTCTTCTATTTGGATTCAAAATCAGCGCATCATCGTCCAGCTCAAACAATTTATCCAACAGCGCATCCATGCCATGCTCCAATTTATATTCCATCTCTTCTTTATACAAAGGAATCAAGAAATAGGCATGAACCTTGTTCCCATCCTTGGTGGGAATGACGCTGATCTCTTCGGATAGCTGAAACAGAACGACTCCATTTAAGCCCGTGCCATCCGCATACGGTTCATAGTTCTCATAATTCGGTATCGTATGTCCGTATCCCAACCATGTATTGTACTGGTGAGGAAAACGAGCCATTTGCTTCATCAGCCTGATCGGCCAGTAGTTGTTTTCATCCTGTAGTGACTCTTGTGTCAGCTCCCAGGAAGCAGGCAAAAACATCATCAGTTCTGCCCGATCGAAATTCTCTTCCATCTGCTCCTGTATTTCATCCGGGATCGTCATCGGTAAATCACTCATCCCAGTCGTATACAGAACCCAAAATGGTTCTTCTTCTGTAGGACTCATTACATTCACATCAATATGTATCATATCGGAAATAATTTCGTGAAAAACACTGCTTTCTCTTCCCGCAAATACTGTTTCAAAGTGGGCAACAATTTCTTCTACATATTCCATGGGAGCTGGCGGTTCGTAATCAGCTTGTTCGTTATATGTGTAAATCGTGGTGCCGTCCTTTGACTTTTCTCCGTTGTTCGTACCGCCGAATAGCTTCTTGAAAAAATTCATCGCAAATCCTCACCTTCTCATCATTTAGACGCAGGGTCCTCTCTATTGTATCGGCATGAGATACCTCCAACATTTACCTTATATTCGCAATTCTTGCAAGAGAATTTCGAATCAACTTTCACAAAAAAGAGAGGGTGATTAGCCCCCTCTTGCTAACACTCCTTATACCAACACTTGCAAATGCTCCCGTCCATTAAAAGCGACTAAGTCTTCTCCCTGCTTAACGCGACTAACCAAGTCAGGATTGGCCAGGAATGGCCGTCCGAATGCCGCCACATCCATTATTCCATCCTGTACAGCCTGCTCGGCACGATCAGGAGTTAAATCGCCCACGCCTATGATGATGCCATCCCAGTATTGGCGGACGAGCTCGTGCAGTGTTTTGCCTTCTGCAATCACTTGATCAAAATTCATTGTGGAAGGATGAAGCATCGTTAATCCCGCTTCCTTAAATGCCTCTACGAAGGTTTGAACAGCCGCGACTGGGTCCTCCCACATATACTCACGCTGATCATCCTTCAACGCCGAGAAGCGCATAATCGTTCTTTCAGCACCCACTTCGGAAATAACTGCTTTCGCCACCTCTTTCATGAAGGTCAAGCGTTGGCGCAAATCTCCGCCGTATTTGTCTTGGCGGTGGTTGGATGTATCCGAATTAAACTGATCAATCAAATAGCCATGTGCACCATGAATCTCAACGCCGTCAAAGCCTGCCATCCTTGCATGGCGAGCAGCCTGCGCATACTGCTGAATCACTTCTTGAATATCGGCGAGCGACATCTCTTCCGGGATATCGTAAGGTTTGCCCAAGCGATGGACATGACCCTCTGCTCGCAGTGCAGAAGGAGCTTGCGGGGGCAAGCCTCCAGCGATTTCATGGTGTGACAGCCGTCCGACATGCCAAATTTGTGCAACAATCACTCCCCCCGCCTGATGAACTGCGTCTGTGACCTTTTTCCAGCCTTCTATTTGTTCCATGGTAAACAAGCCTGGAACACCCTTCGTTCCTTTTGCACGAGGACTAATGACGATTCCCTCTGTTATAATCAAACCCACACCGTCTGCTGCTCGCTTCCGATAATATTCGACGACCTCAGGACCAACTACTCCCGTCTGGTCATCTGCGAAGGTGCGTGTCATTGGGGCCATTGCGATTCGATTGCGCAGCTTCTATGCGAATCGGTTGCAGCAATTCTTGGTTTCCCATTTTCATTTTCCTCTCTCCCATCCTTACCTGTCATTTTCTTACATCGTATAGGATCGCCAGCTGCTTTTACAGATGACATGAAAGGAATTATGCTATTTTCCCCTTGAAAACAACGGTATTATGGAGATAATTCATGAAAAGCAAAGGGGAGTATGCGAATGGATCAAGTGGACAAGGAAATACTCATGATTTTGCAGGAGAATGCCCGCATTTCCATGACGGAATTAGGGAAACTGGTCAACCTGTCTCAACCGGCTACCACGGAAAGAGTTCGCAGAATGGAGGACAAAGGCGTCATCATGCAATATCGTGCCATTCTCGCTCCGGAAAAAGCAAATAAACATATCACTGCCTATTTGCTTTTTCATACAAAACGCTGTGAAAAATTTATCGAGTTTTGCAAGGAGTATCCAGATGTGTTGGAGCTGCACAGAATCAGCGGACAATACAATTACCTGCTGAAGGTCGTCACTTCTTCCATGCAGTCCTTGGAGGCGTTTATCAATGCCAGCGGGGAACACGGGGATTCCACGACTTTAATCGTCATGTCCTCACCAATCGAACAGAAAAAGATCGTTCCTTCTGTGATCGAGGAGTGCTAAACAGCCTGTCGGCTTTTTGCGTGCCATGACTGATTAAACCTTTGCTTGTTATATAAACGACTTGGCCGTACATAAAAATTACCAGAAGCTAAGAGCCAATGTGCATAGTTAGAGGATGAACCTCAAATTAATGTTGATATCAAAAAGGAGATTCCTTATGGACACGAGAATCCCGGAAAACGTTAGACTTTTATTGCACGGCTATACACAACGACTCATGGCGGAACTGCCTGATGTCATCTGCGGTGTGTATTTGTATGGTTCGATTGCTCTATCTGGCTTCGAGGAAGATAACAGCGATATTGATTTTGTAACACTCTTGCATAGACGATTAACCAATGAAGATACAGAAACCCTCAAGAACATTCATCATGCTCTCCAGAACGCCAGCCCACTAGCCAAAAGAATGGACGGCATGTATATCCAGCTGGATGACATCGGTAAAACCAATCCATCCTTGGCGCCTTATCCTTACGTTGACAATGGGACATTCAAATCATCCGGCCACTATGATGTCAATCATGTGACGTGGTGGATCCTCAAGCAACAGGGCATTACCGTTATGGGGAAAAGTGTTGAAGCATTACACATCTCTACCCAGTGGTTGGATGTCGGGGAAACGATGAAATACAATGTACATGATTATTGGTCGCCAAAAGGAAAAAGCATGCTGAAATTCTTGCTCGATGGATGGGTAGATTTCGCCGTTTTCACCTTATGCCGAATCTATTACGCGCTCATCCATGAGGACATTATTCCGAAGAGAAAAGCCGTAGAACAAGCCCTGCAAGAACTCCCCAGTGAATGGCATCTTTTACTGAAGGAATCCTTGCGAATACGCTACCAACCAAACGAACCATCTTTGTTTTCGAACAGAATCAAGCGGGCAAAGGAAACTCAGAGATTTATACGCTATATCTGCGAGCTGTGGCCTAATCAGACGGAATAACAACAGAATCGTCTATACAAGGAGGGATTTTTATGGATGTTTCAGCATTTTCAGCAAGGAACAAACCCGTTCATCCTCCCACTTTTACAACTTTGCAAGAATACGTACTGTACAGTAACGACACCAGCTTCTGGATGCCCTACATTGCTGACATCCTGAAACGTCACGGCCTGTTCGAAGCAGATCGAGAGCTGGTGGCTGGGATCGGCGGGACGTATCCATCCTTTCTATACGGCGATGTCGTAGTCAAACTGTTCGGATACTTGCAACCATGGCGCAAGAGCCATTCTGTTGAACGCGCTGCACAGACCTTGCTCGCCAACGACCTGGAAATTGCCGCACCCAGACTGCTTGCCGAAGGGTACCTGTCCGATGACGCCAACCATCCATGGCCATACTTGATTACCACACGCATGTCTGGCGTTTCCTGGCAAAATGCCAAGCTAACTTACGAACAACAGCTCTCTGTCGCTGCGGACTTGGGAAAACAAATGGCGAGAGTCCATGCGCTACCTCCAACCGGGATCGCTACACACGCAGACTGGGCGGACATGGATGTGATTGCGGCTGCAAAAAAAAGCTCGTTGCCGCCGCATTTGGTTTCCCAAATCGACGATTATCTTGCGAGGCTCGGACCGTTTGATCCTGTCGTCGTCCACGGTGACTTGATGTTCCGTCATGTATTTGTGGAGAATGGCCGTCTCAGCGGAATAATCGATTGGGGCGATATGATAGCGACAGATCGGCACTATGAGTTCGCCAAGCTGCACCTGGATTTGTTCGATTGTGACAAGACCTTGCTGAAAGCATTTCTCGAGGCAAGCAATTGGCCGATGACCACCGATTTTGCCCACAAAGCGATGGCGCAAGCCCTCTATCGTCAAGCACATGGGCTTACGCAGCACTATTCCATGGACGTTTTCTACATGCTTCCTGATCGTTTTGCCTTTGCAAGATATCCGCACACTCGAGGATCTCGCAAACGAGCTATTCGCTATTTAACCAAAGAAAGCATCCAGTGAGCCGAAGCTCTACGGCAAAGCCGCTTTACGTAAAGAAGGAGATTTGGTTATGAAGATCATGGAGCATTTGCACCTTGAGCATTTTAGACAAATGGAACAACTCGAGCTTCAATACTATGATGCTGAATTTATTACACCGTACCAAGAGAGCTACAATTGGTATTTGTTTCGTCCCGATTCCGTCGTTGCGATCGAAGAGAATGGGCGCATCATTGCTTTTATGAACCTGCTTCCCGTCAAGCCGCATATCTACCTGCAAATTGCGCAAGGGACTTTTAAAGACAGCCTGATGACGACTGCGGATATCGAAGATTTAACTACTGCACCCGAGCAAGTCTATTATTTTCTGTCCTGTGTCGTTGTCGATCAATCTTATCGGAAAAGCCCTGCCTTGCGCATGATGCTGCATCATTATCTCGACGTACTGGCTCATGTCGAGCAGAGTGGGTGCCGCATCCAATCGATCATCATGGATAATATCACGGAAGCAGGCAATCGGTTCGCTCAGCGCCTTGGCATGAAGCATGTATGTAAAAGCGACCACCACTCTCATATACATGCCTCGGACTATGAAAGCTTCAAACAACATGTGTACGCGAGTTATCCCATGTTTTCCCGCTAAAGGCTTCGCATCGACTTGGTGCGAAGCCTTTTGGCATATATGTCCGATTATATCCAAAATATCGCGACAACTGGACTTCGTAACATGTCTGTTCGGTCCCAATGCCAGTAAGCTTGCGGCCAGTAAGAAACAAAACCTCCATGAAGCGTCTTTTCATGGAGGCTCGTTGCGGGCTTTTTAGTTGATGACCTTGCCTGTCGTGGCTTCTATTGCCCATGGCTGTTCTGAATCCCGGCGGATTTGGTAAGCAAGTACAGGCTCCGCCCCTTTTTCTGCTGGCAAGTACACGAGTTCCAGTGGAGCATGTTGCACAAATCGATCAAGTGCCTCTTCCTTGGAGAGCGTTTTTGCTTTCTGATCAGCCTGTATCCATGATAAATCCGAAAAATTGCCCGTAAGCTCGGTAACAAGCCCGCTAGCCAGCTCGACCGACACTTTATAAGGATGATCCATGACGGGAATCCCGTTGACCTTCGGTGCAAAGGTAAACTGAATAGTTCTTGATGACTCTTGCGACGCTTCCAATGACAACTCACGAACATCTGTGGGGAGGAATTTCTCCAAGTGGGCTATCGCGAGTGTTTGTGCCTGTTCGTAGGTCATATCTCGTTGGTTCTTACGTCCATCTGCAGTCATCTGTGAAAACCCGAGGAATGCTCCGTCATTCGACGTCTCAACAGAAACGCTGTTGCCCTGCCCATCGTTCCAAGAGTATGAAATACCGTTCGGATTTACACCGATGAATGCTTTTTGTTCCACCTTAATGTCCAACTTGCGCTCAAGCAGCTCTGCAACCTCATCAGATGCTTTCAGCACGAGTGGCTTTCCTTGACCCGAAACAGCAACGGACTTTTTCTCTGCCCTCGCTTTGCCGATCAGCTTGCCTGTTTTCGCGTCCACATAAACATCTGATGCTACTACGTATTGAAGCCCTGGTTGTTTCTTTCCTGCATAAGCGAGGCGAAGCGTACTCCCCAGTTGTTGGGCCGCCTTCACTTTATCGATCGTCCCGTCACGATTGGCAGGCTGTGACGCTACGCCACTATCTTCGAGATCAGGGTAAAGAAGCAAGGTCATTTCCCCCGTTTTCGGGGAAATACGGACCATCGCGCTATTCTGCTGAAGAGGAATGCCGTTGATGATTTTGCGAAAAGCCACTTCCCCTTGTGCCAAATTCGAGTGAGCATGATCCACTTCAAATTGCTTGCTCTGTGCTCCCAGCTTCTTTTGCAAATAGGCCTCTGCCTGTACTTCCAATGGTGATTTCTCACGTGTTGGCGTGGGTTGGCTCCTATCTGTTGAGTCCGTTGCAGGCTCCTGAGCTACGGACTGCGGCTGTGGAGCATCACGTGTAACCGTTTGGTTTTGAACAATTGTGTTGACTACTTTTGGGGCAGCTTCCTGCTCCTGCTGTGGCTTAGCCTTGCTTTCAACTGGCGGAGAAGGGTTAGCAAGCGGTGGTGTAGCTGTTATGACGGCAGGAGGTGAGATGGTTGTTTGCGTAGCAACAGATGGCTTCAGCGGTGAATCATAGCTTAGCCAAACTCCCATGAATACTGCTGCTGCAAGGGAACCTGCTCCGGCGACAACTCGCTTGACCTTTGCTGCTTGCTGCATGCGATACGCCTCACGAATGAGCCTTTCCTTCCCCATCTGCTTCCACACTTGACGAGGTGGGATGCTCTCCTGCCTGACTTGCTTCAGTAATTCGATTACGTGGTTTTCATCTGGCAAACTCATTGGCAATCCTCTCCTCGCAAGCGTTGCCGAGTATTTTCTGCAACGCCTTTAGTCCCCTGTGACAGTCCACTCTCACTTTTGTCTCTGGAATCGCCAAAATCTCGGCTGTTTCCTTGACGCTGTACTCCTTTATATATCGCAAAATCACAATGATACGCTGATCGGGCTTCAGCTTTTGCAAAGCCCGTTGAATACTGTGCATCTCTTCTTTGGTCTCCAGTTCCTCTTCTGGAAGGCCCTCCGTAGACTTCATGAGGGCCAACCAGTTGTCTGAGAACAAACGCTGCCACTTTTGCTTGCGGTAATGATCAATCGCGACATGCTTGGCGATGGAAAAAAGCCATGTCTTCATTGCGACCCGACCGTCATACCTCGGCAGTATTTTTAATAGTCGTGAAAATACTTCCTGCACCATGTCTTCTGCATCTTCTTGTCTGCCCGTAAAGTAGAGCAAGAAATAGTAGATATCATCATAGTGGGTCTCGTAAATAACCCCTATTCGTTCTGCCAAATCCCCAGACAACAGGCTCCCCCCTTCTGCTGTTTTTCACTTTGACCATTATTCGAATGAGGTCGATTTTTGTTTCAGGATAAATGAAATTTTTCCCACAAAAAAACCGACTCCTTATTAGGAATCGGTTGTAGCCTAGCTAAACCTTATATTTTGCAGGAGCCATCTGCGCAATTGTCGCCGGATTGCTCGTCTTTTTTCTCGTCGTTCTGCACGAATTTCAGAGCAGGAGCTGCGCTTTCTTCTTCCCATACCTGGTTCAATGCGCCCAAAAAGACTTCACCTGGCTGTGCGCCAGAGACTGCATATTTGTTATTAATAACAAAGAACGGTACACCCGTGACACCCAAATCGTTGCCTCTTTGTTTGTCCTCTTGTACTTGCTCTCTGTATTCGTCTCCTGCCAGCATGGCGAGCGTCGCTTCCTTGTCCAAGCCTACCTCAGAAGCAAGCTGTGCCAGCACCTCGTGGTCACCAAGATGGAGAGATTCCGTAAAGTACGCCTTCAGCAGTCGCTCCTTCATTTCCTTCATTTTTCCATGAGCATGGGCAAAGTGCGTCAAGCGATGCGCATCGAATGTATTGGTCGGGATCATCGTGTCAAAATGATAATCGAGACCGACGCCTTTTGCCATTTGGGTTACTTGGTCATTCATCCCCTTCGCCTGCGTAAGTGGAATGCTGTACTTGGCTGCCAGTACTTCATGCATGTCCATATCCGTATCGCGTTCCATCTGCGGGTCGAGCTGGAAGCTGCGATATACGACCTCTACCTGATCCTTATGCGGAAATTGAGACAGCGCTCCTTCCAGACGGCGCTTTCCGATATAGCAAAACGGGCAGGCAAAATCAGACCAGATTTCAATTTTCATATTCCATCCTCCTCTATTTGAACGGTGCTGACCAAAAAACAGCAAACCGCAAACTGCATCATTCGTCGTATGCACATTATACAACAACGTAAGCTACGACTATGCACTTTGGAGGCTGAAAGCTGCACTTTGCCCTTAGCGAGTCATGCGAATGATGCGATCGCAAATCGTTTCCGCATCTGCTTTGTCATGCGTGACCAGGATCGAAGTCATCTTGGCAGCTCGCAGCATTCGCTTCAAGTCATCTCGTATTTTCGTTTTCAGCTCGGCATCCAGATTACTGAACGGCTCATCCATCAGCAAGATAGCCGGTCTAGGCGCCAGTGCACGCGCAAATGCGACACGCTGCTGCTGTCCCCCGCTCAGCTCATGCGGATATCGCTTGCCGTAGCCTTCGAGCTGTACCAGCGTCAACATCTCCTTCACACGAACCAGACGCTCTGCTTTGGACAATCGATGCAGACCAAACAAGATGTTTTGCTCGACAGTCAAATGCGGAAACAGTGTATAATCCTGAAAAATCATGCCGATCCCACGCTGCTCAGGCTCCACAAACTGCCCCTGATCGACCAACACTTTTCCATCGATATGGATGCGGCCGCTCTTCGGGGACTCCAGTCCGGCTATCAAGCGAAGCAATGTACTTTTTCCACAACCGCTATTCCCGAGCAGCCCGACAACTTCCCCTTGCTCCATCTGCAAACAAAAATCCCGGATAACGCTGCTATTCCCGCTTGTATAACCAAACGTCAGGTTTTTCACTTCAAAAAAAGTCATTTTGCCTGCCTCTCTCCTAACCAGTGATAGAAAATAACGGAGACGATCCCCACTGCAATGATACAAAGCGAAGGAATCGCGGCCTGATGAATCTGTTCATCGCTCGCATATTGATACGCCTTTGTTGCCAGCGTCTCGAAGTTATAGGGACGAAGAAGCAAGGTAAGCGGCAATTCCTTCACGATTTCCATGAACACCAAGATAAAACCAGTGAGCACAGCCCCTTTGATTAATGGCAAATCCACTTTGAAAAAGGTTCGTGTCATGCTCATCCCGAGCATACGTGCTGCTTCTGAATAGCGGTTTCCCGTCTTCTCAAACCCCGCTTCGACTGCATTGAATCCGACTGCAAGAAAGCGGATGATGTAGGCAAACGTCAGCATGAACAAGGACATGCTGAGTACCAGCTTGTTGGCGCCTAAGCCCAGCCAGCTATAGAAGGAACTCAGTTCTTTATCGACGGACATCACCACCGCCATCACACCGATGGACAAGACTGCGCCCGGAATGGAATAGCCCATGGAAATCAAGCGCGTCAGTGCCACAGCGAATATCGAACCTCGGGAGAATCGGATGACATTCGCTACAGTTACGGCGAGCAGCATCAAGATGGTGATCGAGATACAGGAGATAAACAACGTATTGCTCAAGAGCTTCCAGAAGGTCTCGTTCAACACTTCCCCATACGTCCACGTCGCCCAGACAATCAACTGTACAACAGGAATCACAAACGAAAACGAAACCATAACCAATCCGAAGATTACGGCAGTATACCTCGGGATTCCGCGCAAATTCCTAGGTGTGAGCGGAGTGCTCCTGTTCGTAGGCGAGCTATATTTTTTCCGTTTACGAACGAGACGTTCGATGATAAAGATTCCGATAATCAACGTCATGAGCCAGGCAGACAAACGGATCGCCGATTCTACGTCGTACATCCCAAACCACGTCTTGAAAATCGCCGCTGTAAAAGACTGAATTCCAAAATGCTTCGTCACCCCAAAATCATTGAGCACTTCAAATGCCACAAGACTAGCGCCACCGACGATGGCTGCCTGCGACATAGGCAGAACGATACGAAAAAAGATATGCGTTTGGTTTTTTCCAAGCAATCTGGCATTTTCAATGAACACAGCACTCTGTTTTTCAAGAAAGGTTTTCGTAATCAAATAGACGTAGGGGAATAAACACAGAGTAAAAATAAAAATAGCGCCCTTCATCGACATAATGTCAAAGTAGCGTTGATCGAGCGTCATCCCGAATGCATCACGCAAAATTGTTTGAATGCTTCCCGTGTAGCTGAGCATGGAGCCGTACGTGTATGCTGCGATATACGGAGGAATTGCCAACGGCAGCACGAAAGCAAATGAAAAAAAGCGACGCAATGGAAAATCGTAGGCAGCGACCAGCCAGGCCAAGGTCACACCTACGATGATCGTACAGGCTCCGGTACCGAGCACGAGCCATAACGATTGCAGCGCGTAATCCAGCAGCATGTACTCTTGGATATGCTGCCAGTTTTCATTCTGTTTTTGAAAGAGTCCGAAAAAAATATAAAGAGACGGGAGAAGGGCCAAAAAGGCCCCTATCACGCTCAGCGTTACCCACCCGTTCAGTTTTCGTCTCAGGCTTCTACGCAAAAGTGCTCCCGTCATGCTTATTTCCAACCTGCTTGATTCAGCAGTTCTACCGCTTTTTTGTTATACTCGCCGAGCTTAGCAAAGTCGAGCTTTTGCGTTTTGAATTCTCCCCACTCTTTCAAAAGAGCAGGCTTGTCTGCCTCTGCATTGACAGGGAACTCGTAGCTTCCGTTTGTCAGCATCGTTTGAGCCTCTTTCCCTGTGACGAACTCAATCAATTTCACGGCATTGTCCTTGTTTTTCGCATGCTTGGTCAAACCAATACCGCTGATGTTCAAGTGTGTGCCTGTTGTCTCTTGGTTCGGGAAGAAAACGCCGATGTTTTGCGCGACTTTTACTTCCTCTGCATCTTTAGAGTTCAGCATCTGTCCAACATAGTACGTGTTCATGATCGCAACGTCACCGACTTTGGCAACAACAGCTTTTGCCTGGTCACGGTCTCCACCTTCAGGCTTGCGCGCGAAATTGTTCACCAGACCCTTTGCCCAATCCAATGCAGCCTGCTCGCCATTCAGCTCAATAAAGGAAGCAACGAGTGACTGGTTGTACAAGTTGGAAGAAGAGCGTACCAATACTTTGCCTTTCCATTTATCTGTAGCCAAATCTTCATACGTAGACAGCTGCTCTGGCTTCACACGATCCTTCGCATACACGATTACACGCGCACGGGTAGCCATACCGATCCATTGGTTGTCAGGATCACGCAATTCTTTCGGTACGTTTTTCTCTACTTCAGCAGATTGAATCGGTTGCAGAACGCCATTTTGCTTCGCGTAGTTCAGAACACCACCGTCAACCGTGATGAACAAATCAGCTTCGGAGCTCTCTCCTTCACGCTTCAAGCGCTCAACCAGCTCTTCTGCGGTGCCCTTCACTTCGTTTACCTTGATGCCTGTTTGCTTGGTAAATTCAGCAAACAGCTTGCTATCAATATCGTAGTGGCGCGCAGTAAATACGTTCACGGCTTGCTCTGTGGCAGCCGGCTCCTGTGCCTTTGGTGCTTCTGTTTGCGGCTGGGCAGTATTCGCGCCGTTTCCGCATGCAGCAAGTATTGGCAGCGTCAGCATGGTACTCAGCATGACCGCCAGCATCGATTTTTTTCTCATTTTGATTCTCCCTCTCTATCGCAGTGATTATTGATAATGAATATCATTGCCAATTGACAAGGCTTATTGTAACGAACAAAAATGAGAAAATGCTGTGAAAATAAAAAAACATCTCCAATTATTTTTAGCGAGATGTGGATCGGTTGAAATTCACTGACGAAGCGGCACAAAAACAGTTACAGTCGTCCCGTTCTGCTCCACACTCTGAATCGTTATGCTGCCGTTGTAACGCATAAGCAATCGTTTGGCGATGGCAAGCCCGAGTCCATACCCGCTCTCCCCGCTGTTTCTTGCTTTGTCTACCCGATACAATCGGTCCAAGACATACGGCAAATCCTGCTCGGGTATGCCGATTCCTTCATCTATGATTTCCATACAGGCTACATTTTCTTGCACCTTGGCCCTCACGTAGATTCTCCTGCTCTCCCCGGAATACTTGACCGCATTATCCAAAAGGATCAGTAGCACTTGCTCCAGGTGTTCTTCCGATATAGCCAGGATTTCTCCAGCCAAAGGCGCAAGTTCCTGCTCGATCGTAAATGTCGGCTGAATCATGGCGAATTTCTTGATCATGTGACAGACAGCCCGATCCGGATCATGGAGCGCTACATTCTCTTCTATTTCCACATGCTCCGCTCTCGTCAAAGCGAGCAGCTCCTGCACCAGTCCCTTTAGTCTGGCGAGCTCTTGAATCGATGTCTGCAAGGATTCCTCCAAAACAGCTGGATCATTTTTGCCCCAGCGCCGTAGCATTCCCAGATGCCCTTCCATAATCGCAATCGGCGTCCGCAGCTCATGTGAAGCATCTTCGACGAATTGTCTCTGCTGCAAAAAGGAACGCTCCACCTGATCCATCATTTTATTGAACATTTTCATCAAAGTCGCAATCTCATCCTGATTATCGTGAAACTGCACACGTTCATGGAATCCTTTTTGCCGGACGTTGCTCATCGTTTCATTCATCGATTGCAATGGCTTTAGCAACTGCCGCGCGAGCAATCTGCCACCCAGACCGCTTATGATCACAGCGGTCAAGCACCCAATGGCCATGACCTGAAAGAGAGCACCACTCAACTGCTCAAACTCTTTCATATTCTTCAGAATCATGACTGTCCCGTTAAATTGAAAGATCGTAAGGGGGCTACTCATGATCAACAGGTCACCACGTACTTCTTGGGTCTGGGTGCGAATCGACTGAACAGGCGGGAGCGGTGGCAGTGTGATATCTTGAAAGTTTTCCGAGACAACGACAATCGGATTACCCTCTCCGTCCAGAATGCGAATCATCTGGTTTCGTTGATTGATTTTCTCCAAAAAGCTGCGCAGCTCTGCGAGGTCATCCTCTTCAAAAGATTGCTCTTTTTCCAGCGCGTAGTTGAGGAACTCTCGCATGGTCTGTTGCACAACCTGCTGTTCCTGATTAAACATCCACTTCTCTACAAAAAAATATTGGAAGCTATTATAGCCAATGAATACGAGAAAAAGCAGAAGTGACGACCAGACTGTCAACTTCCATTTGATCGGGAGCTTTAAGAATCTCGATGGTCCTCTCATTTTCGCATCACATAGCCAATCCCTCGTACAGTCGAGATATAGCTGTCCTCATTGGGAGAATCGATTTTATTGCGCAAATACCGGACGTACACATCGACAACATTGGTCTCGACAGCAGCCTCGAATCCCCACACGGTATCGAGCAGCACCTCGCGAGGCAGGACTCGATTGATGTTTTTCATGAACGTCACGAGCAAATCATACTCTCTTTTGGTCAATTCAACAGGTTGGTTATTTTTGGTGACGACACGTCCCTCCATTTGAACCACCAGCTCTCGGTGCGCGAGCAAGGTTTGGGGGACATTCTCCTGTTCTTCCTGTCGGCGAAACACAACACGTATGCGTGCCAACAGCTCCTCGATCGCAAATGGCTTCGGAATGTAATCATCGGCGCCACTGTCCAAGCCTGAGACGCGGTCCGTAATACTGTCTCTGGCTGTCAGCATAATGATCGGCGTTTTTTTCACGCTGCGTATTTTTTGACAAACCGTAATGCCATCAAGCGCCGGAAGCATGACGTCCAATAATATGACATCCCATTCTTCCTTTAAAGCAAGCTCGAGTCCTTTATGTCCATCATGCGCGACTGTAATCGCAAACGATTCGTAGCGCAGCTCCAGTTCAATAAATCGGGCCATATTGATCTCATCTTCTATCAGCAGCACTCTTTTCACGTTTTGCCCACCCTTTTGCCCATGCCGGGGAATTCCACCTGATTGTAGATGAAAATAATTATCATCGTCAATGTTCGCGTGGGAAAAGGAACTTTCTTGTCATTTGGAAAATACTTACTTATGCTTATTGTAGAACTTTTTTAAAGGAAGTGGATGTACGTGTATCACGTAAAAGGAAACCAACAGTTGGCTGGTCAGCTTCTCCATGATAAAAGTGACGTGATGTTTGCGGGTGTGGTCGCAGGCAATCATCCCGGGCTCATTTGGGTAGATAATCCCGACAAGCCTTCCTGTGCACTCGTATGGTCAACAGGTTTAAGCAGCTTCGCTTTCCTTGGAGAGCCGAGCAAAAGCATTCACCCCGCTACTTTCTCTGCTTTTTTTCAAACACAAATTGGCCCTATTTTGAAGCAAAAGGACCTTAGTTATTTTGAATTCTCGCGGGAATCAAAAGAGTGGGATTCACTTCTCACACCTATTATGAAGAGCAGCGGCTGGGAGACGAGTACTCAATTTGTCTATCGGTCTTCTTGTGATCAGGGAGAGGAACCATCTTTTATTATTCCTGCCCCCTACTATTCAATTGAACTGGGGGAAAGCTTTTTACGAGGGCATGATACCGTCATTCCTTCCAACCTCGATTTTGTGACCGACTACCTCCATGAGTATTGGTACTCCATCGATGACTTTTTGGAAAATGGCTACGGATATGCTGCCCTTACGACTGATCATGAAGTGGCGAGCATTTGTATGTCCACAGCGGTCTATCAGTCGACTCATGCTATCGGCGTTGAAACACTAGAACCCTATCGTCAAAAAGGCTTGTCCAGTACACTGGCTTATCAATTGCAAAATAGGCTTCATCAGGAAGCAGTAACTGTGTGGTGGGACTGTATGGATTCAAATATCGCTTCGCAAAAAACGGCTGAAAAGGCTGGACTGCATCTATCTCATCGTTATGAAGTCTCCTGGTTCTCCTACGCCGCCCAGTAACCATGCGCCCACCACTTACATAAGATATGTCAAACTGGTTCATGAAGTAAGGTGGTGTTTCACGTGTACGGATCAGCCATATGAATACCCATACGAATATGACTTACGAGCCGTGTCCTCACAACATGGACGAAGAACAGGACAATCTTTTGCCGAAATCCAGGGTGGTCCACTGGCACCGAACCTGCACGGCTACGTTGTTTTTACCGATGTCCCCTACGGTACCGAAGTGTTCGTGGAAGTCAGCGGCCTCCCCGCTTTCCAGCCAGCCGCTGGCAATCAGCCGCAAATCGGGCCATTTGGTTTTCATTTGCATGAGCATGGCGTCTGCACGGTAGGAAATTCGGAAGATCCCTTTACCGCAGCAGGCAGTCACTGGAACCCTACCCAACAACCGCATGGCAACCACGTAGGCGATTTCCCCGTGCTGTTTTCCAATGATGGGTATGCGCGAATGACTTTTTTCACAAACAAAATCAGTGCAGCAGATGTGGTCGGCAGAACCCTGATCATCCATCAAAGTCCCGATGACTTCCATTCGCAGCCGGCAGGAAATAGCGGAAAACGACTGGCATGTGGAGTGATCTACGCTGGATAGGGCTTTTTCCAATAGGAAAGGGGGCAACCATGTAAGCTGCCCCCTTTTGTTATTGAATTATCTAGCGCCGTAATGTCGACAAATCAAATGCTGGTACAAGCCCTTCCTCGGCTGCACGACCGAGCAACGCCTCGACAGCTGCATAACCATCATTACCCAAATTTCTCGTAAACTCATTCACGTACAAATTAATATGCGCTTGCGCTACCTCCAGGGACAGCTCTTGGGCATGAGACATGACATATTCTTGTGACGCGGTCGGATTCGCCCATGCATATTCCACAGAGGAGCGCGTCCAATTGGTCAGAGCCTCGATGTCCATTGATTTTTTCGCGATGATGGCACCCAACGGAATCGGCAAATGGGTATCAGACTCCCACCAGTTGCCCAAGTCAGTCATGAGAGACAGCCCGTAGTTTTGGTACGTGAAACGCGCTTCGTGGATCACGAGTCCTGCATCGATCTTGCCGTCACGTACAGCAGGCATAATCTCATGAAACGGCATGACGACGATCTCCCCTACACCACCTGGGACATTTTGTGCAGCCCAGAGCCGGAACAGTAAATAAGCTGTGGAGCGCTCACTCGGAACGGCTACACGTTTGTTGGACAGGCGTGCTGGATCGTTCGCACTCTCGCCAGAATTTCCTTGGGTCAAAACAAGTGGCCCGCATCCTCTGCCCAGTGCACCGCCGCAAGGGAGCAACGAGTAGTTGTCCATCACCCATGGCAATGCCGCATAGGAGATTTTCATTACTTCTGGGCCTTCCCCCTGTGCAGCAAGCGTATTCGTAATATCGATATCTGCGTACATAATATCGAGCTTTGGCGCTCCCGGAATCAAATCATGTGCCCAGGCATGAAAAACAAAAGTGTCATTCGGACATGGTGAAAACGCAATTTTCATGATAGTACCTCCCGTAGTACAGAGCTTCCCTTTTCCAGAGATTCCAACGCATCTTTTATCCGCCAAGCGGATTTATCCCGCGGCCCAATTGCATTCGATACCGTGCGAATTTCCAGAACAGGTCGTCCAGCAGCCTGGGCAGCAGTCGCAACGCCATACCCCTCCATCGCTTCAGCTAGCGCGTCTGGCATCCGCTGTACCAAAGCCGCGGCTGTTTCCGCTGTTCCCGTCACGGTTGATAGTGTAAGTACAATGCCTTTTTTGGCGGCCAAGCCTGCCTCTTTCATCGCATTTGTCAGCTGTTCGACCAACGCCTGATCGACACTTACCCGAGCTGATCCAAATCCCAGCTCGTCCACACTGCAAAAGCCCTCAGGCGTTTCTGCCCCCAAATCCGCACAAATAATCTCTGTCGCGACAACCAGCGACCCAATCTCTGCTTGTCCCACGAATCCGCCGCATATTCCTGCACAAATGACCAGATCGTAGTCCGCGCAAGCAAGCGCTCTGGCTGTGCTCGCTGCGGCCGCTGCCGGCCCCACTCCCCCAGCGATGACTGTGAATCGCTCATCCCCTTGAATGCCGCGCATCACTGCCTCCCGTTCTGCATCAACGGAGGTCACGACCAGAATGCTTCTATATTGTTGTGACAAAATCATTTGCCCTGGCTCCTTTCAACCGCTTTCCACCCTCAACGTTATCGCTACTTTTCGTTCGTGTAAAGCCGTTTAAAGAGTTTGTCAAAAGACAGGGAAATTATTACAATGGAACCTGTTGTGCATTTTCGTTAGATAAGAGGTGACCGATCATGCTTCATCCACCGAATCCGAACACCCATCCCGAATGGATCGCCCCCCACTCTTTAGCCTGGTACACACAGCTGGGCCAAATGACTGGTGAATACGTATACCCGTGGCGCTCTACCATTACCGAACCGAATGGCGAGTCACTCTTTATGGAAGAAATTGGTCGTATGGTTCCGAATCAATCTGTTCTCGACATCGGCTGCGGGCACGGCGCATTCACAATGCACTGGAGCCGTTCTGCCAAAGAAATCGTTGGCTTGGATGTGACAGAAAACTTTGTGCAAAAGGTCCGTGCACAAATACCCGAAAACGTCTCCTTCGTTGTCAGCAATACGAAATATACCCTCCCCTTCCATGACGATACGTTCGATTGCGCCTACAATCGCAAGGGACCTACCTCCGCCTATCCAGATATAACACGCGTCGTCAAAAGAGGAGGCTCCTTCATCGGATTACATCCGGGCGATCAGTTGTCCGCCGAATTATTCGAATGGTTTCCTCATTTATTTGGTCCACGTCCAGCTGACACTCCGATCCTGAAATATTTGCAGGAGAGACTCAGACAAGCTGCTTTCCAGCGAGTCGATATTCAGACGGTGATCGCTACCGAGTATTTTCAGACTCCACTCGATGTCATTCGCATGCGTTGCTTCGGGCAAAGTCCCTCTATTCTCACGTCCGCCATCGAACAACACATGGAGAGTGTGATGCCGATTTTCGACCACTATGCCACTTCTGACGGTCTGCCAACTACGCATATGTATTACCTCGTTCGCGCGATTGTTTGATTCGCCATGTAAAAAAACCTCCAGCCGTATTTGGCCAGAGGTCGTCCTTACACTTATCCTTTTAGCAAATAGCTGTTACCGTCTTCATCCTGAAAAGTCGCATAGGTCCCCCACTGCATCTTGTTCAGTTCTCCTTGAAAAACAACACCGTTCGCGCGCATCGTTTCGTACGTCTTTTCAATTTCTGTACATTCAAAAACAATCGAGGCTTTTTGTTCCTGCCAGTTGCTCATCATGCTTTTCGGATAGAGTACCAAAGCAGTCTGGGCACCCGCTGGTCCTACCTCCAGCCAACTGCTGTTTGGTCCCATCGGGTGCTCTTGCTTGACTTCAAATCCAACCTTCTCTGTCCAGAACACTTTTGCACGTTGTTGATCTTCTACGTAAACAGCTACCGTTGCCATTTTGGTAATCATAATATCCTCCTTACTAACTCGAACCTTATCATCCCATTGTAACCGAAAAAAAGTTTACTTATCGCTATCAGCAAACCCAAATGTTGACAATGGTTATGCGAAAATTTATATTTAATTACGAAATGTAAGAAACAAAACATTGAATAAGCTTCTCCGTTTCAATGCATCATGTTAGTGTAAAAACAAGTTGCAGGAGGAATGCAGAGTGGGTAAGGATTTTATTGCAGCCGTAAAAGACAGAAGAACGTACTATGGGATCAGCAAGGAAAATGTTGCATCTGATGAGCGCATTAAAGAAATCGTACAGGAAGCAGTAAAGTACACGCCATCCGCATTCAACTCCCAAAGCGCTCGCGTTGTTGTCCTCTTGGGGGCGGAGCACGATAAGCTGTGGAACATGACCAAAGAAACGCTGCGTAAAATCGTTCCCGCTGAAAATTTCGGGGCCACGGAAGAAAAAATGAACGCCTTCGGTAGCGGCTACGGCACTGTTCTTTTCTTTGAAGACCAGAGCGTCGTCGAGAATCTCATGCAGCAATTCGAAGCGTACAAAGATAATTTCCCGATTTGGTCCGAGCAATCTTCCGGAATGCTTCAGTATGTTGTGTGGACTGCGTTGGAAACCGAGGGCTTCGGTGCTTCCTTGCAGCATTACAATCCACTTATTGATGAAGAAGTCCAACAAACATGGAAGCTCCCTAGCGAATGGAAGCTGAGAGCACAAATGCCTTTTGGCAAACCAACCGCTCAACCAGGTGAAAAACAATTCCAACCGTTAGATGAGAGAGTGAAGTTCTTTACCTAATTTTTATAAAATGGACGGCCAGAGATTTCGCATTCAGGCCGTCCTTTCGTATATTGAGCGATTGCTTTCCTCTTCCGTCTGTGATAGTATTACATTAAACAAAAGATTCTTATTTAAAGCGTTCACATATTGTAAAGGGTTTACATTTATGTTTGAACCTTTTACAATGTGTGAATTTTATTTTTTCATAAATAAAAGTTACATATTCATTTTATTTTGTTGGAGGTAACACCCATGCAAACAGGTACAGTTAAATGGTTCAACGCAGAAAAAGGTTATGGCTTCATCGCAGTTGAAGGCGGAAACGATGTATTCGTTCACTTCAGCGCAATCCAAGGCGAAGGTTTCAAAACCCTCGAAGAAGGCCAACGCGTTGAATTCAACGTGGTTGAAGGCAACCGTGGACCACAAGCTGAGAACGTAGTAAAACTGTAAATTACACATAAAGCTGCCCTTGCGAATAACAAGGGCGGCTTTTTTTCCAGCCCTTTTTCCTCACAAAATTCGTTCTTTGTTCCTAAAGAGCAGTTGACATTAGCCATGCCTCCCCATATAATCACTTTATAATGCAGAGTAAAGCAACGGCGCTTTCTAGCATAAAATATTCAGAATGTACACAAAGGAATAAACGCGACATGTATTTTCCGTTTATTTTTAGCGAGCTATGAAAGCGGTTCCAGTTGGCTGTTATTACCATTACCTGTAAACAAGTTTATACAAAGTAAGCAAAGGCGCTTAGGGTATATCTCATTTATTCATGAGATCCTAAGTGCTTTTATTGTTTACATCCGCAAAAAGGTGGGATATCCATGGAGCACATTGGAAGCGTCATTATTTACATCATCATGTTATGTGCAGTGATTGGTGCCATTGCCGCGATTCGCAACAGCGATGAGGGCCTCGGTAAGGAGTTCATGGAAGGGATTCACTCAACAGGTTACATCTTCGTTCCTGCTGCCGGTATTATGGCGTCCCTCCCGTACATCTCTTGGTTCGTAGAAAAAGCGGTATCACCCATCTTCAATAAAATTGGAGCAGATCCTGCGATTGCGGCAACTGCGATTCTCGCATCTGACATGGGTGGCTATCAGTTGGCAAACCTCCTGAAAACCACCACGGAAGGATGGGTTATGGCCATGATCGTCGGTCTGATGGCCGGTGCTACGATCGTGTTCTCCATCCCAATGGGACTTGCTATGTTGGACAAGCGCGACCATAAATACATGGCGCTTGGCGTAATGTCCGGTATTTTGACAGTTCCGATTGGTGCTTTTATCTCCAGCGCCATTCTTGTTTTGACAAATGCAGAGGTTCGCAATGAAATCTCGACAAACGCTGAATCGACTTATGCTTTTGCCATTGGCTTCGGACAGGTACTTCTCAACCTCTCACCGATTTTGTTCTTTGTATTAGCAATTGCTGCTGGTCTGCGCTTCCTGCCAGACCTGATGATTCGTGCCTTTATGATCTTCGGAAAAACGATGGACGCTGGTATCAAGCTCGTACTCGTATTCTCGATCGTTCAACACTTTACTGGCATCTTTACAAAGATTTTCGGAGCTTGGGGCTTCGATCCGATCATCGCCGATCCAACCGACCAATACCGTGCGTTGGAGACCGCTGGTTACATCGGTATCATGCTCGCAGGTGCGTTCCCAATGGTATACATGCTGCGTAAATATGCAGCGAAGCCACTCGAAGTATTGGGTAATAAACTGGGCATGAGCCCTTCTGGTAGTGCAGGTTTGCTCGCAACTAGCGCGAACATCCTGGCTATGTTCCGTCTTATTCGTTCCATGCCGCCAAAAGACAAGGTTATCAACATTTCCTTCGGGGTTTGTGCAGCTTTCTTGCTGGGTGACCACTTGTCCTTCTCGGCTAACTTCCAACCAAACATTATCTTGCCGGTCATGATCGGTAAATTGGGTGCAGGTATTATCGGGATTGCTTTTGCTTACTGGCTCTCCGTTCCGAAAGCACTTGAACTGGAAAAACAAGATCGTGCTGCGGGAATTATCGGTCCAGATGAGTACTTGGATCATCACAGCGCGCAAGCTGAAGCTGCAGCAACAAAACACTAAAAGCAAAAGAGCGGTCCTTCGTGGGCCGCTCTTTTTTCCTTTACACAACCTTCTAGCTCATCTCCCAAATTTCCATTTTTTTATTTCTTCGATCGCTGAATCCTTTTCGCAGTACAATTCCTCGAAGCTTTTCATTTCAGCCTCCACTCCAAAGTTATTGGCGCGGCGCCCATAAGATGACGCTCACTCCGATCAGGCAGATGATAGCACCTGCCCAGTCATACAAATCGGGTGTCTTTTTATCCACCAGCCATCCCCAAAAAACAGCAAGAACGATAAAAACCCCTCCATAGGCGGCATATACCCGCCCGAAGGAAGGGAAGCTTTGAAGCGTAGGAATGATTCCGTACAACACCAGGATCAGCGCCCCGACGATACCGTACCAGTATGGCTTGGACTCCTTTAGCCAAAGCCATACCAAATATCCCCCGCCGATTTCCGCCAATCCCGCCAAAATAAACAATAGTATCGATGCTGTCATCCATGGTTCCTCTTTTCCGATCAAAACGAGTAAGTGCAAAGATCACGTCTATTATCTGATTGTCTCTCATAGTCTGTATATGTAATCATCACATTGGCTCGCCATGATGGACAAATCCCCAAAATCTACCCTTGATGAGCAGCTTGTGGAGAGCAGCACAAATCTCCTTTGCCGGATTCAAGTGAAGATTTCAGGCTCCCCAATACATGAGACCAAGCCATTTCGTGCCAGCCCCGAGCCTTTTCCCACTCCTCTCCCTCTTTCCAACCGAAATGCTCGACCAATACTTGCGTTTTCCCCTCTGCTTCTGACAAGGTAACAAGCACGTAAGTCAAGGCATCCTCGTGATTCATGGTATCTGCGAATTCGTCCGGTCCCTTCCATGTAAAGCCCAGGCGCTCCTTCGGTTCAAAATGGGTAATGATGCACCCTTTCGTCCCCATCTGGTCGCGATTGGCTGGATTGAAGTACAATTCATACGCTCCGCCCAAAAACGGCTCAATCGTTGCATCAGGCGCAAACCACTGAACAAGCCGTTCCTTTCGTGTCCATGCCCACCAAACCAGCTCTATAGATGATGATACTTCTATCTCCGCTTTCAAGAAACCCATGAAACTTCCCCCCCAACTATTTTCCTAACAGTTTGAAAATAGCAATTTCTGTATAACCAGTCAATACAGAACACTCGCTGTCCTCAACATTCACGCCCGAACGAGATTTCAAGAGTATTAATGAGTCTGAACAAGTCTGAATGGAATATTTTTTGCTAAAAAGTGTAATTGTGCAGTAATCACATAAGAATGAATGCTATAATAACTAAGTAAGTAAAAAATTTCACAATGGGGAGAGGAACGATGGAACAACCACTTGCAAAATCGACTCATCAGAAATTACCCATTGGAAAATTGCTCAAGAGGGTCTTCGGTATCCTGATTGGTGCTTCCCTGTTCTCGGTAGCACTCGAGATTTTTCTCGTACCGAACAATATTATCGACGGTGGAATCGTAGGTATCTCGATTATTACCTCGCATCTGTCTGGAATCCCTCTTGGCGTTTTCCTGTTTGTGCTTAACTTGCCCTTCTTGATCATAGGGTACAAGCAAATCGGAAAAACGTTTGCACTCTCGACCCTCTTTGGGGTTACGATCATGTCAATTGGAACGACACTCCTTCACCCTGTCCCAGGGCTAACGGATGATCCCCTGCTTGCAGCTGTATTTGGGGGTATCCTGCTCGGGATTGGCGTTGGACTTGTTCTTCGCTATGGAGGCTCTCTGGACGGTACAGAGATCGTTGCTGTACTGCTTAACAAGAAATCCCCGTTCTCCGTTGGTGAGATCGTAATGTTCATGAACTTATTCATTTTGAGCAGTGCCGGATTTGTATTCGGTTGGGATCGCGCGATGTACTCGCTGATCGCCTACTACATTGCCTTCAAAATGATCGATCTGACCATCGAAGGCTTCCAGGAGTCTAAAGCGGTATGGATCATTAGCGACAATCACAAGGATTTGGGAGATGCGATTGTTGCTCGTCTGGGCCGTGGCGTTACCTATTTGAATGGGGAAGGCGGCTATACTGGAGACGACAAGAAAGTGATTTTCTGCATCATTACTCGATTGGAAGAAGCCAAGCTGAAGCTGATCGTGGAAGAAGTTGACGAGAATGCCTTCTTGGCCGTCGGCAATATTCACGATGTGCGCGGCGGGCAGTTTAAGAAGAAAGCGATTCATTAAAAGGGAAAAAGTGTACCCTGTAGAGTGGACTTTGAAAAAGTCTTTCTATAGGGTATTTTTGTGTAGACGCATTTTTACTTTATTCTTACCGCCGTTCCCTCTTGTACATTAATTTCATATTTCTCAGTTGCCAAAGGAAGGCCCTCAGTTGTGGTTAGGAGGTATATGTTTGAATCAGCAGTTGGTTCTAGCTTAATAAAGTAATTTACACTACTCCAAGTAATTCCTACCACTTCTTTTGTAGGTAGCTCTAACGGAATTCTTACTTCCTCGAGGGTATTGATATTTTTTAAATATAAACGAGCTGTACTATTTTTCTGAAACAAATTAATAAGTTCAATACAGTATTCAAATCGATGATCTGATGTTTGCTGTATCGAATCAGTCTGTACCTTATCTGTTAACCACCCACTCGTATCTACATTTTTATAAAACTGAGGTGTCATGAAAAGCATTGCGATCATTAAAAGTGAGACACCAATGGCTTCCCACCATTTTGTTGGGCTCCACTTTTTATACAGTAGATAAAAAGACAAGCCACCTAAAATTATGGTTGGTATACCTAGATATACAAGTAGTACTGTTGATATCAGGTCTAGATCACGTTGAAAGCTTGCAGTCGAACCGAGTACAAACCAGATAAGACCTGATAGGTTAACGAATACAGTAATGATCCAAGTTATATTAAGCCACCATTGCATTGGGCATTCCCCTCTACTCACTAATTAGGCTCGTTGGGATCATTTCCTTCTAAACAATTCCGTTCATATCTACTAGCTATTTCTTGCATGATTATTTTTTTAAACTTAGGTAATAACTCGTGCATTTTCTGATTATTGTACCATTCAACATCCTTCCAGAAATCATTATATCCCTGTAACTGCTCTGCAATTCTTAATAATCTTTCTCTTGATAGTTGACTAAGCTTATATCGTTCCTGAAAGATATCTTCTAATACCTCAAAACATATAAATGGACTACCATTTACACTAATCCCTTTACATAGTTCTTTTAATACGGATATTTCCTCCAGGTCATCTTTAGAAAAGAAATGATCAAGTAGCTTCACTTTACATCGCCATCCTATTCTGTGACATTTTTGTTGAGTGATTAGTCGTTCATCTCGCAGTTTTTACATTCTCGAGGCTGTTATTGAGATAAGAATAACAATTCAAGCAAAAAAAGAAACCCCAGACGAGTTGTTGATTAACTGGTTTGGGGCTTTGCGGTTCTAGATTAAGTTACATGAGAAGAAAGTTTATCAATCAAACTAGTTAGTTCTTTAATGGTTTTACTATTTAATATTTGAGGATTTAAGACTTCAATAAAGCACTTCAACTTTCTAGCCTTACTCAAAACTTCATGAATCACCTGTTGTTTTGATACTAGCACTTCACTCCAAGCAGAATTATTAAATTCTTTACTTGGTTCAGCAATAAACAGTTCGAGAATACTACCACCTTCAAAACTCTCTACTAAGCTTACTCTGAGCTCGTCATTAGTTGCCTTAAACTCAAGCCAATCACATGAACTTTCAGGAATTTTATATGCCAAGTAATCCTTTTTCTGAAGCTTGAGGGCAATAGTTAATAAATCAGTAAACCATCTTACTAAACGCTCTTCACCAAAAGGATGGTCTTCAAAATAGTAACCATACTTATGCCCGTGGAAATCCAACTCAATTATGCCCTCAATATCTCTATACTCTCTATCAAAATCGTTAGCTGTAATTACCTTCAATTCATCAAAATTATCAAATAATTTAAAGTTAATTGTAAATATACGAACTCCTCCTAATCAAAAAATCTGAGAGCTTATATTGGTGTAAACGATATGCCGAATCCAAGTTTCCATTCTTCATAAATATCTTAATCTCTTCTCCAAAAACGCTCACAGGATGCAGTCCATCCTTTCCCCCCTATTTATTAATTGAGTATACGCAATTTTAGACGCTTCAATAATTTTATCATCACTCCATTGTCTTCAGGTATCGCAGCCTCACCATACTTTAAATAGCGATCAATATACATCCGTTTAGTCAACCGTCTCGGGCGAAATGGACGATTGTGTGAGCTTCTGTAAAGAAGTGTCTACCATAGGTTTCCACAACCTAAAAAATAGAGTACGATACTCGTATCTCTCATGGAAAAAGGAGGTTTTCTCAGTGAATCAAGCATTCTCGATAGAACGGGTTCCTTTTGAACAGAAACACGCTCTCAAGCAACTGTTGGAGCTGTATACGTACGACTTCACTGAGTTTGAGCCTTTCGAAGTAGATGATGACGGCTTGTTTGGCTATGACTACTTTGACAAGTATTGGATCGAGCCAGAACGCCATCCCTTTTTCATCAAGGTAAATGGTAAGCTGGCCGGGTTTGTCCTCGTCCGCATGCTCACAGGCACTGATTCAGATTTTCCAACACTTCACTCCATTGCTGAATTTTTTATCATGAAGCGCCACCGTCGACTGGGGATCGGAAAAGCGGTCTCCCATCAAATCTTCAAAATGTTCCCGGGTGCCTGGGAAGTCTTTCAATTGGAAAACAACGTTCCTGCCATCGGCTTTTGGCGTGCCAGCATCCGCGACTACACAGCCAATCACTATCAAGAGCGTCAAGAGGATGGCAAAGTCATACAAACGTTCATGTCGAGACCATAGCAGAAAAAAGCCAAGGGACAGCGCGAATCCCTTGGCTTTTATTAGGAAACCAACTAGCTGGTAACCGCAGGAAAGGTCATCACGACAACAGTTCCGCTACCCAGCTTGCTGTCCACCGTAATCTCACCCCCGTGAGCCAAGACGAGCTGCTTGGCTATCGCCATGCCCAGTCCCGTTCCACTGGTATTCTCTCCTGTATGCCCACCTCGGTAGTATCTTTCGAACAGATTGGCCAGTGTCGTCTCATCCATGCCCGGACCATTGTCCGCAATTTTGACCACAAACTGATCGGCTGCAATCGACTGTACCTCTACGAGCACATGTGTACCTGCCGGGGTATATTTGATCGCGTTTGTCAAAATGTTGACGATGATGCGGCGAAACCAGATTGGATCAACCTCGGCCGTTATCGATTGGACATTCGCCGAAAATTCGATGTCATGCAAAGACGAGCTCGGATCGTTCACCATATCCACCACAATCCTGCGTATGGTTTCTACGATCGCGACAGGTTGTTTGACCATCGGCAAAGCTTGGTTCTTGAGTCGATAGGTCAAATTCAAATCCTCAATCAGCCCGTTCATGTAGTCTGACTTTTCCCGTATCGTTTTCCCAAATTCGCTGACTTCTTTTCTGTCCCACTCATACTGTTCGGACTCCAAAAAGGTAGCATAACCGTAAATCGAGCTCAGCGGTGTCTTGAGATCATGGGAGAGCCCGGTAATCCATTCCTCTCGCGTCTGCTCGATCTCTTGCTGAAGCTTTTCATTGGAACGCAAAGTTTCACTCAAATGCCGGAGCGCGTCAAACACATCCTTGAACACACGAAATGACTTCTTTTCTTTCCCTCGCCAATTCCTTCCGATTGGTTTCCCTTTTTTCCCGATGGGCTCTTCATAGCGGCCTTGGGCCAGTCTTTCCAGCCAATTCACCATGTGCAAGAGCGGCTTGCCTACCCGCCACGCATACCTGCTGCCTGCGAATAGAACAGCCAGGATCAAAAGAATACCAATGTGAAGGAACGTTTCCTTGACCAAGGCATCCTCAGACGTTTCTTGGACACCAGACTGATAGGTTGGATTCGGAGTGCCCACTATGTACGTCATGTCACTCTTCGTGTCATATCGGCTCGTGGTGCGGACAGGAACATTTTTTGCTGTCTCGCCGTTCTGAAGAGCTTCCGTCATGTCTAACTGGGCAGAAGCGTTCGGGCGATTCCATTGAAGGATGAGCTTCCCCGTACGATCGTATACCACGTACCATGCCTCTTCTTGGGAAAAGCTTTTGTTCAACTCGTCCCATGTCTCCTTGCTCGTTCCCGTTTTTGCTGCGATCAGGCGCTGCATCATCTCTTTTTCTGGAGCCGGTGTTCCATAGAGGATGATCATGTTTTCGTCAAATTGATTTATAACCCAGTGCGTGATGTGATAGGGAGAAGCATCACGATCTTCTACATAACTAATCCACTCTCCTGGCCCAAATTGACTGGGAACGTCAGCAGGTGTCCGATAGTTGTACAGGATTTTTCCGTGCTTGTCGATAATCTGCAACCAGCCTTGATGTCTCGCCACGCTCTTCTCGATTTCCGGATCGACGTGAATGCGCTCCCCCTCGTAATCCACCTTCAATGTCAAATCAGACGCTTCCAGCCTGGACAAATCGGTGGACAACTGCTCGTTCATTATGCGCCAGCCTAACCCCAGCATCGCGATAATCAGAAATAGCAGCAAGACGAGGAGAAACCCGAACAGTTGCCGGACATATTGAAAGATCAGCTTGTTCCGCAAATTCATGACTGTCTTGCCGGACTAACCAGCTTGTAGCCCAGCCCTCTCACCGTGACCAGGAGCTTTGGCTGTCCCGGATTTTCTTCTATGCGCTGACGCAGCTTGTGAATGTGCACCATGACTGTATTTTCATCAAACATCCCGTACTCGTCTTTCCATACGTGATCGTAAATTTGTTCTTTCGTAAATACCCGGTTCCGATTCTGGCAGAAAAACACGAGCAATGAAAATACTTGCGCCGGGCAGTCCACTCGCTCTCCATTCACGAACAGCTCGGCTGCCTCCACATTTACTTGAAAACGTCCAAAATCAAAGCGCTTTTCTTCCTGGGCTGGAGCAGATCCCCCCAAGGTTCTGCGCAGATGAGCCTTCATCCTGGCAACGACCTCTAGTGGATGAAACGGCTTCGTAATGTAATCATCCGCTCCATAAGCAAATCCGCTTAATTTATCAAAATCCGTGCCCTTTGCTGTCAGAAAAAAGATCGGTGCCTTCGTTCGCTGGCGTACTGCTCCGCACAGCTCAAATCCATTTTTATCAGGCAGCATGACATCCAGAATCAACAAGTCGTATGTCTTCTCCTCCACGAGACGAATCGCCTCTGCTGCTGTCGTACATGTATCGATCTGGACAAAGCCTTCCTTTTTCAGCACTGTTTGGAGCATCTGCAAAATCGCTTCTTCATCATCTACCAGCAAGATTCTTGCTTCTTTCTCCATGTCCGTTCCCTCCCTTGCTGTCATTCATTCTACCATGAGAAACGACGCCGATAAAAAAGATAAGGAAATGGTAAGGTAGTGTTTTAGTAGGGGAAAGGTCTGGCCTTTATGATGAAGGAGAAAGGAGCGGATTCACCTATGTGGGCTATTTGCCAACACGAATTTTTTCGGTTGTTTAAAAGTATCAAATCGTTAATTACCGTTGCCTTTATCGTCGGCATCTCGTATTTGGTTTCTGACCTCGTCAATCAGGCAGCAAGCTTTCTCCCGCAAAAGGAGCTGGCGCAGGGACATGCGCTTGGTATCTTTGCACTCATCATGCTGTTCGGGCCCTTGTTTGTATTCAGCCTGTCTCATGATGTCATAAATCGTGAGCTAGCGGGCAGGACGATTCGCTTTCTCGTCACCCGAACTTCACGCAATCGGATCATTTTGGGGAAATTTCTCGGAGTCGCGTTCTTCTGGCTAACCTGCATGATTATTACGTTTGGCGTAGTTTTCGCCACCGTACAAACGTTTGACGCCAAGACCTTTTACCTCTGCGTATCGCTGCTTATCTATTGCATCTCGCTGGCACTGCTGCTCTCGCTCGTCATACCTCGCCCCAGCTACACGATGTTTTTGGGAATTGTGATCGCACTGATCATGCCAGGTCTTGGACTGTGGAGCACCTTCTCCAGCCACCCGGCAGCACCATGGATTAAATATTTGACACCCTTTTCATTTATGGAAAAAAGCGGCGTCTGGACCGGCTTCATTTGGCTCTATGCTGCAGCATTCCTGATCGCTTCTATGTACTTATTCCGACGGAGGGATTGTTAATGGCAATGATCGAGACCATACAGTTGAACAAGCGCTTTGGCAATCGCACGGTCGTGAATGACGTCAGTCTTACTGTGCACAGCGGGGAGATTTTCGGATTCCTCGGTCGAAACGGCGCAGGAAAATCGACCTTTATCAATATGCTCACAGGCATTCTGATTCCGACAGCGGGCACCATTCGCATGTTTGGGGAGGATGCCAATAAGGAAGGATGGAAAAAGCGAATTGGCGTACTGCCGGATTACTCCACCTTCTACGACCATTTGTCTCCTGCGGAGCATCTGCACTATTTCGCTCGGGTAAAAGGCGTCACACTAACAAAAGAAGAATGCATGCGTATCCTGACAGCCGTTGAGCTCGAGGAGCATGCATCCCGCAAAGCCAAAACCTTTTCCTTCGGGATGAAAAAGAAGCTGGGCATTGCCCAAGCATTAGTCGGAGACCCAGAGCTCATCTTCCTCGATGAGCCTACTTCTGGCGTGGACGTCGAATCAGCCTTGCATATTCAAAATTTACTGCGCAAGCTCCATCAACAAGGAAAAACGATCTTCATGACCTCGCACAATTTGAATGAAGTCGAGAAAATCTGTACCCGCATCGCCATCATGAAAAGCGGGAAAATCAGTTCACTCGGCACTCTCAATGAGCTGCAAGCTGCCCATCTGGCATGGCGATCTGTGCATGTGCGTCACTCGGCTTTTGCTGCGGAGGATTCTGGAAACCTACGCACCTTTATTGAGTCCCTCGGGCGCAATACGATTTGGGAAGACGGGCGTCTCTCGATTCAGGTCGATGACGATCAAAAAGTGGCAACCCTCGTTCGTGCTCTTGTTCAGGCACGTGTGGATATTTATGGCGTGAACGTTGAAGTACCTTCGCTTGAACGAATTTTTATGGGGGAAGAGTCTCATGATGCTTAATCTCGTTTTTGCCGTGCTTCTATCCGGGATGCTGCTTTTCAACATCGCTATAGGTAAAAGTGTGACCAACGGAAGTATGTCGATCACAATTGGCCTGATTGTCCTCAATCTCATCTTTTTCATCACAAAATACAGGAAGAGTCAGCATGAAAAAATGAAAGATCAGGTTAGTAGATACCAACGATAATCAGGCTCATGTAAATGGGGGAAGATTCGCATGGCTAGTAGGTATCTGGAGTTTGCCGTTATCCTGACAGGGATTTTGCTGTATAAAATCTTTTGGGGAGATCTTACACCGGGAGCTGTCGGAATTTTAATTGGGTTGATTATCGTTACGCTCATCCTTTTCATGAGAAAGCAGTACGCAAAACGCGAGGAACAAAAGAAGCAAGAAAACACCTAGAAAAAAAGCAGCTCGATCGCCACCGAAAACAGCCAGCAAGTATGCGGCTATGGGGCAATGGGCTGCTTTTTCTACAAGATTGCGAGAAGCTGATCCAGTCGTTCAATGACAGCGAGTGGCTGATGCTCGGAAGTAGGCTTTTTCCCTCGTGGATTGATCCAAACAGCTGAAAAGCCTGCGTCCATCGCCCCTGCTACATCTGCCTCCCACGTATCTCCAACGAACAGCACCTGCTTGCTATCAACACCGAGTTTTTCGCGAACATGTTCATAAATGCGCAGATCAGGCTTATGATGTCCGATGATTTCGGAGAGAAACACTCGCTCCTGCGGAAAATACGCAGACAATCCCAACCGCTCCAGCTTGATAAAAGCCATATCGACAGGACCATTGGTGACAATCCCGAGTGTATGCTCTTCTGCCAATCTCGCAATGGTGGACTGAACAGTGGCATCTGGCTGGACTGCATCCATACATGCGGCCTGATAGGCGCGTTGAAAATCGTCGACCTGCTCCACTTCAATCTGTCGGTTGCAATCAGCCATGGCTCGCTGAAAACGCAACCTTCTGTATTGCGTAAAATCGTAGCGTTTGGCAATCACATCGACCCACAAATCATCTCCGTGGCGCCGCAGAGCCTCAAGGAATTTCTCTTGGTCTAGTTCTGCTGTAAGTGCATGGGTCGCAATCGTCTGCTGCATCCCTTTCTCCCAGCAAGCTGAAAAATCGAAGAGAGTGTCGTCGAGATCAAATAGGATTGTGGTAAATTTGGACATGGCTTAGTTGCTTCCCCTTCCTTTTTCTTGCTGTTTCATTGTGCATATGACTCTGTCTTTTGTTATGATCATTGTAACGGAAAAAGGAGGTGGAAACATGTCTAACGAAAAACTGGATATTTTGATAGAAGGTGTGAATGAGTTGCGTCTGGTTGTTCATGCTCTTATGGATCGGCAGGACGAATTGGATGCCAAGATGGACGCTTTGACTATGGAAGTTCACCAGTTAAAAGCCGACGTTGCCGAACTGAAGCAGGATGTTGCCGTGCTCAAACAGGATGTCGCCGAACTGAAGCAGGATGTTGCCGTACTCAAGCAGGATGTTGCCGTACTCAAGCAGGATGTCGCCATGTTGAAGCAAGATGTTGCTGAGTTAAAGGAAGGTCAAGATCGCCATGAGCGTATCTTGGAGACATTGGCGCTGCGTGCTCTTGAATGGAATAATTTCCGCCTCGACTTCATTCGCAAATCATCCTGAAGCCTTTAGCTTTTAGGCAATTCCACAAGCAATGCCTCTTTCAACTCAGCTGGCAAAGAAATAGATTGGCGTGTGTTCGCATCGATCATGACCATTGTCACATCGGCGTCCGCCACTAATACATCTGCAGTGTTGTACAGCTCCTGGCGGATGACGAAGCTTTTTTCACCCACCTTGACCACCGTAGTAATCGCTGTTACCTCTTCACGCATCTTCAACTCTTTGCGGTAGTTAATGTTAATATTGACCACTACCGGCATGATGGCCCGTCGCCTCAATTCATCCAGCGTAAATCCTTGCTCCCATATCCACTCAAAACGCGCCCACTCCATGTACTCTAAATACTTGGCATTGTTCACATGTCCGATTACGTCAATATCAGTAGAACGCACAGTTAGATGATAGCGATGAGCCATCGTTCTCACTCCTTGTTTTTCTTCAGTATAACGAATTCAGACAGCTGAGTGAACATTCATTCAAAATTTTCCGAATGATCATGCTGTTCTTTCCTGATCTTTTTCCTATAATAAAAAGAAACACCAGAAAGGAAGATTGGATGTTCGAACAAGAACTATTGCCGACCTTGCAAACAGCTCGCTCCCGGTATCAGGATGCACTCGTCCATTTGGAAGAAGCCGAGCTTGGCTGGAAGCTGGCTCCGGGCTCCAATTCCATCGGATTTTTGATTCATCACATCGCGGAAGTCGAATATCGATTCTGTATGATGTTTTTCGGCAGAGCAATACCGTCCGAAATCACCCTCACGACAATTGGGCCTGTAAAGGATGAAGGAAACTTTACCGACTTGTCTGCCTTGCTTGCCTTCAAAGATGCTGCCTACCATCACTTGCTGGATTCTCTGGCTGCCCTGCCTAAAGACGCGTGGGACATCCCCTGTGAAGCACCGATCGCCACGCTGACTCCCCGTCAGGCACTTGGTCGACTGATCTATCATATGGGCTACCACGGCGGGCAGATTGGACTAATCCGAAAGTACGGAGGACCTCAATGAGTCTCATTCTGACAGGTGAGCGGCTCATTATTCGCGAATTGCTGCGCGAGGACTTGCCCGACTTACTCGCCACCTACAACAGTAATCCAGAGTACAATCAGCTTCGCAACGGCACGAGCACAGTAAGTCTTACTGAACTGGAAGCCGAATATGACGCCACCATCGGAATTCCTTTTGGGCATTGGTTCGCCATTACTCGAGAAGGTACGATCATTGGAGTCATCCATATCATCCTCTCCAGTGAAAAGGATCCAAAAAGCTGGATTAGTCTCTTGCTTCTGCATGCCGATTATCAGCAGCAGGGCTTTGGAAGAGAGGCAGTGGCAGTCATTGAAGCTTACTGCATCCAACATGGCAGTCAGCATGTTCATCACGGTGTCATTGCGCATAATGAACCCGCTCTTCTTTTCTGGGGGCGGCTTGGCTATGAGCAGTACCGTCAGGTGGAGGCACCAGTCGGTCGTCTGACACAACCGGTGCTGCTGCTAGCCAAGTGGCTACCCCCTACTAATTAAGGAGGTGAGAAATACATGAACCGTCTTTTTGAAAATGATGTGCCCACCCTCCTCTCCTAGTCGGTGAGGAAGCGGTTTTCTTACTGCCTCCCGGCTACGGAATAACGCTCGAATGATTGATTCATGATTCCGGGAGGGACTTGTTATGTCACAATCACAATGGAAGCAAATGTTTTTAGGTGCTGTCTGCCTGACTCTCGCCGCAGCGATCTGGGGCGGTGTTTATGTCGTCAGCAAGGTCGTGTTGGAAGTGATTCCACCGTTTACGCTATTGATTTTGCGCTTTTGCATTGCTCTCGTCGTGTTGGGAGCATTTACCGTTGCTCGTAAGGAGCGTGTCGCGAAAAAAGATTATCCTCTGCTGATGGCCATCGCCTTCGTCGGGGTCACAATCTCAATCGCTGCGCAATTTCTTGGTACCAAGCTGTCTACTGCCCACATGGGTGCATTGATTACCTCCGCATCTCCTGCCTTTATTGCCATTTTTGCGGTCTGGCTATTAAAGGAGCGCATCCATCTGAAGCAGGCAGCGGGTATTTTGTTAGCGACGATTGGTGTCATCATCGTCATCGGTGTTCCAGATCAAGCTGACGCCCAGTCTTCCCTGGCAGGCAACCTGATTTTGTTCGTAGCAGCGATTAGCTGGGGATTGTATACCGTTCTCAGCAAAAAAGCAACGCAGCGCTATTCGTCTCTGCTCGTCACTACCTACGTAGCATTGTTTGGCATTATCTTTACGAGTCCGCTCATGTTCTGGGAGCTGTCTGTCACGCCTGTCTCCTGGCAATTTGGTTGGGACATCTGGGCAGGCGTCCTCTATATCGGGATGATTTCTACCGCAGGTGCTTTTTATTTGTGGAATAAAGGCTTCGAGCTGATGCCCGCAGGGAGTGGGGCCGGGTTCTTTTTTGTTCAGCCCATAGTCGGTGCATTTTTAGGCTGGCTGTTGCTACATGAGCATTTGAGTGTCGGCTTTTTCGCAGGCGGTGCATTTATTTTCCTCGGTGTCGCCTTGTCCACTCTGCGTACACGTGAATCGACGGAGGAACATCCTCTACCCCATTACAACGAGAAGCAAGGCTAAAAATTATGTATGCTTACATGCTACGAGGACTTTCCCATTCATTGGGAAGCCCTCGTTTTTTTATACTTATGGACGAAAATATTGGCGGACGCTTCCTTTTCCAAAAGACAGCTCCACTTCAGCAAACGCTCCATTAATAAACGTGATCTGTGGCGGCATATGCCCACAATCTACATCGTATAGGACAGGGACTTGCAGCTCAGCAGCCAGCTCCTGATAGACGTCTTCCACGGTATAGCCCTCGACCGCCTGATTCGCTGGACTGCGACCAAACATGATCCCCGCGCAATGATCGAACCATCCGGCCAGCTTCATTTGTACCAATGACCTGCGCAGATCAGTCGCAGAAAGCTCACAGTTTTCCAAATACCAGATGATCGCCTCATTCCCGATCTGTTCTTTTTGAAATGTTTGCACATCCCCATACGGTGTTCCGATCACATGCCGAATGATATCGATACAGCCGCCAAGTAGCCGTCCCTGCATATTTACGTGGGGTGTAGTCTGTGTGGTTTTCCATACAGTCGGTTCCGTCAGGTGAAAGATATGCGGCGAAGGATTCGCATGCTGCCATTCCTTTTGATACATCGGGGAAGAGTACTGCAAGACCGACTCGCCCCTTTGCGTTGACAGAACCGTTTCCCACATGGCCGTCGTCTCATCCATATCTGCTCCGCGCAAATCTACCAGATTCGTCCCATGGGCCGTAGCCATCCCTGTTTTTAATGTAATCGCGAGCAACAGCACACTCACATCTGAATAGCCTAACACCCATTTTGGTTGCATGGCATGAAAATCAAGCTTGTCTAAAATCTCAATCAGCAGCTCGCCACCCCAGGGAGGGATGATGATATCGACGTTCTCATCTTGCATCAGGGAGTTGAATTCGGTTGCGCGGTTTGTGGCGGGAGCTGACTTGGCTTTTTCCTGTGTCCAGACAGTATCTTTGCAAACGATGGAATATCCCCTGCTCTCCATACGACTGCATGCCAGCCTGATTAGTTCATGCAAATACTCGGGTACACCTGATGATGGCGCAGTTACACCGATAGTAGCGCCCTTTTTCAACGTTGGATATGTGATCATGCTTCTCCCTCCCGATATGTATGATTTTGGATAATGATACCATGAAATAGAACAAAAAAAAGACGGCCTATAGCCGTCATCAAGGTATATAAAACGGGAGGGAAGTAGAGGAGTTCAAACGAACGTGTTTCCAGTTCGTGAATGATTACTTCTTGCTGGCGTCAGTCGTTGTAGACTGTTCAGTGGAACCGCTGCTTTCGGTTCCCGCAGCACCAGGCGATCCAGTGCTGGTACCTGCATTAGAATTGGCATCTGTCGCAGGTGCTTCCGTAGACGATCCTGTGCCCGTCGATGCATCAGAGCTGTCCGTAGAAGCGTCCGTTGTAGACTGATCTTGCGAAACCGAGCTATCGGTCGATTGTCCGCTATCAGAAGTGGAGGACCCCGGTGCGGTTTCGCTTGTCGTGCCCTCTGGTTGTGTAGCCGGTTCAGGTGTACCTGTTGTGTCAGAGCAGGCAACCAAGCTGCCAGACAGGAGTAATGCGACAGTGGCAATGGAGAACCATTTTTTGTTCATGTTCATTCCCCTTTCTTTCATTCCTTGGCTTCGTGACCTTCTCGCTGTCACACCTATATCGTAACGGGCAAAGATAACCATTCTGTAAGGAAAGTGGGAAAAAACGATGATCAAAATATGAAAAAAGTATGACCATGATCATTTTGATCGGATCATGATTTAGTTCTCCGGCTTAATCCTCGGAAGCCATATCGTAAAAGTGCTGCCCTTCCCAGGCGTGCTCTCTACTCTGTATTTGCCATCGTGCAGCTCTACCAGCTCTTTTACAATGGCGAGTCCAAGCCCTGTCCCTTTATTGTTCTTGGAACGTCCCCGATCCACTTTGAAAAAACGTTCCCAGATGCGGTCCAGGTCATCTGCTGCAATCCCCATCCCTGTATCGATCACTTGAATCTGTACGTATTCCTCTTCCAGCGAAGCACGCATGCGAATTTCACCTGTAGCCGTAAACTTGAGTGCATTCTTCACCAGATTTTTCAGAATTTGCGCGATCCTGTCCTTGTCGGCATAAATTCTTGGCAGCTCGTCCTCTACCTCTACTCCCATGCGAAGCCCTTTTTCCTCTGCTTCTTGATGGAAGGAAAAAGCAACCCGATTCATGACATCTGCCACATCGACGGGGAACTTGGCCAGATTTACTTCGTTGTTCTCCAGCTTCATCAAGTCCATTAGGTCATCCACCAAGCGATTCACTTGCATCGTTTCGGTATACATCACAGCGTAATACTTTTGTCGCGCCTCTTCTTCCTCTACCAAGCCGTCTTGCAACGCCTCGAGAAAACCTTGGATCGCGGTAAGAGGTGTACGCAATTCATGGGAGACATTCGCCAAAAAATCATTGCGCACTTGCTCCAGATGATGACGCTCCTGCTCTACCTTCTCCAGCTTCTGTGCCATCGTATTGATCGTTTGCGCCAAGTCGCTGATCTCGTCAGACGTATCGACCTGGACGCGCTCTGCATAATTCCCGCGACCAATTTCAGCCGCTGTTCTCTCAATGGTTCGCAATGGGCGGGAGATTGACCATGACAAATACGAAACCATGATCGTAGAAAGAAGAACCCCAAACAAGGTCGCCCACAAAATCGACTCACGCATTTGACCAAAGGTTTTCTCAATTCCTTCAATCGGCGCATGCAAAATAATTCCGCCATAGACGTTTTCGCCCTCGCCCCACGGGACGGAGACTGACAACATCGGGTCATCCAGACCTTCGATTTGCAGCTCGGTTACCGCGCTTTTTCCGTTCAGCACGTTATCCGCGATAGAAACTGCCACAGACTTGCCTGTAAGCATCTCATCCTTCATCGAAGTCGCGACAATTTTTCCTTCCGTATCAAATAACCAGATGCGGGTATCAAATGACTCGTCCAGCATCGCCAGCTTGTCCAAGAGCCGTTTGTTTACGTCATCGCTGTTATGGATTGCGGCATTCACTTTTTTCGCCATCCGTAAAAGCTCTTCTTCTTTGGCGTTGTAGATGTACTCTCTCGTAAAAAAGGAGAGAACGATACCCGTAATCCCCAGCCCCACCAAAACGGTAGCCAAAAAGCTGACCAGCAGTCTGCGGTAGATACTTTTCGACAAGCCTAGCATCAGTTATCCACCCCAAACTTGTAGCCGATCCCCCAAACTGTTTGAATGCACTCATAAGGGAGCTTGTCTAAACGCTGTCTGATCTTTTTAATATGAACATCGATCGTTCGAACATCACCAAAATAATCAAAGCCCCACACTTGTTCCAGCAATTGCTCCCGCGACCATACACTTCCCGGCGATTTGACGAGTTGAACAAGCAAGTCAAACTCCTTCGGGCGAAAGCTCACTTTTTCCCCGGCAACGATCACTTCCCGTTTATCCAGATCGATCGTCAATTGATCAAAAACAAAGGTACGGAGCACTGCTTCATCTTCCACTTTTGGCTTTGGCTGCAGTCTGCGCATAATCGCGCGGATACGAGCAACGATCTCGCGTGGACTAAACGGCTTCGTCACGTAATCATCCGCTCCGAGCTCCAACCCGAGAACACGGTCAAACTCCTCATCCTTTGCCGTCAGCATAATAATCGGCGTATCCCACTTCTTGCGGATTTCCCGGCATGCTTCAAAGCCGTCCACCTGCGGCATCATGACATCGAGAATGACCACATCCGGCTGTTCCTTTTCCATCATCTCAAGAGCTTCTCGTCCATCTGCTGCTGCGATGAGCTCGATTTGTTGTTTTTCAAAATAAAGGCGAATAATTTCGCGTACGTTTGGATCGTCATCGGCAACCAAGACTTTCATCGTGGACATAGCCAATAACCTCCCTTCTTTCAAAACGACATAAAAGGTAGCATGCCGTTCAGACAATTTACGTTTTTCCATGGTAACACAGTTCACCCGTGTTGTGGACGGATAGAAGTCCTATCCAGCTGGTAAAAGCAGGACAAAATGGTTTGCGACAATGAAAAAAGCGAGTGGACCCACAGCCCACTCGCACTTATTTTTTATTTCGTTTCTCTTACAATCGGGACACTGCGTGTGAGGCTAGCCCACAACAACCCTACCAGTGCGCCTGCAAAGGCTGGCACCAGCCATCCAATTCCTACTTTGTACAGTGGCAATTGTTCCAAGATTGGTGTCAGCGAGTCGATAGACAATCCCAGCTGGGACGCTCCATCCAACAAACTGATGACAGCTGTTGCCGTGATCGCGCCTACGTATACGGCACGATGTCCATTGAACAATCGATCACAAAACGTCAGCAGCATCAGTACAATCGCCAGCGGATAAATCGCCATCAAGACAGGCACGGAGAAGGTAATCAGCTGCGTCAAGCCTACGTTTGCTACCGCAGCGCTGAACACACACAGGATCACAGCCATTTTCTTGTAGGAGATGCCAGGAATACGACTCGAGAAAAACTGACTGCACGCTGTGACGAGCCCAACAGAAGTGGTGAGGCAAGCAAGCGTAACCGCTGCTCCCAGCAAGAGCGAGCCTAACGGACCGAACAGTTGATGCACGACCCCCGTCAAAATTTGTCCGCCGTTTTCCGACTTCGCAAACGATACACTGGTCGCTCCCAAATAGCTGAGGGCAAGGTATACGAGTCCGAGTCCAATTGCAGCGAGGAAAGCGGCTTTGATTGTGGACCACATCACTTTTTTGCGATCAGTGATGCCTCTATCCCGAACGGCCGTTGTTACTACGAGACCAAACACCATCGCAGCCAAAGCATCCAGCGTCAGATAGCCTTCGACAAAGCCTTTGAAAAACGCTGTATCCTGATAGGCGCCTGTCGGCTGTCCCACCTCACCCATAGGAGAAATGAGTGATTTGGCAAACATCAGACCAATGATGATCAAGAGAGCAGGTGTCAAAATTTTACCGATTCGATCCACCAGCTTGCTCGGGTTCAGACTCAACCAGAACGTGATGGCAAAATAGACGATGGTTGTAACAAAAAGGGGTACCCAACTGCCTTTCATGGATTCAGGCAAATATGGCAACACGCCCATCTCAAAGGTTACTGTACCTGTCCGCGGAATCGCCATGAATGGTCCGATTGACAGATAAACAACAAAGGTGAACACGACTGCAAATATCGGATGGACTCTTGACGCCATCGTTTGCAAATTACCTCCAGCCAAGCCTACCGCAATGATTCCCAGTAAAGGCAGACCTACACCAGTAATCAAAAAGCCGATCATCGCGATCCAAACATTATCTCCTGCAGCTTGTCCTAGCGCTGGCGGAAAAATCATGTTCCCTGCTCCAAAGAATAGGGCAAACAGCATCAAACCAATTGTTATTGTTTCTTTCGTGGAAAGTTCTTTCATATGAATCCTCTCAATATTATTTAATAAAATAAAATTTTCATTAGTATAACTTAAAATTTACTCACTATTCAACCTTTAATTTTTTAAAATTATTGAACTTTTGTTAAAAATGAAAGTTTTTACAGTTCAAATACTTCTTTTCTCTTGATCGCCCCCACTGCTTCCCATACATACAAACAGTAGATACTGCGCCATGGAGCCCACTTTTCCCCTAGCTTGCGAATATCGTTTTCATTTGGTTTCGATTCCATACCATAAAGGAGAACAATTCCATTTCGCAATCCGATGTCAGCAGCCGGCAACAGATCTAGACGCCCCATCCCAAACATGAGCAGGCACTCTACTGTCCACCGTCCAATTCCTCGCAGCGAAGTGAGGCAAGTAATGATTTCCTCGTCCTTCATTGTCCATAGTCTTTCCAAATCTACCGTTTCATTCACAATGGCACGGGCGAAATCGATCATATACTCTGCTTTTCGCTGACTAAATTGCAGAGAACGCAAATCCTCCACTGTCAATCTCGCTACCGCATCAGGTGTCGGAAAAGCGATGATGCCCTCGCCGTTTTGGTTTTCTACTGGTTCACCTGCCAGTGTAACCAGCCTCTCGGTCAAATTGGCTGCAAAGGTCAGATTAATCTGCTGCCCGATAATCGTCTTGACCATGCATTGAAACAAATCGGCATCCAGCATAAGACGAAGACCGCGAAACCGCTCGGTCAGGATGGCGAGTTCCTTTTCCTCCCTCATCTGCTCGTAAATAACGGATAGATCCAAATCGGCACTAAAAGTACGGCGGATCATTTTTTCTAGCAGCTGCTGGTCTGTCGTAGACAAATTCGCCTGTGTCTCGTAGCGCAATGCGGGTTCTTCCAAGCTGCCCACAAATTGCATATGGACCAGAACAGGCCGTAAGCCGATACGAAAGACGCGCTCTAGGCTATTTTTTTCTTTATTTACACGTATCTGCGTATCTGGATGTGTCTCAAGACGCCGAAGCAACCGGTCAAAAGAATACGGGGGAGTAAGCGAAATAATCGAACGATTCACAAGACTCTCACCTTTCCAGATAAAATAAAAACCTCCGGAGAATCCTCCGAAGGTGTCAAGTATACTTCGCAAAACTTATTTCGTAAACATCCCTTTGAGAACAAATTTTACGTTTGCCGGACTTTCTGCCAGACGGCGCATGAAATAGCCGTACCAGTCGTTTCCATATGGTACATAAACACGCATTTTATAGCCTTCGCGAGCCAAGTCAATTTGGGACTGCGTGCGAATACCATACAACATTTGGAATTCAAACTGTGTACGCGGGATGTTGTGTTCCTTTTCCAGCTTTTTCACAAAATCAATGATGTTGTCGTCATGGGTTGCCACAGCAGCGTACCCGCCGTTCAACAGATGCTGCTTGATGATTTTTTTGTAGTTCTCATCCACATCTGGCTTGTTCGGGTAAGCGACTTCAGGAGACTCTTTATAAGCTCCTTTTACGAGACGGAAGTTCACTTTTTTGTCCTTCAGGCTGTCGATGTCGTCCGCTGCTTTGTAGAGATACGCCTGAATAACGGTTCCTACGTTGTCGTACTCTTGCAGTAATTCGTTCAAAATCTCCATGGTCACGAGATTGTGTGCGTAGTCCTCCATGTCGATACGAACGAAAATGTTTCCATTTTTCTTAGCCGAATCCAAAATGCGTCTCATGTTGTTCATGCAAAGCTCACGGCTGATGTCCAGACCGAGCGAAGTCATTTTCAACGAAAGATTGCAATCGACACCGGATTGGTGAATCGCTTCCAGCGTTTTGATGCAATAGTCAGCAGACTCGTTTGCTTCCTCTACACTGAACACGAATTCGCCCAGATGATCCAGCGTGCACACGAGGCCTTGCTGGTTCAGCTTGCGTACGGCGCTGATTGCCTCTGCAATGGTTTGACCGGATACAAAGCGGCTCGCTCCAAAGCGCAGACCCCACTTTTTCGCGGCAGAATTCAAGGTTTTGTTTTTGGATAAAAATAGAAAGAAATCCTTCATAGCTTGTTCCATCGTTGACTGTCTCCTCCTCAACGTACTCTGTCCACTTCTACTAGCATGAATCGTGCCAACTTGTTCTCGTAAGCGCTATCGTGATGTCTAAACGACATTTTCAACACATATGTACATAGCGTGTCTATTCTTGTACACTTTTGATTAGATGTACAACAGGGCCGAGACCTTTTCCTGTTAGTTTGGATAAGAGGTGACGATTTGAAACCGTTATTTTCGCTGGATAGTACACTCGCTTCCTTTGCGATTCCGATACCACCTGATATTGTCAAAATACGCACAGGTGAAACCGTAGGTGAATGGGTTGATAAGGAACGAAAGGGCAGAGTCTTCATCGTTTCTCCTACAACCACGCTCGAACAATCCATCAGCCATATTCTCGCTGGACCAAGCGTTTCCGATCTGCCGACACTTGTCATTGCGGATGAATCCGGGACTGCGACGGGAATGGTCGAGCCATACCAGCTCATGACTGCCTTTGTCGTGTTGACCCAAAACCAGTCCGCACTGCTCAGTACTTTGATGGATACGATGAGTGAGGCTGTCACCATCGTGGACTCACGCAATGTCGTCCAACACTGGAATCGGGCAGCAGAAACGATTTATGAAATCGATCGCGCCCAAGTCGTCGGAACTTCCCTCGATGAGCACTTCGCTAGTGAATCGATCCGCCTGCTCGATGCGCTGCGCCAAGGAACATCTGTTCAACGTGTCTATCACATTCCTCGTCCAGACAGTCATGTACTCATTAATGCAGCACCGATTCGCCGCGAGGGTGAGATTATCGGCGCGATTTCCATAGAACAGGATATTACGGAGCTGGTTCGTCTCAATGAAGAATTAGCACATACGACGGCCCATCTCCACAATTTGCAGCAAGAGATGAGTCGGTTTCAGGCAGCGGACGATCCGTTTTACGCGATCAAGGGGCATTCCGCCTCCATACAATCCGCTATTGGTTCCGCAAAAAAAGTCGCGCAGACGGATGCGACTGTGCTGATTTATGGTGAAAGCGGCGTCGGGAAAGAGCTGTTTGCCCAAGCGATTCATCAGGCAAGTCGCCGACATGAGAAGCCTTTTATTGCGATCAACTGTGGTGCCATTCCTGCTGCTCTGTTCGAAAGTGAGCTGTTTGGCTATCAAGGCGGTGCTTTTACCGGGGCCGAAAAAAAAGGCAAGCCTGGCAAGCTGGAGCTGGCGCATGGTGGGACACTTTTTCTCGATGAAATTGGGGAGCTACCGCTAGAATTACAGGTCAAGCTGCTTCGCGCCTTGCAGGAACGGCAGTTTTACCGTGTAGGAGGAACAGAGCCGATTACCGTTAACACACGGATCGTAGCGGCGACAAACAGACAGCTGGAGCAAATGGTTGCAGACGGTCGTTTTCGCGAGGACTTGTATTATCGGCTGAACGTCTTTTCTCTGGAAATCCCGCCACTGCGCGAACGACGTGAGGATTTGCCAGAGCTCGTGCAAATTTTCATTCATGAGTATTCGGTTGCCCATGACCACTCTGTACCACGCATCTCTCCAGAGGTCATGCAAGCGTTGTTCGAGTACAGTTGGCCAGGGAACATCCGACAGCTTCGCAACGTCATTGAACGTCTGTCGATCCTGCAAGAAAACGGCGTTATTTTGCCTGAGCATCTGCCGTCTGTCATTCGCAGTCACACAGAACCCACACACGTCTCTGTGCTCACGCAGATCGGGGGAACGTATGCGCAGCCAACTCCGACACCGCCGTCAATCATACGTCCGTCGATTGCGTACACTTCTCCACCTGCGAACGAAAAAGAGCGCATTCTGGCAGCGTTGGAGCGCACATACGGCAACAAAAAAGCAGCAGCCGAGCTACTCGGCGTATCCCGCGGCACCCTTTACAATAAGATGAAGAAGTTCAATATAAACGAGGAGTCTTTCAAATGGGATTGATAACATGGTCGGATGATGCGTATCAAATCCATTATGCTGGGGAAACGATAGTCCTTTTGCCAAAGGAATACGCCTTGTTTCACTTTCTGTACACATGGAAAAACCGGGCCTTTTCACGGAGTGATCTGCTGGATCGTGTCTGGCCAATGGAAGAACCGACAGACCGTACGATCGACGATCACATTTACCGCTTGCGGAAAAAATTGCAAAAGTGGTCGCATCTGCTCACGATTGATACGGTCCGAGGAGTCGGTTATCGGCTTACGCTAAAAGAGCAGCAATCGCCTAGTCCAACGGTATTGAACAGCGATTTCTCCGAGAACATCCAGAAGATGCTAACCACTTACCACGGCATGGGTATGGGGGCCGCTTTGCAGACGCTTTATGCGAATCAGCAAGTGCTTGGCTTCCAGATGGATTCTTTTTACGCTACCTATTTGCGGTTTGTTGTCGGTGACTTCAGCTGGTTTATCGAGGATCAAGCTACACCTAAGTCAGACAAACTGTTTTATTGGTTCCATTTGTACCATATGACACAATTGGACTCACAAAAAACAATAGACGTGCTTGAATGGGCCATGAGAAATCTGGAAAGCATGCCTGCTACTTTTCAGGATGAGATGAAAATCAATGCAGTTGGCGTATACACCCATGCGAAGCAATGGGAGCGAGCAAAAAAACAGTTGTTACCCGCAAGAGAGGTTGTCGAAAAAGTAAATTCAAACGGCTATCATCTCTTTCTTCAAGCGGAAGAAGCCTTCCTGTATCTCCTAATGGGTCAGGTGGATGAGGCGGAGGAAGTAATTCATCGCTCAAATGACATCTTGCGGACACTCCCCATGCAGCGTGAGCTCGGCAGCTTCACCATTGCTCGCGGGCTTTGTTTGTACCATCGACAGGAGATTGCCAAAGCGCGCCGCGTGGTCGACGAAGGCATCGAAGTCGTCCGTGCCACCAAGTTCGTCCCTCACCTGATTTATGCTGTACAAAGTATTTTGTTGTTCTTGAAGCACTTCGGCTTCGATGCAGAATGGGAGCGCAAATACCAGAAAATGTGGACGGAATTATCCGAAGAGTACCAGTTCGACTATTTGCAGAAAAAGATTCGTGCTATCATCTCTACCCCTATCTGATATTCCTCTGACAAATCCCTTTTATCATCGAGATAACAGATCGATGGAGGGATTTTTTTGTTAAAAGAAAATAGAACGTTTCGCACGCTGTTCATCTCTTACGGACTGTCTACGCTTGGCGATTGGTTTGATTTTATCGCGGTATCCATCCTGTTGGGGTTTGTATGGAAGGTTGATCCGATGACGATGGCCCTCCTGCCCGTTGCCTATGCAGCTCCAAGCATTTTGCTCGGGCAGTTTGCCGGGGTGCTTGCAGACCGCGTGAACAAGGTTCGGATGATCATGACCATGAATATCATTCAGGCTGCTCTCACTCTGCTCCTGCTTGCCATGCCTACTCCGTTCTGGTTCCTGGTGGTTATTGCTCTGCGTTCAGGTGCCTCTGTCTTCAATGATCCAGCGCAGCAGACCTTGACACGTCAAATCGTACCTGAGAATCAATTGTTGCAAGCCTCTGCCTTGAATGGAGCCGTATACCAGATGGGGAAATTGATCGGTCCACTTGCGGGAGGGTTGGTAGCGGCCGTTTTTGCACCCGCCATTTGTCTGATGATTAATGCTTCGACCTTCCTTCTCTCTACTGGATTTCTGTTCACGATTCGTAAAGTGGAGAATACATTGTCTCGTCCATTTGCAAAAGAGCAGCCCCTCCCTTACCGTCAAGCCTGGCAAGAGGGCTGGCGGATCTTTTTGCAAAACCGTGTCCTGTTGTTCAGCACGATTTTCGCAACCGTTACCTCGTTAGCGATTCAATTGGCGGATACACAGTTTCCCGTGATCTTCCGCGAGAAGCTGCCCGACAATCCGGAAATGCTCGGGTTTACGGTCAGTGTCATTGGATTAGGTGCACTTGTCACCGTCACCTGGCTACATCGCTTAAAAGAGATTCGCTCCTATGGGTGGGTGCTGGGCGGTGGCGTCTTGCTCATCGGAATTAGTTTTTCGTGGATTGGACTATTCCAGCCGGGTGATGGCATGTATTGGCTGCTGATTCCCGCGATATTGGCTGGGCTAGGAACAGGTCTTACTACGGTCGGCGCGAATTATCTGGTACAAAAAGAAAGCCCCCCGCAAGCACTGGGCCGCGTGAGGGGAATTATCGATTCATTGACGAGCGCCACTTTCATTATTGCTCCGTTGCTCGGTGGCGTCATTATGACCATCTGGGGTCCAAACACCGCTTTTTTATGGGTCGGAATGTTAATCGCTGCGATTGGCGGAGGCGCTGTCCTCTTGCACCGCTGGATTTGGGGGAATCGAATAAAAGACGTGGCTGTTGCTACCGCTACGGCTGGATCGGAACGAGTCGGATAATTTTATCGTCCCCTTCTCTCGGATTTCCACGACCATCGCGGTTGTTGGTCAACAAATAGAGTGTGCCGTCTTTTCCTTCGACGACATCACGCAGTCGTCCAAACTCGTCTGGGAACAATGCGGCAGCCTCCAATACTGTATCGGGCTTTGTAGGGTCCAAGCTAATTTTCTGCAACTGCTTGCCCCTGAGGTTCGCTACGAGCATTTGTCCTTTCCACGGCCCTTTGGATACAAACGTCATGCCAGAAGGAGCCCACGTCGTATCACCGCTTTGCAGGAGGGGGGTTTTCATCCCCTCTTTTTGCTGTTCACCTGAAATGACCGGCCAGCCGTAATTTGCGCCCGGCTCGATCCGATTGATCTCATCATGTGCAGTCTGGCCGTGCTCCGAGCTGTAGAGTATCCCTGTATCCGGATACCATGCGATGCCTTGCGGATTGCGATGACCGTAGCTGTATACAGGTGAGCCGGAAAAAGGATTGTCGGCAGGAATGGTTCCATCTAGATTGATGCGCAAAATTTTTCCAGCGAGACTTGCCCGATCCTGCGAAAGCATCGGCTCATTCGCATCGCCTGTCGTAATATAGAGACGCTGGTCCGGACCGATTTTGATCCGTCCTCCATTGTGGATCGAGCTTCCCGGGATTTTGTCGAGGAGCACCTTGTCAATTTGCGCTGTATGGTTTGCTTCTCGCAGTCGCAGAACCCGATTGAAAGTAGCCTCTCCCTCTCTGTATGTATGGTAGACGTACAAGTAGTGGTTATTTACAAAATCGGGATCGAGCACAAGGCCCAACAGCCCGCCTTCTCCCTCGCTTATGAACGGGGCAGAAAATGAGATGAGCGGCTCCGGCAGCAGCTTGCCTGACTGGATCACTCGCACTCTTCCTGGTCGCTCTGTGAAAAAGATCCGGCCATCTGAGGCTATATCCATCGCCCAAGGCACATCCAATTGATCAGCCAATACCTCCATCCGATATGGAAGAGTCTGTTGAGCTGGCTGCGACTCCATTGCAGGATTCGCTTCGCAGGCCACAACCGGAATACTCAAGATCAAGGTAAGCACACACACCATCCATTTTTTCCACATCTCACGTTTTCCTCCCTGTGCGATTTGTCCAGCAGGAATCAGGAAGCATTTTAGACAAATTTTCTCTAGTACACGCTTATGTTCCTCTTTTCGCTGCGCAAAAAGACTGTTTGGATGCCCTCCAGCAGTTGTGCCAGAGCCGAACAGCTGAGGTGGGCTTCCAGTTTTTTTATATCTTTTTGCTTGTTAGTCATAGAGGTATTTACGTTTTTCTTTGTCTTTTTTCCTCTTTTATGCCTTTTCAAATGTTGACTGAAGCCGCGTAGGAAGAAGCGGCTTTCCAGTCCAAGCGCCTCTGGAGCCCTACTCAGCTTCAGAATAATTGGCGGGGGTTTTCAGCTTCAACCTTTGAATTCCTTCTTCGAACCTCTACTTTTGAAGCGCTCCCGCCAATTGTTCGGAAGCGGACAGTCCCCGCCTCCCGGCAGGGCGTAGGCCGAAGCGTAGACTGGAAATCCGCTTCTTCCCTCCCCTACAGCCACTCCAATCTCACCAGCCAAAAAGGCAAAAAAAAATTGGTCCCCATTGAACCAATTTACGAAAAGACCTACTCGATTTTCACTTGTCTTCGTTCCTCAATTTGACGATGCAAAATGTACTTTCGCAAATTGTGAAAATGACGAGCATTGATTCCTTTGATCGTGCAGCCGTAAAAATAGTTCGGACCCTCTATTCGTTCATGAATGATAACTAGGTCAGTTTTCACTACCCCATCCGGGCGATTGCGACCATACAATTCAAAGGAAAAGACAATTTGCTGATCCGCAGGAATCTGTTTGTCTGAGCGGAATGCCAAGCCTCCCAGACTCAAATTCACCAAGTACACCATTTGACTATAGACGGAAAAAAATGAGTCTGGCTCCTGCGTCGGATACTGAATCCAGCCCTTTACCTCCATGTCGAAACGGGGATAGCGTCTGCGCTGTTCCCGAAACTCAATAGCTGTTGGAGAGTGGAACAAAAACAAGCGATTTTTGTCTTTAGCCACGACTACAGCTTCAAACGTATTGATCGTTTCATAATCAGCCGTCAATAGACAAGGGATCTGATCCCCTACTGTGACATCCAATGGGCTGGGAAATACGGCTTCGATCAAGTCCCCTTCTTCATAGGTAACATGACCTTCTATCACTCGATTCCCTTTTCTAATTTGTATTATGCTTTCCATCTGCGTTCTCCACCACTTCGCACAAATATATTACCGGGATTTCCGAAATCTTTACCTGGATGCTTTTCGCGGAAAATAAGGTATAATGGGAACATTGACAGATAGGAGGTTACAGACCGATGAATCGTTATCAATTGGTAACACTGGCTTTGGCATTTTTGGTAACCGCCTGTCTCATCGGAGTTGGCATTGCCATTGGGGAAAAAAGCCCCCTCGGTATCCTTGGCTGTATCGTTGTTGCCTTCTCGTTGATGGGATTTGGCTTTTCGTACAAGCGCAAGCATATGCGCTAACCTCTTCTCCGTTATCGCCGTACAAGCAAACTGTTCACATAAAACAGGACAGAGGGCAAGCCCTTTGCCTGCTTCAGCAGTTGTCTAGCAATAGTATAAATGTGTGGCTGGCTCCGGTTTACCTTGCGATCCGCGAGATAAAACGCGACTAGCCCGTCCACGATCATACGGTGAAATGCAGGATTTGGCAAGCGTTTAACGCTTGCCTTTGCTTGTTTTATGAAAAGCTTCAAGCGTTCAGTCGCGATCCGTTCCGAATCGTAATAGCTCACGAAGTTTAAATCTCCACCCATTTTATCTTCTTCCAGGTCAATTAAATAGTCTAATAAAATATGTAACCCGCACAGCCACGGAAAGTAAGCTTCACTTACCGTTTGAATTTGCTCTTCCCCTACATCTGGATCAGTTGCTAAGCAAAAAAGAGCGAATATCCCAATAGTCGAGCCTGTGACAGCCGCAAATTCTTGCCAGTGCAAATCGTGATAGCGTTCTTTGTACTGATCCCACCACGTCAACAAGTGATCCTCGCGCAACTGGGGAGCAATGTGCTTGTATACTTGCAAATCGCTATACAAACAAGAAAACTCGAGTATCTTTGCCTGGATTTTTTCATAGGCTGGCAATTGTGCGACATGCTGTTGACAGGTCTGAACCAGCCCAGCCAAAAAGCCGCCGTCATCCTTATCCTCGCGGTACAAATAATAGTCTCGCAAGGGCGCACCTGGTGTCAGTGCATCCTGCATCGACACGTGAAGCTGACGGAAGTCTTGCGGGTCTAGTGACGTGCTGCGATCACACAGATTATCCAAGTAGTCACTGATCGTTTGGTAAGCGACAATCAGCGGGACAATTGTCTCTACATGCGGGATGACCTGTGCTGCATAAACACATCCCCCTTGGCAGTGAAACTTTTTAGAATTCATGCTGTCTTGTGCCTGTTTTCTCAGCTCGGGATTGGGAATCGCCTGTGCTCTTTTGTACCAGGCCGCAAACTCTCGCTCCAGAACAGGTTGCACATGACGATAGACTCGGTAAAGGAGCTGCCATGGATTACGTAGTTCGCTCACTTACTTCCCTCCCAAAACAAATGTAAAACGAAAGACATCCCAAGCTTTTACCAGCTTTCATCGAAGCCCTCGCTCATGACCAATAGAAATATCTTATCACATTTGGATGCCCACTCCAAAAGTCAGCCCTGAAATACACCAATTCGCCTTTTTGACTCCATATAGAGTACAAAAATAAACTTTTTGGTATTGATACGAGTAGAAGAGATCGTCATTTCCATCTGATTCTCCAGCTCCAGCATGCGTTTTCGCACCTCTGTAAAATCGAAGAATGTGGTCGCGTAGCTCTCAAATTTGGGATTACTGTAATCGGTCAGCCCGAGGGAAGCCAAATGGGTTAATGCCTGATAGATGGCTCTGCGAACCCGCTGCTCAGCGGCCTTCGTTTCCTTTTGGATCAGGACAGTCACTCCCTTCCCCAGCTTGCGGTCAGCAATCGCCCAAAAAATATCGCGTAAAGGAGGCAGATTCACTTCTCCATCCCTTTCCTTCTCCCAGCGATACAGCCACTCCATCATGTCGAGTAAATCTTTGCTGCCTTTTTCGCTAATCATCCCCAGTTCGGTTAAGAGAAACCGTGCGGAAGACAGGATGCCCTTTTCAGGATACGATGCTTCTTTTGAAAGAGCTGCCGCCACGTTCATACTGCCGGACAAGACGGAAAGCGACCGCTGAATACCCTCGATGGATTGCTGCAGCAATATGCGTTCCCGTACCTTTTGCAGAACACTAATGACCTCTAGGCGATTCACCGGTTTGGTCACGTAGTATTCGATCCCTGTCGCATACGCCTCAGCAATCATCTCCTTTGCTTCGATTTGCGAGATCATGACAATTTTGCCTGTAAAACGCCTTAGTTGGCGCACTGTTTCAATGCCATCACGATTCGGCATCAAAAGATCAATCAACAAGATGTCTACTTGCTTCCAATTCAAAAAATCGTGGTCAATTTGTGAGCCATCCTCTGCTTCCCCACATACCTCTCCCAAATCAGCATCCTCAATCATTTGACCGAGCATGAATCGAATCGCAGGATCGTCGTCCACGATGAAGTAGCGCATGAGGTCACCCTTTCTGAATCAGAGTTGCGATTGGCAGGCGAATGCAAAATTGTGTCGTTTGTCCGCATGAGTCCTCGGCTATATCAATCATTCCTTGGAGACTGTCTGTCACTTCCTTAACGTATGATAGCCCAATCCCCGTGGAAGGCCTGCCAGAAACGTCGTATTTGGTAGTAAATCCAGGCATGAACAAGAGCTCCTTGTCCTTCACCACAATGCCTGGCCCATCATCGGTTACACAAAAATGAATCCACTCCCGACTCTCGTCAATCGAAGCAACGATCGATACCATCCCCCGGTCGTGTATGGCTTCGACACTGTTGCCGACCAGATTGTTGATGAGTGAGAGCGTCGTGTAAATGTGGCAAGCGAGATACGGCACCTCCACATTCGTTTCAAACTGAATGTCCTTCTCCAACAGTCTCGCGTACTTTCGTTGCCCCTGAACAATGATGGCTATCAATTCGCCCAGTGGCATATAGTCTCGTTCATTCTCGTCAGAAATCAGCTTGGAGAGGCCTGCATATATGCGTTGATTGTCCTTTTTCACTTCATGTACTTGTCCGGCAAGGGACAGCAGTCGCTTTGCGTATCGCTTGTTCGTCCCATCTTTATGTGCCACCTCGTTCATCTCGCGATACAGCTCATAGCAGTTGCGCGTGATTTCCTCAACCTGATGCAATGTCTTTTTTAGATGAACAGATTCCTCGTACAAATTGGAAATGAGCATCAACATCTGCTCGTTTCGATTGCGCTGTTGCTTTTCCATCCATTTCGCCTGACGCAGCTGAATCATATTGAAAAAACTAAGGACAAAAAAACTGCGTATCAAGGCAATGACGGCAATCGGGCCTACGACCCCCAGGTGAAAGACACCCTCCCAGGACACAGCACGAAAGGATAGCTCTACTAAATTCGCTGCTATTTCTGCGACTGTCCCCAACAGCCCCACCCAAAGTGGTCGATGATGTAGCATATTAACGCGAAAGAGCGAGAATAGACAAGCAAACGTTGCATAATAGCAAAATGCGGGGAAGTGCATCTGAAGGGAAGGCAGAAACGAAAAGACATCTCCATACAAGAAGTCTAAGACTATTCGAAATAGAACAACAATTATCCCGGTTACTATCCCTGCCAAGAAAGAAGGACGCAGCCACAATAAAAAAAAGAAAAAAGCTGTTGTACCAAAGCTGATGCGAAAATCATCTTGAAACGGGTGAAATTTGAGCTCCCCGGCAATCGGGACGGCAATGAGCATGAGCAGCAGGATCGAAATGGTCTCTCTCATAAAATGTTGCCCGCACTTCCTCATAAGAAGTAGTTCAAAAAGTCGTTAACGTTTATTTCTTAGTTTACTATATTTTTCTATAGATTTTTGTAGTTTTTTATAGACCTCCCCTTACAATGCCGAAGAAAGACATATAAACAGAACATTTAGACTAGGGGGAATTCTCTTGAAGAAACGTCATTTTCTTCTCTCGCTCACACTGCTTCTGTCCATGTCGCTCATGACGGCATGTGGTGGTGGCGGCAACTCTGCACAAGGAGGTGGAGGCAGCTCCAACTCAGGAGGAAGCGCCGACCCCTCCCAATTAATTATCGCAACAGGCGGTACAGGCGGCACTTATTTTCCACTCGGCGGCGGCATGGCTGACCATATTACGAAAAACGCTGGCATCACTGCTACCGCACAAGCAACAGGCGCTTCAGCAGAAAACATTCGCCTCATTCGCGATAAAAAGGCGGACATCGCTTTCACGCAAAACGATATTGCCGAGTATGCGTCAAAGGGAACGAACATGTTCCAGCAAGACGGTAAAATTGATTCTTTCCAAGCATTAGGCGCTCTCTACGATGAAACCATCCAAATCGTCGTCTCTGCTGACAGCAATATTAAAAGCGTTGCCGATTTGAAAGATAAGCGTGTATCTGTAGGCGCTCCCGGAAGCGGCACAGAAGTGAACGCTCAGCAAATTTTGGAAGCATATGGGATGACCTTTGAAGATACCAAACTCCAGCGCCTCTCCTTTGCTGACTCCGCCAAAGCCATTCAAGACGGTCAATTGGATGCTGCCTTCCAAACTGCCGGTACGCCTACCGCAGCAATCACAGAGTTGGCAGCGACAACTGGTGTAAAAATCATTCCAATTGACGCGGACAAAATCGATGCAATCATCGCCAAATATCCTTACTACGTGAAAACAACGGTCCCTGCCAATACGTACCAAACGGTTCCAGAAGAAGTGACAACCGTCTCCGTCAAATCGATGCTCTTGATTCGCTCCGATCTCAGTGAAGACCTCGTGTACAAAGTAACAAAGGCGATCTTTGAGAACAGCGACAAGCTCGGCCACGCCAAAGCCAAGGAAATCAAGCTGGAGAACGTGAAGAACGGTGTCAGCATCCCTGTTCACCCGGGTGCCCAAAAGTACTTCGACGAAAAAGGCGTGAAGTAAACCAGATGGTTTTTATCAAAGGAGTAACAAAGGATAAAGGGCGGACGTTGTTCCGCCTTTTCTCCTTCTTTCTTCTCATCATTGTCATTTATGCGGGCATCTCCACTCCGTTGATTCCCGCTCTGGTTATCCGGAATACACAATCGAATCAAGTTGTTTGGAGTGCCAACATACAGGATGAAGCAGCATTTGGCATCCGCTGGACTCATTCCATTCATGGCTCCACAATCGAGGAGCAATACCGGATTGTAGACGGTCAAATTATTTTGTCGGAGATGAGCTTTCACGACTACGGTATCGGCATGGAAAATGAATTGGCTCCTGGCGAGGAGCTGGTTCTGGCCGATGGACGATTCCACATTCGCAATATGCAGCGCTCTTTTCCTGCCCTACGGCTTTTTATCGGGCAAGTACGGGCTAATCATACGTTGCTTTTCGCTGGACAGGATATTCCTTTGAGCTTGATCGAAAAGCCGGGAGAAGCCATCACGATTCAGGCAGAAAAGCGATCCATTCTGAGCGAGTTAGGAGGTTACTAGATGAGTACAACAACGAATATGAACCAGCAAGAGATGGATAAGCTGATCGCGCAATACGACAAGGAATCAGCTACACGCCAGCTCGCGGGTCCCATGAAGTGGATCTCTTTTGGTCTACTTGTCCTCTTCTCCCTGTACCAGTTATCCAGCACGCTTTTCTTCACGCTGCCTCCCCAGATTCACCGCCCGATTCACTTAGCCTTCGGGCTAGCACTTGTCTATCTGTTATATGCAGGGACATCCAAAGGCAACAAAGACAAAATCGGAATCGTGAATATCATTCTCGCCCTGTTAGGTGTCTTCGTATCACTTTATTGGGTCATTGACTACGAAGGACTCGTGACCCGAACAGGTAACTATACGACGATGGATATGGTGGTCGGCGGCATTGCTGTCGTGCTTGTCCTTGAGGCTGCACGGCGAGTCGTCGGAATTCCAATTGCTCTTATCGCCACTATTTTTCTTTTATACACCTACTTCGGACCTTACATGCCAGGCTTTTTGGAGCATCGCGGCAGTGATGTGGAGCGGATTATCGGGCACAGCTACTACACACTGGAGGGTATTCTCGGTACTCCGCTCGCTGTTTCCTCTACCTTTATCTTTTTGTTTGTGCTGTTTGGCGCGTTTCTCGAAAAAACAGGGGTCGGCGAGTATTTTAACGATTTGTCGTTGGTCATTGCAGGTAGACGAATCGGCGGCCCTGCGAAGGTGGCCGTTTTTTCCAGCGCCCTGCAAGGGACGATTAGCGGCAGCTCTGTTGCCAATGTCGTTACCTCCGGCGCCTTTACCATCCCGATGATGAAACGGCTCGGCTATCGTTCCGAGTTTGCCGCGGCAGTGGAAGCCTCGTCCTCTACCGGGGGACAAATCATGCCGCCTGTCATGGGGGCTGCTGCGTTTTTAATGGCGGAGTTCATCGGCGTTCCTTACTTGGAAATCGCCAAATCAGCGATCCTTCCTGCGATTTTATTTTTCGTGGGCATCTGGATTATGACGCACTTCGAAGCAAAGCGACTCGGATTGCGCGGACTCTCCAAGGAAGAACTGCCGGACAAAAAAGAAGTTTTGAAAAAAATGTACTTGCTCCTCCCCATCGTGATCATTATTACAGCCTTGATGATGAACATATCAGCCGAGCGCGCCGCGATTATCGGTATCGTCTCTACGATTGTCGTAGGAGCCTTCCGAAAAGAAACCCGCATGTCTATTGCTGATATTTTTGCAGCGCTTGCCTCTGGTGCCAGAATGGCTCTCGGCGTCGTCGCTGCAACTGCGTGTGCCGGAATCATTGTCGGCACGATTACGTTGACAGGGATTGGGTTGAAGCTGGCAAATGGTCTGATTGATCTGGCTGGCGGCCAACTTTTGCTTACGTTGTTCTTTACCATGATCGCTTCGCTTATTTTGGGAATGGGAACGCCAACAACGGCGAACTACATTATCACTTCAACCATCGCGGCTCCAGCGCTCATTCAATTGGGCGTTCCTGCTATCGCGGCTCACATGTTTACCTTCTACTTCGGAATTGTCGCAGACATCACGCCGCCAGTTGCGCTTGCTGCCTTCGCCGCATCAGGCATTGCCAAATCAAAGCCAATCCGGACAGGCGTAGAATCAACACGGCTATCCATTGCGGCTTTTATGGCTCCCTATATTTTCGTCATCTCACCAGCCTTGCTGCTGATTAATACCACTTTGCTGGAATCGATTTGGGTTATGCTGACTTCAACGCTTGGGATGATCGGTGTGGGGGCTGGGTTAATCGGCTACTGGATGTCCAGGCTAAACATCTTGGAGCGCATCCTCGCTGTTGCGGGTGGCGTGCTTGCGGTTATCCCTGGAATCGAAACGGATATCGCCGGCTTTATTTTGCTAGGGCTCGTATTTTCGTTGTCGTATTACAAAGCTCGCAAGCAAAAACAATCTGTGCAAACAACACTGTGAAACAACACAAAAATCCCTCCTGTGCTTTCATTCATGCAAGGAGGGATTTCTTTTGATTATTCGTCTTTGTCAGTTCGAATGATTTTCGTCCAGCCGTCTACTTGCTCCACACGGCGTTCCTTCATCAGCTTGCCGAGTGCCCGCTTGAAGCTGGACTTGCTCATTTGGAATTTTTCACGGATGACATCCGCTTCTGTTGAATCGGTATAAGGCATCGCCCCGTCACGATTGATCAAATAGCGCAGCAGCTTGTCCGCATCTTCGCCATACTGTACTTCCTTGCGCTCTTTCATGGAACCGTTCAGACGGCCATCCTCACGCACAAAGCTGATACGGCAGCGCACAGTTTGTCCGAGGCGCAGACGCCCTACCATTTCATCACGATGAATGAAAAGGATATGCTCGTCCTCCGTCAACAGGAATGCGCCTGCTTGAATCACTTTGTAGACCGTACCTTCGACAGACTTGTTTTTCATACTCTGATCTGCCTTTGCTGCGATCTTGACGATTTCGTTTTCAGTGACTGGCTTTGCCAAGAGTCTGCCGAGCTTGTCTTGCTTCAGTGCCACCAGCATTTGATCCTTGGGACGCGGCCATTCATCGCTATGCTTAGGCAGGTCATCGATGAACAAGAGCAGATCCTTGTTAATGCCATTGTCCAGGAATACACCCATACGCGGAGAAATGTCCACTACTTCCAGCCAGCCGTATTCACCCATGCCGACATGAGGCATGTCCATGGTCGCAGCCAGTCGGTTCTCGTGATCATGGTACAAAAACACTTCGACCTCATCATCGATATGTAAACGCTCATGCGCTTCATTGGCATGGAGAAACACTTCATCTTTGCCATCGCTTAAAAAATAGCCGATTTCCGTTTTTCGCGCTACCGTCATGGTAAGCGTCATCCCTGCCGCCAAATTGCCGTTCTGAATGATTTGGGGCTCACGCTTTTCACGCATTTGTCTTTTGTACATATGTGTTTTTTCCTCGCTCTCTACCATTGTGCACACTAACTATACCCATCCCCAGCAAGAAAATACCACAACTTTTTTCTAACAAAATAACGATGCGTAACGAAATAGGCAAGTCTTCAATTCACGGACATACACATGACAGTAAGACGGGCTTGGCCCTACTTTTTCAAGACTGGAGTGACTCTTGCCTATGCTGTTGCTGCTTGAACATATTTTTCTTGGCATTGTACAAGGCTTGACTGAATTTTTACCGATATCAAGCACGGGTCATCTCGTCCTGTTTCGCAAAGTGTTTGGCATGCAGGAGGTCGGACTTTTATTTGACACGATGCTTCATTTCGGTACGCTGATTGCTGTCGTTATCGTCTTTTGGCCACAGGTTCGTTTTATCATCATGAATCCGATGAGCAAGCTGACAAAACTATTGGTCGTAGGCACGATCCCTACTGCCGTGATCGGACTGGCATTTGAAGACTATTTTGAAGAAATCTCCCAAACAGGCATTACGATCGGGTGGGAATTTCTTGTGACAGGCGCGATCCTCTGGGCGGTGGAGTCCATGCGCCGCGGCAATCGAAAATTCGAGGAAATCAACTACACGGACGCCCTCATCATCGGAACACTGCAAGGTGCTGCGATTCTGCCTGCTATTTCCCGCTCAGGGCTGACGATTGCCGGTGCCCTCCTGCGCGGAATCGACCGTGCTGACGCTGCACGCTTTTCGTTTTTAATATCCTTGCCCGCGATTCTAGGTGCTTGTGTCTTACAAACAGTCAAGCTCGTAGAAACACCGCTTGAGACAGCATTATTGATCCCGATGCTCGTGGGCACCATGTTTGCCGGACTAGCTGGATATGTAGCCATTCGCTGGATGCTTACCATCATCAGTACAGGCTCCATGAAGGGCTTCGCTATTTACGTCTGGGTATTGGGTGGGTTAATTTTGCTCATGCAATTCTTGGGTTGGTAAAAAGCCGGCTGCTTGCACGCCGGCTTTCATCTGCTTTCTTCCTTGTCTGGATACCGGCTGGCAATTAATTTGCCTACCAATAAAATAATGCCGTAGAACGCAGTTGCCAAAAGCGAGGTAGCCAGCCACGTCGCTGTCCCCAGCACCAGGTAGAGCGCGGCGTGAGCAACAAAGATACCTACTAGCCACACCATAATGTTCATTCGATTAAAAAACGTTATCAAACTACGCAATTTCCTCGCACCTCCACCATTCCATTTACTACTGTTATAGCCGATGAAACGGTGTTTTATCCCCTTACCGCTCTCCAAGATCAGGATGAGGCACAGTAACCGCAAAGCCTGCTCGCTCCAGAATTTCCGCCAGTACCGAAAACGGCGTGTCAGCAACCTCTCTGTATATTTTCGGCGTATGCAAGTGTATCGCATCCGGAAAATCTTCGCGTAATTTCGTCCGCAATTTTTTCCCGCTATCATCTTCATCTGTAAATATGTATATCTCATCTGCATCTGCCGCTTCCGTTTGGGTGAGCAACTTCTCCCCCTTTTCCAAGCTGTAGGAACCGTACGTACAAAGAATGGTGACAGGCTCAGCCAGCACCCGAAGCAAGCGTTCCTTGTCTGTCTTTCCTTCCACAATCATGACACACCCTGCCATCCGCTCCCACCCTCCCTGACGCATGCTCGTTTTTTATAGTATACCTCAACATCCAGCTAGGAAAATGAGGATGACTACTCCCTTTCGAAACAAGACATCTTAAAGAAGCATCCATTATCGAACAGGGGGTCGTACCATGTCCAAATTCAAAAGCGCGAAAAACTTGAACCAAAAAGGCTTGGCTGTTGCAGGGCTTACCAGCAGTACGGTTGCGGATGATACGCATACCGATGACAACCAAGGCTCATCCAAGCAGTATCAGCATAATAACCAAGGTTTGCAAAATCAGAAATAAAAAAAGCAGATGAAATAGTTGCTTGGATAAAGATTCCTTAGTAATATAGTTTTATGAATATTGAACAACTCGAACTCACCGAAAAGCGCGTCAAGATTTTTAAAGCATTGGCTGATGAGACACGACTAGCTATCTTGAAAATGCTGTACCATTCCGGAAAAGAGCTGAATTGCACGGAAGTGGGCGTAACTTGCGATACTTCGAAGTCGAATGCTTCCTACCATTTCCGGACACTTCGAGAAGCAGGACTGATCAAAGTCAGAAAGGAAGGGCAAACACGGTACATGCGGATTTATAAAGAGACATTTGATCAAATATTGCCTGGCTTTTTAGATACCTTGTGATTGGTATCCTTTTTTTGCCCGTTAGTTAAAAAGTTATTTAACTATAGAACATCAAAACTATGAGGAGAGATTTTTATGGAACGCTTATATTTGATGATTTTTTTCTTCACCATGTTTTTGATCGGGACAAATACATTTATTATCAGCCCACTGCTGCCAACCTTGCGAGAGTTATATCACGTATCTACTAACCAGGCAGCCTGGCTGATCGGAACTTATGCTCTCGGATTTGCTTTGGCCGCTTTAGTCGCCGGTCCGCTATCAGATAATCAAAACAGGAAACATGTGATGGCTGTCGGTATGCTCGGATTTGCAATTTCCACACTTGCATGCGCCTTTGCGCCTGGTTTCACCGCAATGCTTTTCTTTCGCTTCCTTGCTGGAATCTGTTCTGCCTTTATCGGTCCTCAAGTGTGGGCTGCCATTCCTGTTTTGTTTCCCTCTGCTCGTATCGGAAAAGCTATGGGGATTGTCATGGCAGGTCTTTCGGTTTCCCAAGTGATCGGTGTACCTATAGGCAGTTTTCTGTCCGCTTATCATTGGTCGTTTCCTTTTTTGGCTGTAGGAATTGCTTCTCTCGGAGCTTTTATACTCATAATCCGAAAACTTCCTGATTTATTGCCTCCTACCTCCATAGCCGGAATTGGAATAACCAACGCCCGAGTTGCTATTTTTGCGCGTTACAAGGATCTGTTGCGACTGCCTCAAGCGTCACGCAGCTTTATCGGCTATTTCGTTTTCATGACGGGTGTCTATGCAGTCTTTTCATTCTATGGCGTATGGCTTTCCGATCAATATCAGCAATCCGTTACCGAAATTGGCTTGATCACATTAGTTATCGGGCTTGGCAACACCGTTGGCAGCTTACTCAGTGGTTGGTTGCTTGAGCGTTGGAAGAGAAATACGATTTTGACCGTTGGATTTCTGGGCAGCGCCCTGCTTTATCTTGTTTTGCCTTACATACCGGGAGTCGGCTTTTTGCAGGTTGTCCTCTTCTTCATGTACTGCTTCGGCGGTGTACTCGTGCCTGTCCTGATGGGATACTTGCAATCATTGTCCGACACCTCGCGAGGTACCATATCGAGCTTGGCCAACGCTTGCATGTACATAGGGACTTTTATTGCCTCTTCTTTCGCAGGCAGTTTGTATTCTATTTTTGGATTCGCGGGGGTCAGCATCTTCGCCTCCTTCACTTTTCTTATCGCCTATTTTCTCTTTGTTTTGAGGACGGGTAAATTAAATGTAACCTCACAAGCATGAGTCCTTTACTTTCCCTCTTCGCCTTGCTACGCTATGGTCAAATTCATTTTATCGCAGTCAGCAGGACGGAGAGGGTCAACGTGGATTCATCCTCATCTTTATGGAAAAACAGTTCGTTCCTCAAGCTTTGGCTTGCGCAAATGACGGCAAGCATCGGTGATCATTGCTACAGCTTCGCATTACTCTGGTATTTGCTCCAAGCAACCAAATCGGGTACGGTCCTGAGCCTGCTCGCAATCCCGGAAATGGTGGCAGGTCTCATGTTTTACCTCGTCGGCGGGGTTATGGCTGATCGGTACAGCCCACGCATGCTTATGGTAGGTGCGGATGTTGCGCGAATTGTTGTCGCGATCACGGTTGGCATCCTGGTCTACATGGGTGTAGAAGAGTTTGCCTTTTTTCTGGCAGCCCAATTCTTGTTGGGGTTGTTCTCCAGTCTGTTTCAGCCAGCACGGACCGTTGCACTCAAATCAGTGGTTCCCCAAGAGCAGCTAGGGCGAGCAAATGCCATCTTGGATACAACTTTCCGAACGATTCGGATTATTGCGCCAATGTCGATAGGACTGGTCGCTTCGATCATGCCGCTGTCTACTTTGTTTTTTGTCAACGCAGGCAGCTATTTGATCTCCGTCTTGTTCCTTTATGCCATCCGTATTTCGTTGACCGATCAACAACGAGTATCTGCTACGAAAATGACACCCAGCCAGTACGCCCGGGATATTGCCTCAGGTTTACAGGAGCTAAAACAAAATCGTGTTCTGTTCTTGATTCTTCTCTTTAGCAATATGGGCTTTCTCGTCTGGCAAGTCACTTACACGGTGGGCTTCCCGTTTATGGCAGAGCGCATGCAGCAAGGAAACGGAAGTACATTAGCTGTCTTGTTGGGCTTTTACGGGATTGGGAACTTGCTGGGAAGCCTGCACATGGCTCGCTCGTTCTACACTCGGTATTTGTTTGTGATTTTGATTGGATGGGTGTTTCAGGCAGTCGGATTCCTGTTGCTTACGACAGGAGGCACCGCTCACTGGATTGCCTTCCTCGGAGCTGCCGTGGCAGGGATCGGAGGGCCGCTCATTGGTATCCCGACCGTAACTGCCATTCAAATCAAAGCGTCCAGCAACAGTACAGGCAAAATTTTTGCGATCAACATGCTCATGTTCACCTTCTTTTGTACATTGTCCAGCAGCCTGGGTGCAATCTGGATGGGCAAATGGCCAGTCGAGCAGCTTTTCCTCGTCAGTGGACTATTCCTCGCTGCCATGAGCTTCGCAGGCTTCCTGATTGAAAAACGAAAACCAACCGCACAACACCAATCCTCCTCTGCTTAAGACGGAAGGATTGGTGTTTTCTCATTATTTGCAAAAAAACAATTGCAACTAGAATTTCCATGTCATATAATCTGACATAAATAAAAGTAGTGTCAGGTTATGTGACACAGAAAAGAGGTGGATAGGATGGAACCTACTGTCGCAAGTCTCTCGTCTGCCATTGACGCCACATGGGTCATGGTCTCGGCCATTCTGGTCATTCTCATGCAGGTTGGATTCGCCCTGCTGGAAGCTGGTTCTACTCGCATGAAAAACGCTGGTCACGTCGCAGGCAAAACGGTCCTTACCTTCGGCATCTGCTCGATTGCCTTTTGGGCGTTGGGCTTTGGGCTGACGTTTGGAGACGGCAACTCTTTCATCGGACTTTCCGGATTCTTTTTTGACGGCATGCAAAAAGACGCTTTCTCCGCTTTTTCCGCTGCAACTGTTCCTATCTCGATTCTCTTCCTCTTTCAACTCGCTTTTGCAGCCGTTTCACTCGCGATCGCCTGGGGCGGTTTTGCTGAACGCGCCAAGCTGTCCATTTATTTTATTTTCAGCGTACTGTTTACTGTCCTCATCTATCCTGTCGTCGGTCACTGGGTATGGGGCGGCGGTTGGTTGGCACAGCTCGGAATGCAAGACTTCGCTGGTTCTACAGTTGTCCATCTCCAAGGTGCCATCGTCGCACTCGTCGCCACTATCCTTTTGAAGCCTCGTATTGGAAAATACAATCGCGACGGCAGCTCCAATCTGATTCCTGGTCACAATCAGGTCTACTCTGTCTTAGGTGTTCTGTTTCTTTGGATCGGCTGGTTTGGCTTTAACGCCGGCTCCACGCTCGGCAGCACATCAGGATTTTTCGGCTATATCGCCGTTACTACCAATCTCGCTACCGCAGCAGGCGCTGTCGCCGCTCTCGCTATCTCCTGGATCGTCATGGGAAAAGCAGATATTCCAAGCATGCTCAACGGCGTCCTCGCTGCTCTCGTCGCGATTACAGCATCCTGCGCCTTCGTCGATCCGTGGGCAGCTGTCGTGATCGGTGCTGTGTCAGGTATTCTCACATTCTATACATCCATTTGGTTTGACCGCATGGGGATTGATGATCCTGTCTTTGCTTTTTCCGTGCATGGGGTGGCTGGCATTTGGGGAACGTTGTCCACGGGTTTATTCGCTACCCCGGAGCTTGCCGAAAAGGTCGGCGTTGGCGGTCCTGGGCTGTTTTATGGCGGCGGTCTGCATCAGTTAGGGGTTCAGGCCTTGGGCTTGGCTGGCTCCGCGCTCTATGTTTTCATAATAGCCTTCATCATTTTGTATGTATTAAAAGTAACCATTGGCCTGCGAGTTACTGAAGAGGAAGAGGTGGTTGGTCTTGACCTTAGCGAACACGGGGGATACGGCTATCCCGAACTACTCCAGCCTGAACGCGTACGACCGGCTGCACCTACCCAAAGCAGCACCTCTCACTCTCTCACCTGAACAAGTGGAAAAAATACGGAACGTTGACTCCTTTGACGAGCTGGCCTTGTTGCGACGAGAATTGTTGGACCCTACTCCGTTGCGTCCATTGAATCGCGCAGGGGAGTTGGCTCCCTTTTCTATCGTCGTCAATCTGATTCACGACAATCTCATTCGACAAGGGGTGCTCCTCGCAGTGAACGATCTTGCCAAAAGAGGCTTGGGCACCCCTCCCGTCCCCTTTGCCTTTCTGCAATTCGGCAGTGGAGGCCGATCTGAGCAAGCACTCATCAGCGATCAGGATAACGGCCTTGTCTACCAACTGCCAGATCATCTGGGCGAGCAGGAAACTGAAAAGATACATGGCTATTTTCAATTGCTGGGGGCGACGATCGTTGCTGGTTTGGAGGTAGCTGGCTATCCTCCCTGCCAAGGGAATGTGACTTGCCTCTCCCCCAAATGGCGAGGCAGCACCGAACAATGGCTGGACCAAATAGACAGATGGGTCTCTCACCCCATCTGGGAGAACGCCCGTTATTTACTGCTCGCAAGTGACGTGCGTGTCTTATGGGGCGAATCCGCCATTTTTACTCCCGTCCATGACCGCTTCCGTCAATTGCTTGCAGGGAACGTCTTCTTGCTGAATCGACTGGTGAGCAATACGTTGCATTATCGGGTGCCACTCGGAATCTTCGGCAGAGTTTTACCTGAGGTCCATGGACGCTTCCGCGGCGCCATCAATGTGAAGTACGGCATTTATTTGCCACTGGTGAATTGCGTACGGCATTTTGCCTTGGCGCATGGCATCTTTGCCAGTTCTACCTTGGAGCGACTCGACCAACTCGGTGAAAAAGGAGTCTGGAGCAAAAGCTTTTGTGACGAGGTAGCCGCATACTTCCGGCAAATTCAAGGTTTGCGACTGATCGCTCCTCTCCATTGGGAAGATGGGCAATACACGAGTAATAGCTATATCAAACTAGGGGAGCTGTCTCCTGACACCCAAGTGATGGTAAAACAGTCGATGAAGCTGGCGATCCGTCTGCAAAAAATGACAGAAAAGCTCCCATCCGTTTTTGGGGGATAGGAGGAGATTGCGTGGCAAAATGGGACTTATTCGGTCGCATTTGGCATATGAGCCGGGCTATGTCACCTATAGCAGATGACAAACAGCACATCGCCTATTTGCGCTCTATCTCAAAAGTGAATAAACCAGTCGATTCCAGTGCCGATATTCCTCTACACGATCTGGAGGTTGTCGTCATCGATCTGGAAACGACCGGTTTTTATCCCGATCACGGAGACGCGATTATATCGATGGGAGCAGTCGCCATGAGAGGAGAACACCTCCTCCTCGGCGACTCTTTTTATACGTTGGTCAATCCCGGTCGGACGATTCCTCCTCACATCCGCTCTCTCACCGGGATTACCGATGATATGGTTGCCGATGCCCCTGAGCTGTTAGAGGCTTTGTCCCGTTTTTTTCAATTCGTTGGAGATCGTCCGCTCGTTGCCCATCATTCTCGCCATGAGCGTGAATTTTTACGATCTGGACTTTGGAAAACGAGCCGGCGTCCGTTTACCCATCGCATGCTGGATACGATGCTGCTCATCCGATTGTTAAATAATCCGATTGGCAACGGCTCGCTGGACGCCCTCTGTGCGGCACACGATATCCCGATCTCACGCAGGCATCACGCTTACTGTGACGCTGTTGCCGCTGGTACGCTCTGGGCGAAGTATTTGATGAAAGCACAATCCCTAGGCTTTACAAACCTGCGGCAGGTTTACGAGGCCGTACGCTAGAATTAGTTCGAATCGTTCAACAAGTCCTACCAACCAACATGAGGAGAGAATATCATGCTACAGATCAGAGACGCAGTTGTGGGTGACCTACCCGCTATGCTTGCTATTTACAACTACGCGGTGGAAAATCTGGTTGCGACATTTGACTTGGAGCCACAGACGCTTGCCCAGCGCGAAGTGTGGTTTCATAAGCACGGTGACAGACATCCGATCATCGTCGCCGAATCGGAAGGGAAAGTAATCGGATATTGCAGCCTGTCCGTTTTCCGTGAGAAGCCCGCCTATCAAAAATCTGTTGAACTGTCTATTTATATCGCCCCTGATCAAAGCGGGAAAGGTGTCGGCACTACCTTGATGAGTGCAATTCTGGAGCGTGCCAGACAACTCGAATACCACACGATCGTAAGCGGAATCGTAGGCGGCAATGACGCCAGCGTGAAGCTGCACGAGAAGTTCGGCTTTACCTTGGCAGGGAAGTTTCAAGAGGTGGGATTCAAGTTTGGAGAGTGGCACGACGTTCATTTTTATCAATGGATGGTCAAGTAACAGCATGCGAAAAGCCGACACCCCTTACAAAAGGAAGTGTCGGCTTATTTGTTATGAAGGAAGCGAATACTTAAAAGTGGCACATCTTAAGCCAGGGTCTAATCCCTTAGCCCTTATGATATTAGTGTAACCGACGGATGATTATAAGTCTATATCTTTTTGAAAATTTCCACTAAAGTAGGTGTACCTGGCCAGGGAATCAAAAAACAGGAGGTAAACCTGCTGTGCAATGGCTGTCATGGGATCTGAACCTGAAGACCAGATTGATCGGCGAGACGCTTTTCAACCTATTGTTTTGGATGTACTTTCCCTTTCTTACCCTCCACTTTAGTGATACCTTTGGCAAAAATGTTGCCGGGTTACTCATGACAGTGCCACCGATTATGAGTATGATCGGCAATCTTTTTGGCGGCTATTTGGCTGATCGCTTTGGTCGTCGATATGTCATGCTGTCAGGAGCGTTTTTGCAGGCAGGCATGTTTGTCCTGTTTGCCTTCTCCCTCTCTTCTTGGATCGATTATCTTGCGTTTATTGGAATCGGGCTTGGCAAAGCGGTATACAGCCCGGCGAGTTCTGCGATGGTTGCTGATCTCACCTCAGAAAAAGACAGACGCAAAATCTTCGCTACCTTTGTAACAGCCATGAACATTGGCGCCGTATTGGGACCCGCTCTGGGGGCCATCTTTTTCTTTCAATACCGCAGTGAGCTGCTGTGGACTTGTGCGCTTGTCACTTTTTTGTATTCGATCGCGATCTGGATCAATGTGAGAGAGACACTGCCACAGTCCGTTAAAAGCTCTGTCGCCTCCATCCATTTCCCTTCCGTTATGAAGGAGCAATGGCAGAGCTACGCCGTCATTCTAAGCGACAAAGCCTTCGCCATCTATATTCTCGCAGGCATGCTGATTACGATTGCAATCGTGCAGCTCGATTTATTTTTGGCGGTCTATGTAAAAGAGTTCGTCCCAGCGCAGACACTGCTTTCGTGGAATGCCTGGTCGCTTTCGCTTAGCAGTACGGAGATTTTCGGATGGATGGTGGGTATAAGCGGCCTTCTGTTTGTTCTGTGCGCCCTGCCTGTTACCAAATGGTTCGAGCACTGGAGCGACCGGAATGTCTTCCTCTTATCCTCCTCGCTGTTTGGTGTGGGCATGTATTTGGTGGGATTCACGACGAATGCTTGGCTGTTGTTTGGATGCGTGGTCATTTTTACAGTAGGGGAAGTGATGCGAACTCCGGTCGAGCAGAGCTTCGTAAGCAAATACGCACCAGAACATGCACGAGGACAGTACATGGGTGCCGCTAACCTGCAGTACTCCCTCGGCCGCTTCCTCGCTCCCGTGACCGTCATTCTTTCAGAGTGGATCATGCCGATTGGCGTTTTCACGTTCATCTTGTTATGTGCTCTGTTGAGCGCGGTTCTTTACGTGAAGCTATTCCAAATCGTTCAGAAACGCGAGTCCTCTCCTTACAGCTAAACGACAGCAGAAAACAAAAAGTGGTTGCGCAGCCATAACCTCCTGCCAACCACTTTTTCATTCAGGAATCACAATTTTTTCGGAGCTTCTAATTTCACAGGGTCAACCATTACTTTTATTTGTTCTGACGTTCCTTCGATCGTTACTTTCACATCGGAAACTACCATTTCTTTTGGCGTTTTTGCAACGTTGGTAACTGCAATGAACTGATCCAGCTCCGGAGTCCAGGTAAGTCCGGTAGCTTGGATCATCGCTTTCACTGTATGAACGTCAGGAACCCCTTCATACATGATACCGTTTATTGTTTTTTGATCGCCGCTCAGCATGACGCTTACCCATATCGCTTTTTCGTTTGCCGTGTTTTCTTGTTTTGGATAATAAAAGCGATAGAAGTTCGTTTTCTTTTCTAGCTCAAGCTGAAAGGGCAGCGTATGAATACCCTTCACAGCTAATTCTTCTTTTCGTTTGTTGTAATTACTCAAGTACGTCTCGGTTGTCATCTCTTTAAACGAGGAAGCAGAATGGGAGATGCTGTTTTCAATTGCAGTCGTTTGGTTAGACATTCCGAATACGGTAAGAGCAGCGACTACAACCATAGCTGTTACTGCGATGGAGACTACATATTTTTTCATAATGGGTTCCCTTCTGCCGAAGCTGCATTGATTTCCTTCGCCCCTGTCATCTCCACCAAGGCTTCATAAGAGACAGGTAAAAGCGATTCTGCTATACCAGCAGCCGTATAAACCACCGGGAAACGCTTCAAGGACAGATCCACAAATACAGGCACTTCTTCCTGCAAGGCAAATGGACAAACCGCTCCAACACGGAAGCCTGTCATTTTTTCTACCTCTTCCGGCGAAGCCATCTTCGGCTTTCCTTGTCCAAACGCTGCCTTCACTTGCTTGGGATGGACACGTACATCGCCTGCTGCTACAAACAAGGCGAACTTCTCATCTACCCGAAACAAGATCGACTTTGCGATTTGGCCGATCTCGACACCTAATGCCTGTGCAGCCACTTCAGACGTAGGCAACGGCTGTTCAAACAAAATCGGCTCGATGCTCGAATCATAGCGTTGTACATAGCTGCGAACCTTTTCCAAAGGGCTAGCTGTCATGCCCCGTCACTCCCATCTCTACTAAAAAAACGTCATCGCCTTGCGACACACTGCCTGCCGTGACAACCGAAGCATAGACACCGAAGTGATTGTTGTGACGCTTGACGCATGCCTTCAATACGGCAGGAGTCATCGCCAACGTTTCTGGGTCGATATTGACATATACACAGCGTTCGCAGTGCTTGTTGACTTGCAAGGTCACATCATTGATTTTGATCTGTTTGCCCAGCCATTTGTCTTCCGCGAACGGCTCATCATCCTCCAGAACAACGACCAAATTCCCCCGAAAGCGTCGTGGATCTACCTGTTCTGCCCCAATCTGCCGCGCGATCTCTCTGAGAGATGCATCCGTGACCAGCAGAATGTGGTCTTCCCAGTTCACGCCGCCTTCTTGCGGACTACTAATCATCGGTGTAATGGAGCGCTTCGCCGTCTCCGCGACATGGGCAAAAAAAGTATCATCCCACGTATGTACACTGCCATCTCGAGCTTCAATCCGAATCGGCGGGTACGCTTCTTTTCCTGTCCCTTCGCTCATGCTGGCATGATACCCGATAAGAGCGGGCACAACATCCGCACTGAGATACTTACCTTGACGGGCATTATCCAAAAAATAATAGGCACGGTCTCCATACAAGCCAAATTCATCGACCGTACTTGATGCAAGCTCTTCCCCTCGCATTCCTTTGACAGGATGACGGAAAATGGTCTGCAGTGTTCCTACTTTTTTCATTTGGTTCCCCTCCCCAACGCTTTCTCTATCCGGATATAAACGAATTGCGAACCCGCCCCCAAAATGTCAGTCGCTTGTAGCGGGCGAATTTCACTTTGTCTGGACCCACTCGGCAACGAATGGAACACACATCTCTCCATACTGCCTGTTCGCGATCCAAGCCGATCATAATCTCGGGATTCATGACGATCAGCTCTACTTCATGATGCTTCGGCAATACGAGCGAGCTGTTGATCGTCCGATATGCTTGGTTATTGATCGAAGCGATCTCGGACAACTGAATCGCCTCAATGGACGGGTGAACAATCGCTCCATCCACCGCCTTGTTGTAGGCGGTACTTCCTGACGGTGATGAAACAATCAAGCCGTCGCCGCGAAACGTCTCCAGCTCATCGCCATTTATATAGACGCATGACACCAACGTAGACAGATTCGCGTTACGCAAAACCATTTCATTCAACGCCCACTTTTCGTACTGCTTTCCATCTCTTGTGCTGATTCTGCATTGGACCGTCGGGTATTCCGCGATCAGAGGCTCATCGTTCATCAGACGCTCAACGAATTCGTCCAGCTCCTCGGGACGCCAGTCCGCATAGAAGCCGAGATGTCCCGTATGAATCCCTACATAAGACGGCTCGATCCCGTATTGATGCACGGCCTCCAAAAGTGTCCCGTCTCCCCCGATGGACAACACCATATCCGGTTGCTCACCTGGTCCCTTCACAAAGGTAAACGGGCTATTGGCTGCATGCAGCTTTTCTTTTAATGCTTGTTCCACTTCTCGTGTATAATCGTCATTTCGCAGTACAGTCGCAATCTTCATGCTGGTCTGCCCTCACTTTTATCCTTACAAGCGGTCATATACGCTCTGTTGTTTGTTCTCACTATACCATAGGAAAAATCGACTTGCATAACACGTGTCACCAGCGGTCACTCTGAAAAGACTGCTTGCGAAATTGAGATAAACGTCTCTCTGTAGCTGGTGATATTTCCCGAGGAAGCTCATCCCATGCGAAAAAGCTCATTTCCGCTACTTCTTTGTCATCCTTATGCAATTCTTGGCCAGGTGTGAGGTCGACATGATACAAGGCAATGTGGTCTCGTTTCCCTTCCCGCTCACTGTAAAAAAGATGGCAGAGGGTAAGTCCGTCCGCTCGTATTCCGCACTCCTCCCACAACTCCCTGCGAGCAGCATCCCCAAACGACTCTCCTCGCTCTACCCCTCCTCCCGGCAAATACCAGCCATGGACATACGTATGCCGAATTAACAAGACTCCCTTTTCTTCATCCGTTACAATGACACGAACGCCCAAGGTGAGAGGCTTGCGGATTTTCCAATACCATTTCGCCACTGCATGGTACCAGGCCATATTTCCACCTCGCTTTTTCCATGTGCTACCATTCTTTAGCCACCTATATTTTCCCTGCCATGAACAAGAAAAAAACAGGCCTATCAACGGCCTGTCTCACGCAAGGCGATTCTCCAGCTCTTTGACAACCGCCTCTGCTTTTCGAATCCATCTCGAATCAACCTGCGCGTCCTTGTCTATCGGCTCCTGAAACTGATTCATCAAACCCGAAGCGAGCGCCTCCGTGTAGCCGATATCTTCCTCTACCCCAGTCTGGTACACATGTCGGATCACAAACGGCCGCCCGAGTTCCAGCCATGCATCCGGGCTGTCGAGCTCGCCTTGCAATACTTTTACAGGCAAGCGCAAAAAGACCGTATTTTTATCATCCAGCGCCCGGTCGAAGTACCCTTGCTCATAATCCCAGTTGGATAATGTAAAATGCGGCTGAAGCGCTTCACGAAAATAGCCAAATGTCGCCCGCGTGCCTGGCAAGCTGCTGTTTATTTCTTTCATCTTCAATCCCTGCCTTTATTTATTCTGTGAGAAACGTCCACCGTTTTGTTCGTAGTGTGTGACAAAAGACGAGGTTGTACTCTCACATCTACAAAAAGCAGCAAGCCTCTTAAGCCGTGATGGCCTTGAGAGGCTTGTAAATTCCCCACCATTAAATCAAGACAATCGTCAGGAGTGTATAGAGCGCCAGTGGAATGATTTTACGTCCGTTCCGGCATTTTTTGCGTCTTCTTCTCCCTTGAACTTTTGGCAAAACATATGGCGGTGGGGGTGGTGGTGGCGGCGGACAAAAAAATGGCGGATACGGCGGGAATGGTGGAAATGGCGATAGATTTTGCTCCCAAGGACTTACCTGCGGCTTCTGCTCGCTATACGGACTGACTTGGGGCGCGGGACGATTACTGCTGCTATATGGGCTGACTTGGGGTGCGGGACGGTTGCTGCTGCTATACGGGCTAACCCGTGCGTTGTTGGAACTGCCAAAAGGACTGATCTGATTGTATGGATTGTACTCATCGCCATAGGGACTTACCTGCGGATAGAATGGATTGTTGCCGCCATAAGGACTGAGATCGCCATAGGGAGGATAGCCTGCATACGGATTGTAGCTCACATACTGGTAGTAATAATCAGGATATTGTCCCCATCCTCCATACGGTTGACGACTAGCTACCTCCATCACTTGATAAGGGTTGTAGTCCTCATAGTCTTCATAACCATACTCCTGGAAATCTTCTTCCTCCGCATCCTCGTCTACAACTTCTACGTATACGTTCTGATCATCATAATCGACAATGACGCCTTCAAACACTTGCCCGTCAATTGCTTCGATGCGCACTTTTTTCTCCACGTGCTCCTTGCAGATGTTGTGCACATTTTCTCGCATATCCTTTAACAGGCTGACAAATTGAATGTCAGCCTGATACAGGTTTTTTTGAGAATCAGACTGCATGGAAACTCCTCCCCTTCTGGTGTTTCTTTATTACCATATACAAGTGCCCATGGGGAGGTTACCGGAATCTAGGCGAGACTAGCCCAATTTACAGAAAGCGGGCAGGTAAAAATGGCAAAAGGCGCTCCGTCTCCCCTTTTTCCACAAAGTCCGCCATCGATTTAGCTGTGACGGGAGAAAGCAGGATACCATTGCGAAAATGTCCACCTGCAATCGACAGTCCTTCCCAGCCAGGAACGGGGCCCAAGAGTGGCTTGCCATCTTGTGTCGCAGGTCGAAGTCCACCCCAAGCCTCCAGAAAGGTAGCAGAGTGTAGCGCAGGAACATACGGCATGGTCCCTTGCAGGATACTGGCTAACCCCGCCATTGTGACGTCCCGTTGGAAGCCACTCTCATCCTCAGTCGCACCAATGACAATTTTTCCATCCTTTTTCGGAGTGATGTAGCCTGTCGTTCCAAAAATCACCGTTCGCAACGGAATGCCCACGGACGAGACGGCCGCAATCTGTCCACGTACAGGGCGAATCGGCACGGAAACACCAAGCATCTCCAGCATCATTCCAACCCACGCTCCCGAGGAAATCACCGTCTGTGCGGCACGCAGTGACCCTGTAGAAGTCTCGATTCCGATCACTTTTCCGCCTTTGACCGCAATGCCGCTCACCACACAGCCAGATAACAGCTTTACTCCTTGCAATTGGCAAGCCGTAGCCAAGGCGCGAAGAAGCATTCGATTGTTGATGTGTCCTTCGTACGGCGAATAGATGGCCGCTTGCACTTGATCGGTCAGAAGCGGCTCTACCTCTTTCACTTGCGCTGTATTCGAGAGCCATTGCACAGCATGTCCCGCTTCTTTTTGCCAACGGTACTTGTCTGTGAGCTGTTGGACTTCTTCCTCATGTAACGCGACGGTCAGCAACCCATCCAGGCTTAGCTGTACATCTCCACCAGTCAATTCCTCCAGCTCAGCTGCCCATTCCGGGTATAGGGCTAGTGACTCCATGCCCAAATCGAGCATGGGTCCAGGTGCCGTGAATTCCTTCAAAGGAGCAAGCATTCCGGCCGCAGCGGAAGACGCCTGCCCTCCCCATTCGCCCTGCTCGACCAAGGTAACGCTCACCCCGCGCCGTGACAGCTCATATGCCAAGCTCAATCCGATGATTCCTCCACCCACTACCAGACAATCACTCATCTTTTTTCTCTCCTCACCATGTTGACTAAAAAGGTCTTGTACGTTGCTGTTGTGGCGTGGAGGAAACAGGAGAAAACGCTCAGCTTCTAGGGTCACCCCCTGAGGGATTGACTGCACGACTCCATGCAAAAAGCGAAACCGCGTCCAAAGTGGTATCTTCAAGGATGTGTTTCAGAGGTGGACGCTTAAAGTCGTGTTTCGCTTTTTGCATTCCGTCTCGGTCGGTGTCCCTAAGATCTTCGCTTATTTCTCCTGTTTCCTCTACGAGCTTTTCGTGTTATCCGATTCCTAAAGATTTTTAATTAATGAAGAACGCAATCAGTTACGCCAGAGAAGAATATTTCCAGACGTAGCGACTTGTGGAGTCCTACCGAACGGAGAAGGGATTCGCGGGCAACAGAAACGCAACGTGCCCATGCTACGAAGCGGCTACCACTTTTGCGTTTCCCCGCGAATCCCTTCGGAGCGGGCAGTCCCCGCCCCCAGCAGGACGGAGCCTGGAGCCTAGACTGGAAATATTCTTCTCTCCACTACAGCCACATGTCCACCTCATAATAAAAAGCCCACCAATTCCAATAGCAGGAAAAGGTGGGCTACATACGCATAGATAACAATAAGCCAAAAGCGCTGTCTGCCGGCAACCGTATCCCTGCGCCGGCATGATCCGGATCAGGTGCAATGGGTCGATGATCGATTGCTTCCATCCTCTCAGCCCCGCATGAAGGACTCCCCAAGTTGCTTGTTCATTATGATATTCCTTTGTAAGTATAGTCCTGTTTGCAACCATCTGACAAGCACGTCCGCTGGTTAATCCTCATCCTTCACATCGTAGCTCTCTGGAATCGGGTCATGACGTGCAGCATCCTCGAACTCCCGAAGCTTGCGAATTTCCTCCAGATGATGATTAAATTGCTCTTTGTTGATGATGTACTCATTCCCGTCATGGACAGCACGGATGCGCCCCTGCTTGATTTTTTCCATAATAAACGTCTCGGGAAGCTCCAAATAGGCGGCTGTCTCCTTAACGGTCAAATACGTCTTATTCTCGCGCAATCTAGCCTCCAGTTCCGCTTTCTGCCGCTCGTAGCCCGGCTTACCCAGCAAGGCAAACATATTGGCTTTGTACGCCTCCACCCCTGGCTGATCAAACGGATTGACGCCCAGCAAATAGCCGCTAATTCCGCATGCCTTTTCAAAAAAGTAAATCAGTCCGCCGAGATAGTAAGCTGTCGCCTCCGGTATTTCCACAAGCAGATTCGGTACGCCGCCGTCCACATGGGCCAGCACCGTTCCCTCGAAAGCCTTTTTATTGACATACCCCATTCGTTTTCCGGTCAAAAAATTCAATCCGTCGACGTCAGCGGGGTCCTCCTGAACAGTCAAATCCACAGCGGGCTTCGTCACAGACACAACGGTCTCAAACAAATGCCTCATACCGTCCTGTATGTATTGGCCCAACGAATGCAAGTCTGTTGAAAACTCGGCAGAAGCCGGAAAAATTCCTTTGCCATCCTTGCCCTCCGATTCCCCGAAGAGCTGCTTCCACCACTCCGCAAAGTAGCGAAACTGCGGTTCATAGCTGACCAACAGCTCCACTGTCTTGCCTTTTCGATAGAGTGCATTGCGAATCGCCGCATACTGATAGCACGGATTATCACGCAAATCCATGACCATGTAACGTTCGCGTGCATCCCTAGCCCCTTGCATGAGTGCATCCATGTTCGCCCCGCTTACCGCGATCGGCAACAATCCTACCGCGGTCAGGACTGAATACCGCCCACCGATATCATCCGGAATGACAAAGCACTCATAGCCCTCGTCATCCGCCAGCTTTTTCAGGGCGCCCCGCTGTTTATCGGTCGTAATGTAAATTCGTTTTTTGGCCTCTTCACGTCCGTATTTCTTTTCCAGCCATTCCCGAAAAAGTCGAAACGCGATAGCTGGCTCTGTCGTCGTGCCCGATTTTGAGATGACGTTGACGGACACATTTTTTCCTTCTAATACGTCCATCAGATGAGAGATATAAATCGGACTAATATTGTTGCCCACAAAATAAATCTCTGGAAAACGCCGCTTGGACTTCGGCAGCAAATTGTAGAAGCTGTGGCCCAAAATGTCAAGCACCGCTTTTGCCCCTAGATACGAGCCTCCGATGCCAATCACCAGAAGCACATCCGAATTCGATTGAATCCGTGCTGACGCTTGGCGAATTCGCTCATACTCATCCCGGTCGTATTGTTCCGGCCAATCGACCCACCCAAGATAATCCTTGCCTGGTCCAGTCCTTGAATGAAGCATTTGATGCGCAATTTCGATCGCTGGAGAAAGCTGCTCCCACTCATGCTGTTTGACAAAGGCTCGAGCGTTGGCGTAATCAAAACGAATCGTTTTGTTCATAGCTCCCCTCCGAGGAACGTCATCTCATCTCTTTCTATGATATCACGGCAATTGGCGGCAAAGAACTTTCCGACAAAACGTATCAAAATGCACTTAATTATGTCCAAAATGTGAACACTCGGCATTTCATGTTACCTTTTTCCAGTACTACCGTAAAAACCTTTCGAGCAATGAAATAATATGGTTCTTACCAAAGCAAGGAGAATGAACATGAAAAAACGATGGTGGATCATCGGTTCCGTCGTAGTCCTCCTGGGCATCGGGGGCGTTGCGTTTTCTATGATGGGATCGCAACAAGCTATGGGAATGCCTGTCAACATCGGCGCACCAACGAAATCAGCTTTGGAAAGCAAGGTTTTGACATCAGGGCTCGTCACCGTAGAAGACAAGCTCAAACAGTACGCCAACGTCACAGGAACCTTACGCGAGTTTGTCGTCAAGGAAGGCGACAAGGTGAAAAAGGGACAAGTGATTGCGAAAATCGACACGTCCGATGTCGATAGCCGAATCCTCGAGCTGGAAGCGCAAATGGAATTGGCCAAAGCCAACCTCGCCAAGGCACAAATCGGCAACGAGCCCGAAGAAGTCGCACAAGACCAAGAACGTGTCTCCCAAGCCCAGCGTGAATACGATGCGGCAAAGCGAGAATATGATCGAATGAATCAATTATTCACTTCTGGCGCTTCTACTCAGCAAGAACTGGACAAGTTGAAATCACAAATGGATAGCGCTCTATCTACGCTAAATGTCGCCAAGCAACAGCTCGCTCTCAAGCAAAAGGGGCCACGCAAGGAAGACATTGCTGCTCAGCAAGCCCAAATCAACAAGCTGAATGTAGAAAAAGCACAGCTGAATAAAGAACGTGTCCAAAGCGTCGTCGTAGCACCTATGGATGGAACCGTCATTGGCGTTGCAGCGGATAACGGTCAATACGTCAACAAGGGAACAGAAATTTTGACCCTTGCCAATCTGAACAATCTGTTGATTGAAGCAGATATCAACGAATCCGATGTCAACAAGCTCAAAATCGGTCAATCTGCCACGATTGAAGGCGTGACGCTCGGAAAGAAAAAGCTGAATGCGGAAGTAGCTCGCATCTCTCCAACCGCGACCACTACTGCCACCAAGTCGGGGCAAGGTGAAAAAACACGCGTCAAAGTCACCCTCAAGCCATCTGGAGATGTATCTGCTTTGAAGCCTGGCTTCCATGTGGACATCAACATCTCCGTCGAAAAAATCGATAATGCCATGCAAGTGCCCATCGAAGCTGTGCAGCAAGATGCTGACGGCAGTACCTTTGTCTGGGTATCTGCTAATGGTGTTGCGAAAAAGCAAAAGGTCGATACCGGTATGGAAAATGAGTTGTTCACTCACGTCAAGTCTGGACTTACCGGCGATGAGCAAGTGATTTTAGGCCCTGTCGAATCCCTGACTGAAGGAGCACCTGTCATGCCGATGACTGGCGGCGGCGCACCAATGGGTATGTAACACGTAAAGAAGGAGGTCAGCCGACGATGCTTCATGTAGAAGGCTTGACGAAAGCATACAAGACGGGTGATACCGTACTGCCCATCTTAAAAGGTGTCTCTCTGCTGGTGGAACAAGGCGAATTCGTTGCCATCATGGGGCCATCAGGATCAGGGAAATCGACGTTTATGAACATGCTGGGCTGTCTGGATCGTCCTGATTCGGGTTCGTACATGCTAGACGGCATTGAGGTCAGCAGCCTGAAGGATACGGAGCTAGCCGTCGTTCGCAACCAAAAGATCGGCTTTGTGTTCCAATCATTTAATCTACTCGCCCGCTCTACCTCCTTGCACAATGTAGAGCTGCCGATGATGTACGCGAATGTCAGCCGCTCAGAACGGCGCAAACGGGCTACAGAAGCACTCAAAAGAGTGGGATTGGCTGAGCGCATGGACCATAAACCAACCCAGCTATCCGGTGGTCAAAAACAGCGTGTAGCAATTGCCAGAGCACTGGTCAATAAGCCTGCCATTCTGTTGGCAGATGAACCGACGGGAAATCTGGACAGCCGCTCCGGGGTCGAAATCATGGCCATGTTTCAGGAGCTGCATGCGCAGGGCGTTACGATCATTCTCGTTACCCACGAATTAGACATCGCCCAGCACGCTGAGCGGATTGTGACTTTCAAGGATGGCGTGATCATTCGCGATGAAAAGGTTACGGAGCGAATATTCTCCAAGCCGTCTGACGAGGTGATTGTCACATGAATTTTATGGAAAGCTTTAACACCGCCGTGGAGGGTATCTGGGCGAACAAAATGCGCTCGATCTTGACCATGCTCGGGATCATCATCGGGATTACATCGGTCATTGTCGTTACGGCACTCGGTGAAGGCGGACAGAGAGCCATCAACGAAGAGATGGAAAAGTTCGGGCAAAACACGTTTAATGTCTTCATCAACTGGGAGACAAAAGAAGAGATAGCCTCAGAAGATATGACCGTGGAAGATACGGAGGTACTCGGCAGGATTAGTCCTGCCATCGAATACATCGTACCTTACAACTCCAGTACGATTGATTTGAAGGGTCCGAAAAAAGAAGAGCGCGTCAACCTCACTGCCTCCACTGCTGATTATTTTTCGATGCAATCAACATTGAAAGTGGCAAAAGGGCGACTTTTCAACGAGATAGATGACAAAGAACAACGCGCTGTCATCGTTCTGGAGGAAGCTCTTGCTCAAAAGCTGTTCGGTCAAATGAGCCCGATTGGTCAGCGTGTTCGCTGGGGAAATCAATCTCTCGTCGTAATCGGGACGTACACGGAAGAGAAATTCAAGTTTGATATGGCAACCAGCTATGGAGCCATTATTCCCATCCGTTACGAAATGAGCCTGCAGGAAGAGCCTTCCGTCCAAATGATCATGGGTAAAGCAATCGACAAAGCCTCTGTCGACCCAGCCATGCAGCAGGTCAAACAGTACTTGAGCCGCAAGCATCAAAAGGAAGACCATTACAGAGTTCGCAGCATGCAAGAATCAATGGACCAGTTTAATCAAATGACGGGCACCTTGACGCTAATCTTTAGTATCATCGCAGGTATCTCCCTCGTGGTTGGCGGTGTCGGCGTTATGAATATCATGCTCGTATCCGTAACAGAGCGCACGCGCGAAATCGGGATTCGCAAAGCATTAGGGGCACGACGACGAGATATCTTGATTCAGTTTTTGATTGAATCGGTCATCGTCTGCTTGATCGGTGGATTGATCGGGGTGTTGTTCGGCCTTGGTATCGCTTCGATCATCGCCTATTTTGCACAGCTGCCGCCGCTTATGTCCTGGAACAGCGTATTTATCGCATTCGGCTTCTCCAGTGCCATCGGTATTTTCTTTGGCCTCTACCCGGCCAACAAGGCAGCCAAGCTCGATCCAATCGAAGCACTGCGTTACGAATAAGTGGGCGTAGCCTTTTTGAAAAAACAAGCACCTGTAAGCTCTCTGGCTACAGGTGCTTGTTTATGTTGGCAACGTATCAGTTACCAGCTTCAAAACAAAAAAAAGCGCAATCCCGACGCTCGCGACTGTCCACCAGAGCGGCTTGCTGTCAGCCTTTTGGGCCTTGTAGATCCCGATTAACTTCCAGGTACCCACTGCCACGCACAAGAGGCTAAACAGGAGCAGGATTGTCCCCATGACCTCCCTCCCCTCACTCTTTAGCTATATGGGGAAGAGAAGGAAAAAATCACTTCTTCGGGTCCTTTTTGCCCAATCGACCGAGGACCATCCGGCCCCGTTCCTTGATGGACTCGTCCTTGATATCTTGTTGACGCTTTTTCATCAAACCGTTTTTGGAAGTATCCGGTCGGTCCGTTTGCCGTCCATCTCGCATTAGCTGTACTTGCCTCCGCCTTTTTTCTCGTAATCATCCAAAAGCTCAGCAAAGCTCTTGTTGCGCTCGCGTTCTTCCTGCTCCCGGCGCTTTTGTTCGGCAGCTTCCTTCGCTTTGCGCTCGCCTTCTGTCTTCATGTCTTTTTCAAGCTGCTTGAGTGCTCCGAGTGCATCTGCATTCAGCATATCCTTCAAACTGTTCAATCCGCTTTTCGCGTCTGTCGTAGCTGTTGTCACTGCTTGACGCTGTTGTGGTTTTCGTTGTTTTTTCGCCATTTGAATTGCCACCCTTTCCCTATCCTCATTCTGTCCTCATTCTCTGGCCCCATCCGGGTCATACTATCTTCATCTTTCACAAAGAGGAGGACATCACATGGTTCGCAACAAAGAAAAAGATTTTGGAAAAACCGCTGAAATCCGAGGACCCAAAGCCCAATCCGAGGCTGTGCGCTCTAACGGCTCCATTAATAGTGAACCACAAGAAAGGCTAAAAGAAAACCGCTAACAAAAAAACCGCCGGGCAGCTATTATGCCCGGCGATTTTTACTCTTTCTAAAGTGTAATGAGTCTAGAGGAAGTGTAATCTCATGAGTATGAAACAAAATCAATATTTGGAAGTGCAGAAACAGTAGGGAACGTTTCTTTGGTTGCGGAAAAATTAAACAAAGAAGGGCTCAGAATAGGAAATCGAAAATACATCAGCAATGACATTTCCGCAGTGCTAAAACAAAAACCTATGAATGCTCTCCATCAAATCGTAAAAATCCTTTGAACATAATAAGGCTGGACTACGGTATTTTTGAGGTTCTTATCCCATAATCGCGGAAAACGGCCAAAAACGCCCGAATTTGAGAGTTCGGGCGTTAGTTAACATAATACCTATTAAAAGCGACTTCGTAATGTATCACTTTGTTGCTTTCATAACATATAGGAGAAAAAATAAGGTCTTTCTACAACCAATGCCCTAAAAAAATCCCCTAAGAGAAAACTCCTAAGTATGATACGAAAACGCGATGAAATGGCGTTTAAAGATGGAATATTTTATGTAAAACGGTTGTTTTTTACCTTCTTTTTTTACCTATAAGGTGGGAGGGTGAAAAGCATGAATGATGAGTTATTAATTGAGAAGTGTAGAAAAATTTTAAGAAGGATTGCTTGGCGGTTGCAGTATCAAACAAAGAAGATTTCCGCCCGAGAGCTTCCGATCATAGAAAATATCTGTGGGCAGAATCAAATGTCTTCTGTAGATTCTAAGTTACACTTAGAAGAAATGTTGAATTCCCTTCCAGATAAAGCAAGATTTATTATTGAGCAAGTAGTGATCAATGGAGTTCCAGAAGAAATAGTTGCACAGCATTTAGGCATATCTCAACAAGGCGTAAACAAATACAAACGGAAATATTTAGGGATACTTCGAAAAAAATTAGAGTCTAACCCGCAAGCAGTTAAGTCGTAGGCCCTCCATTTTGGAGGGTTTTTTTAAATTTTTTATACACGAATAGCCCGATCAACAGGCTAAATCCCTTTGACCGGTTATGTTTAAACACCTTACCAAACGAGCTACAAAGGCCCTTTTATGCGTTTTTATTCTAGGTGTAGTGTTGGCTAGTCATTGAAAAATCGAAATTTACCCCATTAGAGCCGTTCAGATGATTGGTCACTCCATCAAAAAAGAACCCGTTCACGATTCTAATTTATAACAAGAGCCCCAACTAAAAAGTTGCGGCTCTTGTTTGGGCGACCGCCAACCAAATGACATAAAACCCACGCTAAGAGATTTTACCAATCAAACAAGCCACTTTTTCCTACGCTAAGAAACTTTTGCGTCACTTTTTCCACTTATTTTCAACATAGGTTAGAAAAGCTTGCATTCCTTTAAGCCAAAGAGCCAAAAAGGGTGTCGTAACTGGTAGTACTATCAGGGCATATAGGGGTGCTAATTTAAAATAGTCATGCATGATATCATTCGCTGTAATCTCTGTTGACGGGGTCATTACACGCTCAAAGCCATACTCTAAAATAAGCATCAGCGTAGCACCAACTGACCCCATGAAAAGGGGGATTATAAAACCTAGAAAAGCACATAAAACCCAATATACCCATAGGCGAATGTTCCTGAATGCCTGGAAGTAACCTGAAATACCAGAAATAACAGAGACAGGAAATAGGGATGTCGCAAAAAACCATAACCATCCCCCAAACGATGCTCCCCCAACTGACATGCCGCCAGCTGCGAAATCTCCGAGAAAAGAAATAATAAAACTCAAAAAAAACATAGTCACCAAACCGTAAATAAGACCTACTAACGTAAAGCGCACTTTAATACAAATGGTCGCTCCCTCCCCCAAGTGAATTAGTTTCAATATTATTATTATTTTTCAATAAATTCCACATATTATCAAATTGATTTGACCTATTCTGAGATTTTCGATGTCGTGGCATAAATGACCGAGATTCCTTTAATTGAAGGACCTTTATCAAAAAGTTTAACGTTCGGTTGTAGAAAACCAATCCTGATTACCTATATTGGTGAAGGTGATTGATATCAACATAGCATTAAGGTTGGGCGACCTTTATGTTATGCGCCCTAATCATTCATCTTATAATTCCTATAGGAGATGGATATAAATGGCAAACATTGTAGAATTGCGTGTAGCAGCGTTTATCCCTGAAGAATGGTTATTAGTTAGTGCTGATCCTTATAACAATTATTATGGTGAAGGAAACAACCGTGATTTTACCTACTGGACGGAAAATAATAATAAGCTATTTAAAATGGCTCAACACATTGTGATTAATTGGAATACTTCCACAATTGACGTATACAAAGCGGTGGGACCAACTAGAACGAAAATTGAAAATAGGGCAACCGGAAATGAATATATTAAAGAATATCCGTTGACAAGCGACAAGGATATCACATATAAGAATACAGTTTTAACCCCAACGACTGCGTCCCTATATATCAAAGGTTCGGCTGGAAATTCTGCTTTGCCGGAACTTTCCCCTGCGATTGACTGGGAGTACAACATTTCTGTTGATAGAAAAACTGGACGTGTAAGTTTTAATGGAAGACACGATGGTTTCCCTAATCACGAGATTTATAAACGAATTGATAAAGGGACTCCAGTAGAACTTTATAGATTCTATAAGAAGACACTTGGACATTTGGTTGATCCAATGGATGTTGAAGTGAATTTTTCAAAATAAAGTTCAGAGAATCGGAAAGTCGGCTATCCAACTAATGGATAGCCGACTTTCTATAACACCGTACGTACCTTTCGGTATAGTCTTCCGTAAATTCTAAATTGTATGTAGAAGAAATGTTAGATCCCCTTCGATCTAAAGCAAGATTCATTATTGAGCAAGTAGTGATTAATGAAGTTCCAGAAGAAATAGTCACACAGCATTTGGGTATATCTCAACAAGGAGTAAATAAATACAAACGGAAATAGAAAAAATTAGAATCTAACTGGCAAGAAGTTAAGACGTAGGCCCTCCAAAATGGAGGGTTTTTTGCATTCTCCAGCCTTTTGGCGACAAGCAGCATTGCAATAACTAGCCAAAAAGAGGCCTGAAAATTTTTTGCGGGCCGGACGGGCGCGTAAAAAATCTGCATTATGTTGGCGGTCTCCCTAATTGGACGAGGGTAAGGAGAAACATATTCGAGAAAAATGAGTCTAATATATAAAGCGAGCATCGCGTGGGGGGAGGGATTTTTATGCCAATGTGGGCGTTTTTATTAACCATTGTTGGTGGCTTGATCGTATTTGGTGTAATTTATGACCAGATCAACAAAAGAAAAAAGAGAAAGACTCCCAAGAACTTGAGTAGCTCCCAAATGGTGTACACAGAGAACTATCTAAACGAAGTACGTAACGATATTAGCGGACCACAATAAAAAACGGTGAGGTACGCTAGCCTCACCGGGCCAACAAGTATAGATACGGGTACCAGCAATACAATTTAGCCTCAAGATGGTATTTCACAATGCAACACAATCGTTAACGTGGTTTTTTCGCGCTCTGCTGGTGCTACCCCTGTTTACAAAAAGCCGATTGCTTATGCAATCGACTGAGAGAAACTTTGCGCGTGTCGTGAAGACTAAAAACTCATAGGTGGTGGATTGTACCATGACACAAGTCATTGTAGTTCTGATTATATTTACTTTTGTTGCCCTGATTGCCCGAATTGTTTTCCGATCAATCAAGGAGAAAAGACTTCTAAATCCGCCTAACTATACCCCTTACGATGATGTAATGTCTGGAAAAGTACGCTCGGATGAAACCCGTGAAACAAATAAGGAAAACTAGACGGGTTTCCACTTTCATTTATTCAATCGATTTTAGATCGATTGAAGATGTCTTTGTTAATGTTTTTACAAATTCTTCCCAAGCTTCGTTTCTATTAGTCTGATCCTCAATGCCTTCTAAAACCTCACTACGGAGCTTGCTGATCGTATTTTGCTTCATGTATCCTTCAACGACATAGTCAGTCCAATATTCCTCTTCAGAGATTCCCAGACCTTGAATCAGACCATCAATTGCCTTTTGGATTTCTTCGGCATTTGAGCTTTTGTCTATTTCCTCTCGTTGCTTTTTAGCAAATTCCCTAGCCCTCGATGTGCTCATAAAACATCTGTAAAGCATGAACCTCTTTCGCGTTAATGACTTCATCATTTGCTAAACCGGTGACTTTTGCACTTCTTTATCATAGGCCGAGATGCTTTGCCCAAATTTGTAAAAGGAATTCTCTTCACTGGCGAAACCTACTATTGCACTAGACAAAATTGCAATGGTCATAAATCCCAAGCCAACTAACTTCTTCATAGTCTAAGCCTCCTTTGTACTACTCAGCGAAAAAAACTGTTATACAATATGGTTGGCCAGAAACGGGTTGGTAATGAAAATTAACCCCATGGAGACGTTCAGATGATTGGGCAGTCCACTAAAAAAGAACCCGATCACGACCTGATTATAAACAAGAGCCCCAACTAAAAAGTTGAGGCTCTTGTTTATAAAAGCAGTAACCGAAGTTTTACATAAAACCTATTATCGGGACCCAATAAAGCTGAGGTGACAGGGGATGGGGTAGTACCAGCGTCCAGGGACTCATTTATGTTTGTATTCGTATTCTTTGGGTTTAAGCGTTGAATGTAAAGTTATTATTTTTCCTTTTTTTTCAGTATAAAAGTATTTTACATCGGGTTCATCAGCAAAAATAACTTCTACACTAAAGAGCGGAAGCTTCCCAAAAACGCCATCTACACTAACTATTGTTTTCTCATCAATATTTTTCTCGGTAATGAGATGTTGGCGTACCTGATTCTCTAAGCTTAACAAAGTTCCTTGAACATATATAACGGGAACAGAGATAAGGATTAAGCCTAGGAAAACTATAATCATTATTTTTTTGTTCATTTTCGTTATCCCCCCAAAAAAGTGGTTGTAAAATGATGCTTTTTTTCCGTAAAGAGTGAAAGCGATAATGGGCGCCCTACTATCGTTAATCAACTTTATAGGAGGAATTTTATATGGCATCTGATAAACCACAATATCCTGGTACTAACACGGATATGAAGCCAGGAGACGTATTGTACTCGAAAAAAAGCCTTTCGACTTTTTTTGTTGGACACGTGGCAATTGTAGGGCCGGACTACGATATAATTCACGTTCATCCAAAAGGACCCGGGATCGTTGAAGATATCGATTCCTATGTATCTCGATTTAGTGACGGCGATAAGATCAAAGTTCTCCGTCCCAGGAAAGGAGCTTCTAAAGCTGCTAAATGGGCAATCAACCATATTAATGACGTAGAGAAATACTACTTCAATATGGATTTGGATAATATCGAGCTTAGTTATTGTTCTAAGTTCATCTGGCACGCATTTTACTATGGTTATGATCTCGATATTACCGGCAGAGGTCTTACCGATCGTAGTAGAGCAACCCATATCTATCCAAATGATGTTCGAGATTCAGAGGACTTTGCATCAACAGTAACTATCAACGTTTAGAATTAAGAAGGTCGAATAAAACCTGGCATTAGCGGGGTTTTATTCTTTGCTCTGATTTCCGACCTCTGTAATTTAGACTGACTTTATGGGGTTCAGCCAAGATATACACGCCGTATCTCGATTATACCCCAAGTGAAGAGGAGAAGCCTGATTTTTTCCATCAAACGAGAAAAATGTAATAATTTATTAAAATAAGTTGCTTTTTACCTTATGTTGGCGTTCTCCCTAATTGGACGAGGTTATTGGAAAAATAAGGATAAACATATTAGAGAAAAATGAGAAAGACTCCCAAGAACTTGAGCAACTCCCAAATGGTGTACACAGAGAACTATCTAAACGAAGTACGTAATGATATTAGCGGACCACAATAAAAAATGCAGCCCACTCTCCCTTGAGAGGCTGCCTGGGCAACCGCCAACATGATTTTGTACGCTAAGAATTGATAGAACAAGCGAAACAGTTAATAAGGAGGTCATTGCATGTTTTTGGGAATAATATTGGCTTTTATTGTACCAGTGCTTGTTCTTGGATATGTGGCTGATAGACAACGTAAAAAGAAAGTACACTTAAATGAAATTAATTATGCCGGAAAAGGAAATATAAACCATACATCCGAGGCAGAAGCTGTAAGTAAAACTTTCATGGATAGACCATAAAAAGGGTAAGACGGAATTACTCTCATACTTTCTCTGACGGGAATGATCACACTCGTTACCATCAGATCTTCCCCCTTTTTTTAGCATATGCGGCTGTGTCTCATTTGGGCTGGGCGCGGGCTCCCCTCCGAAACCGAATAAGGGGTCAATGACTGATGCATGCTATGGGATAAAAGGAGGTCCAGATGATGGATAACGATAAGCAAAAGAACGACAAGACGAAGGATATTTCCCTCGATGGGACGCTACCGCATCAAATCAGTGCTCCTGACTTCAAAAACTCGTCCCGTACGATTCAAAAGCCATTCGTCAATGAGTTCGGAGTCGTCATCGGTGACAGCTTGTACGAGTCCAAGGAATCTCCCTTACACAACTGGAGTACGGAAACCGATCCCTTCGTCATGGCAGGGGACCAGTGGGTTCATCCGACTAACGACATTGGCTGGAACTCGATAGAAAATCGTGAGCTCCTCGAGGATCAAGAAGAACCAGATAAAGCGCGTTTTATGCACCCTACCCTCGATTCGAGCAAAGGCAAGGACTAATGCCAGCTTTTTCATGCAGCCCGTTCGGCAGAAGCACTTCTGACCGGACGGGTGTTTTTGGTTGCGCTTGCACTTCGAGCTTCAGGACACTACTCTGACTTGTGTTACAATGGGAGACAAGTAGCAGAAAGGAGCTAGTACATGAGTATCACACTTGCGATAGAGCCAGCGTTTTCCCTTGCCTATCAACGTTATGCCGGCTTTGTACCGGGAGATACGCTTCGATTGTATGTACGAACAAGCGGCCCCGGGACCGGTGGCATGTTTTATGCGATTGAAAAAGATGAGGCCCTCACCGATGATGCTGTGTTTGAAGTAGAGGGGTTGCGATTTGTCATTCGTCCAACTGATTTCTGGTATTTCGACGGGGGACATCTGAGCTACAATCCGCTCTATGGCGAGTACGGCTTTCACTTCACCAACCCTCGTCTGGATGGCAACTAGAACAGAAACTTCTCTCGGCTTGATTCGTAAGAAGGAATATCTGCCTATATCTTCTGGGAGGAAAAACAATGAAAAAAAGCCGTTCAGTCCTTTTGGCGATCGGTGCTTTCTTACTTGCCAATTTAAAATGGATACTTAGCATACTGAAGTTTTCGAAATTCGGGACCACCATTATATCCATGGGAATTACCTTGTGGGCGTATGCCGCTTTTTACGGATGGAAATTCGCCGTGGCTCTCGTCTATCTGATCTTCGTCCACGAAATGGGCCATGTGATTGCTGCCAAGCGAAAAGGAATCGCGACCTCACCCGCTGTCTTTATACCTTTTGCCGGGGCCTTCATTGCCATGAAAGACATGCCGCGTGATGCAAAAACAGAGGCGTACTTAGCCTATGGGGGACCCTTGGCAGGGATGATTGCTTTCTTGCCTGCACTCCCGCTGTATTGGTATACACAGGACCCCTTCTGGGGGTTGGTTATCTACTTGGGCGCCATGCTCAATTTATTTAACCTGCTGCCCATCTCCCCGCTCGATGGCGGCCGCATCGTTTCGGTATTGTCGACGAAAATTTGGTTGATCGGGTTAGTCGGGCTGGGTGTTATGCTGTTCGCCAACCCTGGACCGATTACTGTGTTCATTTTCATCATCGGCTTGATTACGTGGTACAACCGCCTACGTGGCAGCTATCAACAAAAGCTCCTGAAATACGAGCGCGAAAGGATTGCAGACTTCCAGCAAAGCATAGCCAAATGGCCCGCATTGGAATCGACATGGGATATTCGCATGCAAATGAATGCCGAAGTAAATGCGATCAATCAGGAAGATTTGAAGAAATTTTATGTTCCATTTTTGCAGGACAAAAAACGCCTTCAGCGAGACTTTAAACGACTCGATAAAGTGTATGTGAACAGAAAATGGGAACTGTTCAAACTGTGGGAACGAGAACCCGTTTTGTATTACGACTCGGATCCGAATCGACCAATCCCTTCGGATACGCTTCGTGATGGGGAACGTGCGGCGCAAGAAAGATTAGCCGAACTGGATGATCAAATGCACCAGCTCACTACGTACTACGATGCACCTGCCTCTACGAAGTGGAAAGTGTTAGCTGCCTATCTCGGTCTAGCTGCCGTTCTGTCAGGTTTTTTTGTCTACGCCCAACAAATTCTGCACAGGTAACCGCTTGCACTTTGCGTTGCTTGACAGAAACGGATGCCTATCTGCGGCCTTCTCCGGGCGCAAAAACGTGCGCTACGGTTATCTGAGGGTCGCTCTTCCCGACCCAAAGGGCGTAAAACGCCCCCTACGGTGGTATATCGCTTTTGTGCGTTCCACCCGATCAGAGTAAAATAGAAAATAGTACTTTCATAAAATTCCAGAGAGGATGACTTTTTACTTGGACACCGTCCCGATAGTGCTCAACCTACTGCTTGTTATATTTCTTGTTTTTCTCAACGGCTTTTTCGTAGCCGCAGAGTTCTCACTCGTGAAGGTGCGGCAAACGCGCCTGACACAGATGGTGAATGAAGGTAACAGACGTGCAGTCTATGCCCAAAAAGTAACGCATAAGCTAGACGCCTACCTATCTGCCTGCCAGGTCGGGATTACTCTCGCCTCGCTGGGACTGGGTTGGGTCGGGGAACCGGCCATTGCCCATATGATTGTGGAGCCTTTGCTTGGATCTTCCGGATTGCCTGATTATGCGATCTCCGCGATTTCTTTTGGTGTAGCCTTTGCGATTATTACGTTCCTCCACATTGTCTTGGGTGAGTTGGCTCCGAAATCATTGGCCATTCAAAAAGCAGAAATAACCTCGTTGTGGGTTGCCGCGCCATTGATGTTTTTCTATAAATTGCTTTACCCTGCAATCTGGTTCTTGAACGGAACCGCCAACGCCCTTTTGAGACGTCTGGGACTCGAAGCCATCTCAGAACATGAAGCGGCGCATACAGAAGAAGAAATTCGTCTTCTGGTCAACCAAAGTCACCAAAGTGGCCATATTGACCAAACCGAATTGGCTCTTGTGGAACAAGTTTTTGACTTCTCCGAAACCGTTGCTCGGGAAACGATGATCCCGCGCATTGATATGGTTTGCTTATATACGACGAATACCTTTGAAGAAAACCTGGAGATTATCCGCTCGCAGCGCCATACGCGTTTTCCGGTTGCAGCTGAGGACAAGGACAACATCATCGGTTTTGTCCATGCGACAGACTTCTACCTTTCTGCCCTGCAAGACGGAAGCGTTGAGCTAGATTCGTTGGTCCGCCCTGTCCTGACCGTACCGGAGACCATGGAAATCAGCACAGTATTGCGCCTGATGCAGAAAAACCGTTCGCAGCTCGCGATTGTCATCGACGAATACGGCGGAACAGCCGGTCTCGTTACGATGGAGGATATTCTGGAAGAAATCGTTGGGGATATCCAAGACGAGTTTGACGAGGAAAGACCAGAGATTGAGAAGCTGGACAATGGCCTCTCCGTATCCGGTATGCTCGTGTTGGCTGACCTGAATGACCATCTTCCGTTCGAGCTCGAATCCGAAGATGTAGACACAATCGGCGGTTGGTTGTACAGCCAGCTGGAAGAAGACATTGCTGTTGGCGCGACAGTAGAATGGGAAAACCACCTGTTCACCGTCAAGCAGATGGATCATCACCGTGTCACACGCGTCCTGATTACGCGTTTTGAAAAAGATGAATCGGAGCAACAAGAACTGTTGACCGTCTCCTAATCATCACACCTTGGCACAAACCAATGCCCCACACCTGCTTACTTGGCTGGTGCGGGGCTTTTCTATTTCGCCGCTCTCTTTCGTCTATGTGGTTCCCTGTCCCGTGAGTTGCTTCCAGTCATCCATGCCGTTGTCCTCCAAAATCCCCATCGTCACATCGCTAATATCCGGGTCAGTGAGCAAGCTGTCGCGAATGCGGTATTTAATATCGTCCGCCACAGCAAGGCTTAAACCCGTCCGTAACTCTACGTAGCAATCCACATGGTAAAAACGCCCTTCCTGTACAATCCGCATCCGGTTGATGTCCGTCACATCCGGGTCAGCAAAAATGACTTTGGCAACCCGATCCTCGATTTCTTTGGGAGCTGCAATACCAATCAAACCGACCATGTTGTCGTACCCTACCTTGAATGCCACACCCACCATGAGAATCCCGATCAGAATGGTGGCAATCCCGTCCAGCAAAGCAAAAGAGGTAAACGCAGTAACAATGACTGCAATCAGCGCCAATAAGGCACCGAGCGTTGCCACGATGTCTTCGTAAAAGACAAGTCGTGTCGGTGGAGCCGCACGTCCTACATTCCGAAAGGCTGCAGGGATGACAGCAAAGCCTTTCGCTTCCACCCGAGCTTCATGAACGATTTCGAACATCACTTTTACCAGCACATATCCATCCACGATGACCGCCAGAGACAAAATGATGAAATTCAACCAGAAATGACTGGATTCTGCTGGCTCGGAAATAAGATGGAAGCCTTTTACAATGGTTTCGTAGGCCATGATGGTTACGACGATCACCGCGACCATACAGAAAATGTTAATGACACGACCAAAGCCTGTGGGGAATCTCGGTGTCGGTTTTTTCTCTGCGAGTACGCTGCCAAAGAAAACGAAGAACTGGTTGACCGCATCAGCTACCGAATGCATCGCCGACGCAAACATGGCTCCACTCCCGCTGTAGACAGCCGCAAAGCCTTTTGCGATAGCAAGCCCAGTGTTCCCCAAGGCCGCTGTCGCCGAGGACGTATTTCCCTTTTTTAGCGTTGCCCAGAAAGAGCCCATGGTGTTGCCATTCCCTCCTTGAACGAGACGATTTTCTTTACTATTCCCTATTCGTAAGGAGTGTTCCTTATGAGAAATGGAACATATACACAACGAAAAGGCAGACATCCGAAGTGGAATATCTGCCTTTCCTTATTACCGCTCCTTTATGCTACTAATTTCAATCCTGCTACTGCTATAATCACCACGGCGATGCACAAGATCCGCAGCTTGTCTTTTGCTTCTCCATAAAACAGCATCCCGACTAGAGCGCTACCTACCGTACCAATCCCTGTCCAAACCGCATAGGCCGTTCCCATAGGGATATCTCTCATGGCAAATGACAAGAGGAAGAAGCTGAGGGAAAAGCCACCGATCAGTACCGCAAAGGAGCGGAACGAAGGCTTCTGGTTGACCTGTGTAATCCCCATCACGCCTACGACCTCAAACAACCCTGCAAAAATTAAGGATAACCATGTCATGCCACTTCACCCTCCCTCTTCGGCTTCTCTTCATGATCCGGTGTGACCAGCTTCAACCCAAGGATTCCCCCCAGAAGAAGCGCGATCAAGCCTACTTTCGTCCAGCTGAACGGTTCTCCAAACAGGACCATTTCGCTAATAACGGTACCGGCCGTACCCAAACCGACGAAGACCGCATAAACCGTACTCGTCGGCAACTTTTTCCCTGAATAGATCAAAACACCAAAGCTGATAATAATCGCTAAGACGGTAATTGCCCACGACCAAAAGCTGTCGGCGTGCTTCAAGCCCGCTACCCACATGACTTCAAATATTGCTGCTACGACAACCATCAACCAATGTTTCCCCATGTTCTGGCTCCCTCCTCTTTCTTTTACGCTTAGGCAAACAGACGAATCCGTTTTTATCGTTCCCCAAAATACATACTCATCCAAGATGGCTCAGGCTTTTTCCGAATGCAAAAAAAGCCTCGGGTGAATACCATCACAGATATTCCTCCCGGGCTTTTATCCCTCCGTGTACACGACCGTGGTCGTGGGTTTTCTCTCGGACCTGACCGGTCAGATGACTGACCGCGGAACCCTAGAAAACTCAGTACATATGCAGTTCTTTTCTTGGGGTAACTGCCCCCATCATATCAAAAAGCGCTGCGTTTGGCAATGAACGTGCGCGCATCACTAAAAAAGCAAGAAGCCCAAGCTGATAATGGCACCTGTCACGATCAGCATCATCAAGCAGTAGCCCATAATATCCCTCGCACCCAATCCAGCAAGAGCCAGCACAGGTAATGCCCAGAATGGCTGAATCAAGTTCGTCCACGCATCCCCCCAAGCAATGGCCATCGCTACTTTTGCATGGGAAACGCCCAGCTCAGTCGCTACTGGCAGCATGATTGGTCCCTGCACTGCCCATTGCCCTCCACCAGAAGGAATGAATATGTTCAGTAAGCCTGCACTCCAAAACGTGAATAGAGGGAAGGTAGTAGGCGTCGAGATGCTGATAAACCATTGAGAGATACTCGCCGCCAGTCCAGAAGCCGTCATCATCCCGATGATTCCTGCATAAAACGGGAACTGCACGACGATCCCTGTCGTGGTTTTCACTGCTTCATTCATGGCATCCAAAAACTTGCGAGGTGTTCCATGAAGGAGTATGCCCAGAAACAAGAAGCCCATGATGACGACATCCAAATTCAGCTTAAAGCCTTTATCAGCAAAATAGTAAATCAAATAAATAATTCCGAGTGTTGAGACAAGAACCGAGATCAAACGGCTGTTTTCCATTTTGGAAGCAGGAGTATTGTCGACTGCAGAATCAGTAGCAGCAGCCATTTCTTGTTGCGCTATCCCTTCGCCCTTGAATACAATCGTATCTTTTTCGGCAGGCATCATGAATCTGTTCACAATCGGGAGGACAAACATGATCGCGGCCACAATCGTCAGATTCATCGGTGAAAACATGGTTTCCGAGGTAGGAATGACCCCGATAATGTTTTCCAGGCTGTGCTTTTCCGTAGCGATCGTCAAAGGAACAGAGCCAGCAAGCCCTCCGTGCCAGACGACAAATCCACCATACGCACTGGCGACGAGCAATCGGTAGTCTACCTTTTCCACTTGATTGGCAAGAACGCGCGCCAATAGCGCACTGATCACAAGCCCAAATCCCCAATTGATCCAGTTCGCCACACAGGAAACGACTGTGACGAGTACAATCGCTTGACCTGGCGTCTTTGCCAGTGATCCCAAAGCATTCAAGCCACGCTTACAAATATTCGTACTGGCTAGCGTATGACCCGTAATCAAGATCAAGACCATTTGCATCGTAAAGCTGAGCAAGCTCCAAAAACCGCCTCCCCAGTAGTTGACCATTTCCATCGGCGTTTTGCCATTGACGATGATCCCAGCAACAAACACGAGGAAGGTCAAAATGACTGCAAATAAAAAGGCGTCTGGCAAGTAGCGTTGCACCATGCGGACAGAAGCATTCGTTACGGCTTGAAACACATTTTCATCCCCTTTTCCAAAAGCATTCGAGTACTTGTGCTTTACGATATAGCAAGAGGGATGCCAATCTGTTTTTCAAGGAAAATGAATGCGCTTTCAAAATAATTGCTCTGTTATGCTGACTACTTTTTGCACAGTATGACACTTGTTTGCGCACATCGGGCGATTAGTCTCTTTCATCTATCGCCGAATCCAATCCGTACATTTGCAGCTTGTAGAGCAGTGCCCGCCGTGATATGCCCAGCCTTTTCGCTGTCTGTAGCTTGTTGCCGCGTTCTTTGCGCAAGGCATGGGCAATGGCTTCCTGCTCAACCTGGGCAATGATTTCCCGCATGGTTCGTCCTTCATAGCTGATTTTGCCAAGGCCTATGGTCGGTTCGCTCACCGTGTTTTCCTGAATGGGGGATAAGACATGCTCTTGACCGATCACTGTTCCTCTGGTCAAAACAACAGCCCGTTCGATCGTATTCTCAAGCTGACGCACATTGCCTGGCCAGTGATAGGCGATCAGTGCTTCAGTGGCAGCAGCGGACAAGCAGAGGTCATGCTTCCCTGCCTCTTTTCCATATTTGGCTAGAAAGTGACGGATAAGCAGTGGAATGTCCTCTTTTCGCTCTCGAAGCGGCGGCATGCGAATCGGAACGACATTGAGCCGGTAGTATAGATCTTCGCGGAAAAGCTCCTGGCGAATTCTTTCCTGCAAATCACGGTTCGTAGCAGCAATCACGCGAACGTCAACCGATACAGCCTCGATTCCCCCTACCCGAATAAATACGCGATCCTGCAAAACCCGCAACAGTTTTACCTGCAAAGAAAGGCTCAGCTCTCCTACTTCGTCAAGGAACAACGTACCTCCATTCGCAAGCTCCAACAGTCCTTGCTTGCGATGAACGGCACCTGTAAATGCACCTCGTTCATATCCAAACAACTCGCTCTCCAGCAAATTTTCCGGAATCGCGCCGCAATTGACAGGAATGAGCGGCTTGTCTGCCCGCGGGCTATTGGCATGGATCGCTCTTGCAATAAGCTCTTTGCCTGTCCCGCTCTCCCCTTCAATCAAAACAGTGGCTTTGGACATCGCTACTTTTCCCACCAGCTTGTACACGTTTTGCATAACCGGACTTAGGCCAATCAAGCTGGTTCCGTTTGGATTCGCTTGCTCTTCCTCTAGGAATTGTTCGACTTCGCCTTGCTCAAACAGCTCTCCTTGTGTAAGTGCATGAGCAACGACTTGTTTGACCTGCCCCAAGTCGAATGGCTTTTGCACATAATCAAATGCTCCCAGCTTCATTGCCTCCATAACGTCACTGGCAGAACCGTAGGCAGTCATCATCACGACTCTCGGGAGCCTTCCCTTTCTCTCGTTCAAGCGGCGCAACGTATCCATACCATCTATATGAGGCATACGCAGATCCAAAAGCATGACTTGCGGGCAAAAGCGCTCGACCTGCTCCAAGGCCTCCGCCCCACTGCCAGCCTCCAGGAGCTCGTATCCCATTTTGCGCAGCGTAGTCGACAATGCCTTTCTCACATTAGCCTCGTCGTCTACGATCAGCACTCTGCTCGTCATCACAATCCTCCTTTAGCCCGAATCGGCAGTACGACAGTAAAACAGACTCCTTCGGGGGTATTTTGAGCGAAAATATGTCCGCCATACGCTTGTACAATCCGTTGGGAAATTGCCAATCCCAGTCCCGTACCTGTTTGCTTCGTCGTGAAAAACGGTTCGAATACAGCCAGCAGGTTTTCTTCCGCAATAGGCGGACCTTCATTTGTTACCTGGACATGCGCAGCATTGTTTATGTTTTGGATTTGAATCCGGATACGACCTTCCATTGGTTTTGCTTGCACCGCATTGTGCAATATATTCAAAAACACCTGCTTTAACAACTCCGGTGAAGACATCATGACAGGAATCTCCTCGTCACATACGAGCTGTACAATCACCCCGCTATAGCCCTCGACAGGTTCCATCAGCTTGAGCGTGTGCTGGATTACCTCTTGCACGCGCACAGGTACGTTCGACTCTTCATTGGGACGAGAAAATAACAAGAGCTCGTCCGTAAAACGGTTCAGACGCTCGACTTCCTCCACAATAATCCCTGTGTATTCCCGAGAGTCATGATCTTTTGGCCATTCCTCCTCGATGATCTGGGCGAAGGCTTTGATGGCTGTCAACGGATTGCGTACCTCATGAGCAATACTGGTCGCCCACTCACCTATGACCGCCAGCCGCTCAGCCTGAGCCAGCCTTGACTCCATCCTCCGCCATTGCGTGCGATCCTCCAGCACGACGATAGCCCCCAGTACTTCATCCGTCGTCTTTTTCCAAATGGAAGAGCTGACCTTCAGCCAGAGCACGCCTCTGTCCGGATGCTGATGGCGCCACATAGCATCTCGGATGGATCGACCGTTTTGCAGTGTATCCAACAGGATATGAAGGAAAGCCTCGCTCTCTGTGAAAACTTCCGTGTAATGCATCCCCTTTGCTCGACTGACCGTGAAGCCAATCATATAGATCGCTGTCTCATTCCAAGCAATCAGGTGCCCGCTTTGATCCAACGCGAGGACCCCACTGTCCATGCTATTCATGATGGTCTCCGTACGGCTGCGGCTAGCCTGCAAATCACTCGCCAGACTGTTGATCGCACCTGTAATTTCTCCTGGCTCACCGTCCATTCTTCTCAAGCGAAAGGAAAGGTCTTGGCTAAGCCGCTTCAGCCCTGACTTGATTTCTGACAAAATCACTTCAAATCGATGAACGAGCAAACCGCTTGCCGCTGCTGCGATCATACAGCCAATGCCCAAAATCGCATAAATGCTTTGTCGCATATCCGCGAGCTGTATATCAATCGTAGACATGAGCTCGTTTGCCCAAGCATAGCCGATCACTTGATCATTGCGAATGAGTGGAACCATGGCGTTCATGATGTTGCCGCGTACTTGTTCGCCGATTACTACGTCAATCTGCCGCGTCAGCATAACACTGCGACCCGGATGGTTTTCGGCAATCGATTGTCCTATGTACAAGCTCATTTCATTGCTGGGTCCATACGTCACGATGGAATCGAGGGCTGCGGAATAATAACCTACCCCAATTCCCGGGTGGGCTAACGCGATCTGATCTGTAAGCGGTTGCATTTTCTCGTTTAACACTTGGAGCTTGTACTCTTTTTCCGCCTTTTCTAATCCAGCTTCCACGACGATCATGTCAAAATCTTTCGACAGCGCAAAATCCAGCTGCTGCGTGATGGCGATCAGCTTTTGTTTCTTTTCCGCCAGTAAAGCCTGCTCTGCCGATTTTACCAATACGATTCCGGTAATGATGATCGGTAAAACGGTGACGACAATGACAGCCACGACAAAACGTATGCGGTACAGATATGTTTTCATTGCAAATGGCCTCCTTATGGTATTCTAACATACAGAAGCATCACACATAGGAAGAGAGGAACGTACATATGACAACAGTCTTGTTCGTTTGTCTGGGCAATATTTGCCGCTCGCCCATGGCCGAAGCTGTATTTCGCCATCTCGCAGAATCGGAGGGGCTGGCAGGGGATGTATCCATCGACTCAGCAGGGATTGGCGGTTGGCACGCAGGTGAACCTCCACACAAAGGTACGCAAAAGGTATTGACCGAGAATGGGATCGCGCATGACACACTGCGTGCTCGCCAAATTGTTACACAGGACTTCTCGGAGTACGACTATATCGTCTGCATGGATGAGGAAAATTTGTCCGCACTCAAGCAGATGGCACCGTCAGGGAAAAAGGTGTACCGCCTGCTCGACTTTGCCGATTCTGCCCAGGAACAAAATGTGGAGGACCCTTATTATACGGGGCGATTCACGTATGTGTATGACCTGGTGAATGCGGGGTGCCGCGGACTGCTGAACGAAATCAAAGCCAATATCGCAAAAAAGGGATAGCCCCGTCACCAGGGCCATCCCTTTTTCTTATACGGCAACCGTCTCCTTCTCAAGCAGGCGATTCAACCAGCTCTTCGTACTCGCAATCAAGCGTTTGTAGCTGTCTGCCGAGGAAAAGGTATGATCTCCCCCTACAACTACTTCTGTTTCGCAGTTCCCCCGTTTCCGCAGATGCAGCTCTCGCTCATAGTGGAACATGGCATCTACCGCAATGACGTCATCCCGATTGCCATGCAGGATTAACACATCTCCCTCAAACTGCTTGGCTTGGCGCAGCGGAAGAGCGGTACCCAGCGACTGGAAAAAGCGCTTCTCCAAACCATAGCCCAAATGATCCGTTATACCGTATGAAAGGGCCTCCTTGTATTCCTTTTCCCCCACGATCCGAACGATATCGTCAAAAGGACGCGCTACCGGTGCCCACAGAATCAGCGAGTGTATTCGTTTATCCTGGCTCGCAGTCAGTATACTGACTGCTCCACCCAAGCTATGCCCTAACAGGCACACCCGCTCCTGATCTACCTGTTCCAGCGTAAAAACGTGGTCGAGAACATCACGTGTTTGTTCAAGCAGGACGTCCAAACCACCTGCCCCATAATTGCCGTCGCTTTCCCCGCAGCCTCCGTAATCAAAGCGCAATACGCCAAAACCCTGTGAAGCTAATTCTCTGGCAGCTTTTACAAACAAGCGGTTCACTCCAATCCGACTGCCGATAAAGCCATGGCAAATGACAACCAACGGGTATTTCACTCTGGTCTTGCCTGTTGTGCATGTAGGTTCATGCAAGGTAGCCGTCAACGAAATCGTGTCGCTAGGTATTTGCAAAATCTGTTCCAAAGAACTCACCTCTTTTATTTTTAGTATTCCGAGTTGTTTACTTAGTTATCGTGCTTATTATCTTCATTTTCATGAACGCTGTCAAGATGAACCGGAAAACTCAATGAAAAATCATCCCGCACCGTTTATGATGGAAGAGAACGAGGCGCAACATATTGCTAGAGCGGTTGCACCGAAGATAGGATTGTGAGGAGAAAAACTATGTCCGACTTGCGGAAAGAAACCTTGGAAAAAATAAAAAACGGTGATTTCACCTGTTCCAAGGAGCTGACCTTGTCTATGTTCAGCGGAAAATGGAAAGTCGTGATCCTGTGGCATTTAGGGGTAGAAGGCCCGCATCGCTTCAGCGAGCTGCAGCGGCTGTTCCCAAAAATCACACACAAAATGCTGACGAATCAGTTAAAAGAGCTAATCGAAGACGGGATTGTTCACCGAGAAGTATACCCTGAGGTTCCCCCGCGCGTGGAGTATTCCATGACGGAGTTGGGGATGACTTTATTGCCTATAGTAGAAATGATGTATGAGTGGGGCGAAATGCGGATGGGGCAATTGAAGCTGGCATTGGGGGAGTCGTCCTCTGACTAGCTGCTGTGGTGGGAGGAAACAGGAGAAAACGCTCAGATTCTTGGAACACCTGCAGGGAAGTTGGGGGTGCCCGGCTCCGTGAAAAAAAGAGAAACCGCGTCCAAAGTAGTTCATCAGGATGTACCTCAGAGGTGGACGCTAAAGGCAGTTTCTCTTTTTTTCACTGCGCCTCGGTAGGTGTGTCCAAAGATCTTCGCTGTTTTCTCCTGTTTCCTCTGCGAACTTTTGTGATTCCACCCGCTTTTTAAAAAGAAAAATAGACCCCATGAATGCTGCTTTCAAAGATGTAAACAATAGCCGCTTGGGAAGAAGCACATTTCCAGTCCTAGCGCCTCTGGAGCCCTACTTAGCTCTGAAATAAATGGCGGGGGTTTTCAGCTTCAACCTCTGCGAATACATCCTCGAAACTCTACTTTTGAAGCGCTCCCGCTATTTATTTCGGAGCGGACAGTCTAACCCCTTGCGGGGCGTAGGCCGAAGCGTAGACTGGAAATGGGCTTCTTCCCCTCCACTACAGCTACTATATATAAACAAAAACAAAAAAGGATAGCCTCCCGAGGAAGCTATCCTTTTTGTTATTACGGATTCACAGTATTTTTCGGAGGAGAAGCCAGATCACGCAGGATCGCTACCTCTACCCGTCTGTTTTTTGCTCTGCCTTCTGCCGTCGTATTCGGCGCTACCGGATGGTATTCTCCCAAGCCTGTTGCGCTGAACTTCGTCGGGTCTAGGTTCTTGTTTTCCAAAAGCACCTTCAAGAAGTTAACTGAACGTTTGGCACTGAGATCCCAGTTGGACGGGAACTCTGCACGGCGAATCGGCACATTGTCCGTATGACCAGTTACGGTCACTTTTTTCGGGTGAGGCACCAGCATCGCTGCCATTTCAGACGCAAGCTTTCTCGCTTCCGGTTTCAGATCAGCTTTACCGGAGTCAAAAAGTGCATTGTCCAAGATGGTGATCAGCAGTCCTTCTTCGGTCAGCTTGGTCTGGAGCTTGTCCTGCAGCTTGTTTTGCTGAATGTATCCGTCCAGCTTTGTCTGCAGCTTTTTCAAGTCCTCTGTCTCTTTGCGGACTGCTTCTTCCAGGCGCTTCTCTTCTTCTGTCTTCTGTTTTTCTGCTTCCTGTGCGCCTTTGTGCAAGGTTTGCTGCTGAAGTTCCGGGTCTAGCGGTACCGGACTCGGGTAGTTCATGACACCCACACCGCCATTCATTGCAACGTTGAAGGACCGAACCATTTGGTCGAACTTCTTCGCATCCATCTCGCTAGAGGCGAACAACACGATAAACAAAGCGAGCAGAAGGGTGAGCAAGTCCGCGTATGGAATTAGCCAAGACTCGTCCATATGCTCTTCATGATGAGCATGTCTCTTTGGTCGCTTAGCCATTTACCGCAGCTCCTTCCTCCCTCTTCTCTTCCTTCATTTCTTCTTTCATTTCTGCACGCTCTTGGTACGGGATGTAAACCAGCAGCTTTTGTTCAATCGCAGTCGGGGACACACCCGCTTGAATGGAGAGCAATCCTTCGACCATGATTTTTTTGATTTCGATTTCTGCCTTTGATTTCCGTTTGAGCTTGGTTGCGAATGGATGCCACAGTACGTAACCCGTGAAAATACCGAGCAATGTCGCTACGAACGCCGCCGCAATGGATACACCCAATGCATCAATGTCACTCAAGTTACCCAGAGCCGCAATCAGACCGACAACCGCACCCAATACCCCGAGTGTCGGAGCGTAGCTTCCCGCTTGGCTAAAGACGAGCGCACCCGCCTGATGGCGCTCTTCAATGGCGTGAATTTCTTCGTTCAGAACATCGCGAACAAAATCCGGTTCCCCACCATCAATGATCATTTTCATGCCGTTACGCAGAAATGGGTCTTCAATCTCATCGGAAGTGTTTTCCAGTGCAAGCAATCCTTCGCGACGAGCGATGGAAGCCCAGTTCATAAACTGACCGATCAATTCTCTTTTTTCAGGGAGCTTTTCCTCTTTAAAAATTATCTTGAAAAGAGCAGGAATACGTTTGATTTCCGACATAGGAAATGCGTTAAAGATAGCAGCAACCGTACCTACGATGATGATCATAAATGCTGCTGGATTCAGTAATGCCATCGGACTCGCATGCTTCAAGATCATCCCGACCACTACTGCAACAATACCTAAAACTATACCTATCAAGGTAGACTTTTCCATCGTGACACTCCCTACTTCCATTATCGAAATCTATCTATATATGGTTTCGGAATTTTTGCTCTCACTTGTGAGGCTTTTCGAAAAAAACCGCTCATCCGAACGACTGAACTAGTCCAATCATGACCAAAAGTCCTAGGATGAATGAAAAAGTCGCGGAACGAGCATGACCATCTCCATGGCTTTCGGGGATGAGCTCCTTGTAAACGATAAACAACATCGCGCCTGCGGCAAAGGAGAGCCCGTATGGCACCAGCCCTTGAACCACAGAGGTCAGGTAATAGCCACAGATCCCAGAGACGATTTCGACTGCTCCGGTCATTGTAGCCAATATAAAGGCCTTTAAGCGACTGACCCTTTGATTGATCAGGAAGAGAGCCACCAGGAATCCTTCAGGTGCATTTTGCAGACCAATTGCAAAAGAAATCAGGCCACCCAAGCCAGACTGTTCACTCGAATAGCTCACGCCAACGGACAAGCCCTCTGGAATATTGTGCAAGGTAATCGCGGACAAGATCAGCAGCGATTGCGAATCCATTGAAATGTTGATTCTCGTATGCTCCAGATCGATATGCGGAACGATGCTTTCCAACACTGTAAGCATCAATGTTCCGGTAAGCACTCCCAAACAAACGATAATAAATGGCGCGCTCTGAAGTGCCTGTGGGATCAGACTGAATGTCGAGGCAGCCACCATAATTCCAGCCGTAAACGCCAGCAATATATCCCGCCATCGATGTGATACCGACTTAAAAAAAAGGATAGGCAAGGCGCCCACACCAGTAGCCATGGCAGAAAGAAAGCTACCTATCAGTAGTTGTTCCATGTATGTTCCTCCACGTAATAATGCCGCTCTTCAGATGATACCATTTAGGTTCACGTAAAAGATATCCGGAACAAACGGCCTTCTACTATCATATTTCCCTAATGGAGACGGTACGCCTTTTTGTTAGGCCTTTTTTGTTAAGCGAATCACATCCAGCAAATCGATTTTTTGCCTTGTTTTTTCATGATACAGCCATTTTTCCTGAACATGATCCACAAATAAAATTCCGTCTAAATGATCGATTTCATGCTGGATACAAACAGCAAGGAATCCGTCTCCCTCAAGGATCACTTCCTCGCCTTGTCTGTTCAACGTCTTTACCTTTACATGCTCGGCTCTCTTTACATTGCCATAGTAACCCGGAAAGGATAGGCAAGCTTCCATTCCGATTTGTTCGCCACTCCTTTCTATAATTTCCGGATTAATGAGCTCAATTAATCCATCTCCGCAATCCATGACAACCACTCTGCGCAGAATGCCTACTTGCGGTGCGGCAAGGCCAGCACGGCCGTCCGTGGCATATAAGGTTTCAGCCATCTCATCCAGTAGCTTGAACGTTTTGGCATTGAGCTCATCCACTGGCTTGGCTACTTTGCGCAAGATCGGGTCTCCAAAAGGCAAAATCTGTTTCACTGCCATATGATTATGCTCCCTTCACTCGATTAGGCGGTGTATATGCCCACAAGTCATTTGGTGTACACTCCAGAGCTGTACAGAGTGCATCTAGTGTCTCGGCTTTCATTTGTTTGGGTTGACTGGTTAGTAAAGCACTGATGGAGGCTGGAGACAGACTGTAATTTGCTTTCTCTTTCAACAGCCTTGCTAAAGCGGCTCCCGTCCAAACTCCTCTTTCTGCCATTACTTTTCGCAACATCCAGACAAGCATCTTTTCACCCCTCAAAATTTCGGCATTAACTTATTTTATTAGGCAATACCTAATATACCATATTTTAGGCATTGAAATCAGGTAAAATGACCTTCTCAGTCCTCTGTAGATTCACTCTATTACTACTACTATCCTTGCCACTCGGAACTTTAGCCTAAAAATAATGCCCATGCTTCACAAATATAAAAAAGCAGGGAACATCCCTGCCTTTTCATACCAGAAAGTATAGTGAAAATAAATTTCAGATGTAGTCTGACATAAACTCTCCCTCTGTCAGACGAAAGCAAACTGCGACTCATACGATTACTGCACCATTACTTAATGGCATTTAGAAGTTCTTCTTCGTGAATGGAAGGAATTGCATCTGACTCAAAAACATTTTTATATTCTACCTTTGACGAATTCGTTAATGTTATACCTTTTGATGAGCTTGCCATAAAAAGCTGATTAGGCGTATTAGGTACTAAGATCTCTTTCCCAAGTGTTTCAACATAACCGCCATTTAAAAATAAGAGGTAATCACCTTTATCAATATCCTGATTTTTTTGTTCGACTATATTTACTATGTCCTTACCTTTCCCCATATCAATTCCTATCAGACGGTATAATTCTATGGTATCTCCATCTTCAATCTTTTGATTAGTAAGATTATTGTAGACTTTATTTACTTTTACCTGATAGACGAAGTATTTGAGCTCTCCAACCATTTCTTCCTTATATTCATTTGGAATTGTAGCATTGACAATTAGTTTAGAGTCATTGGCAATGTCCTCAGCAGATTTAAAAATTTTAGCCAAAGCAAAACTCTTGGAAGAGGGGCGATCTCCTTCTTGATATATCCAAGCTGAACCGATACCTACAACTAATGCAGCTACGGTTACAATACCATATATTTTTTTCATGAATTTTCACACCTCATTATAAAGTTTTGTTTCTATATAAGTATTGTAAGTTGTCTTTATCATATTTCGTTGGCCCATCCATATCCCAATCAAAAACGTCATCCTCATCCATAATCGAATCAGTACCACTTTTTGTGGTAAACTTGCATTTTCCAAATTATTGTATTTAATTCATATGATACAAACGAATCCAACGCAAGCCAAACAAGTTGACATAGATAATGTATCGATGTCAACTTGTTTCTAAGAAGATTTTCAATTCTCGATTAAATGAAGTCTTGACGATAGAGAAATAAGATGGGTCTACGTTTCCGATCGATATGTTTTTCCCAACTGATCACCCAGACCAAAATAATGGCGGAAGTTGTAGATCAGCGGATTCCATGCTTGAGGGTTCACGTGATGAGCACTTTGGACAATCTGTTTGTCTGCATGGACGTGACGCACTTCTGTCTCCACGATTGCAAACATGTCGGCATATTCTGGAAAACGGATTGTGCGGACGACTGCTTCGAGTTGAAGCGGGCATTCTCCTACTCGCTTTGGACGAACGATAGCAGAGTCAACAGAAGTCAGCTTGGCGGCCTGAAACTTATCCGCTTCATAGCAGAAGCCCAGCTCCTTTTTGTAGTCGGGTACAGGATTGCGGCCTGTCAGCGGTGCTAATGCTTCTACCTGCTGCCACATGGAAGCATCCGGCAAATTGATGACACACTCCGGCCGCTGACGCAAATTTTCCAATCCTTGCGAGCCAAACCCGAGTCCCAGAATGACATAATTTCCTAACGCCCATGACGATGAAATGGGACTGATATTCGTTGTTCCATCTTCATTTTCAGTCGTCAACAGGACGACGGGAGTTCCGTAATACAAAATCTTCGGTTGGATGGTAGTATGGCTTGTCATGAACACAGCCTCCTTTGACTAGAATCACTCTTGCTACGACTCATTCTAGTCGAGGATTATTTCCATCGCGCTCGAAGTGTGATTGTATGCTTACCTCCGCAAATTAGCGTGCTCCCGCTTTTTGCAGGATTTGTACAATCTCGTGATAACCTCGTTCTTTTGCACGATACAGAGGGGTTTTTCCTTCGCTATCCGAGATGTTCACATCAGCACCGTGGTCGATTAACAGTTGAACCATCTCTTGTTGTTTTTTTCCCCCATCGTTCAATACGATTGCTTCCATCAACGCTGTCCATCCCGGATTGTTCACATGGTTGACGTCTACATCCGTCCGGCTAAGAAGTTCCTTTGCTACTTCCACATACCCATGTTCTGCCGCTGGAATCAAAGGTGTTCCTCCGAAGCGGTTGTAAATCTTCGTATCTGGGCCAGCATCGATCACCAGCTTCAAGATTTCTAGGTATCCTTCTGCTCCCGCATACAAGAACGGATTATCTTGCCGGTCGTCCTGAATATTGATGTCAGCTCCTGCTTCAATGAGTACTTTCACTGTTTCCACGTGATTGCCGTGTGTAGCCGCCATCGCCGCTGTTCTTCCACGATCATCCTGTGCATTTATCTCAGCCCCTGCTGCCAAGCTCACCTTGACTTCATCGGTTTTGCCCTCGGCTGCGGCAGAGAGCAGTTTTTTGTTCCGTTCTTTCACTTCTTCTTGAGAGAGTGTGGTTTTTTTCCCTGGTTGAGTCTGTTGCTGCTGCGGTGGCTGTGGTGTTGCTGGTTGTTGTTGCTGCTGATGTGCAGTCGTTACAGCCGGAGCTGTTGTGGACGGTTCATCCATGCAACCAGTCAACAGCATTCCGAATGGGATTGCAGTGAGAATGAGTTTGTACATTTGGGCACCTTCCTCCTTGGTATGTCATTGAGATATAAGCCCGGTTGCGTACCGAGCTTAGATTGAATGTTAAGAGGTTTCGTTCGTGATTATTTTGTCGTGAAGGTCAGTCCTGCCCATTGCCCTACAGGAGTAACGGAATACATGGTGTTTGGTTCTAATTTGCCGCCGTTCATGATCTCAAAGATTCCCGTAGCGCCTTTGCGTGTTGTGACCTTGTATTGGGCAACAAGCTCTGCCCCGTCTGGTGCGGTAAGCGTTATTTGGCGGAATGCAAACAGTTCATCACGCGGATCCGTGCTTAATCTTACCTCCAGCGTGGTTTCGTTTACTTCTTTTACAGAGCGAATCGTAAGCGGATTGATCGCTTTTGCCGTGAACGTGGCATCCTTAATATCGGCCCAATCAGATGTAACGTTGTATTCTACACCTGGAATCAGCGTCTCCCCTGCTGGCAAACGGAATTTTGGCTCCTGACGGCCATCTGTGGCTTGTGTAAATGGAACGTACGTCGCTACGATTGGCTCGCCACCCTCTGGTGTGATGTATACTTGTGCTGTTCTCAGAGATGGAATGATCTCATAGCTCTTTCCACGGTAGCGATTGTTTTCATCCAATATAAAGTCCAGACCATTTCGTTTTCCGGCATAAGACGCAATCACATTTTCATAGTCCGTTACGCCAGCGCGCAGGCTTGATTCGATCTCAATCGTATCATACGCTACCTGACGGGCTTCGACCATGTCCAGCCTATCGCTGTTTGTTTCAAACGTGCCTGCCTCGTCGTCTTTGTATGTCAACGTGTAAGTCATGTCGGAAGCCTGAGATGTCGTTGGAACAAAGTAGGTAGCTGTTGTCCCTGTTTTTAACTGCGGGATATTGCGAATCGTCAAACCATTATCAAATTGAAAATTTTCCTGTGCTTGCGCAAGCGCCAAATCTTCTGTTACGAGTGGAGCAGAGAAGGTAACTTCCAATGTAATCGGATTGAGCGACTTGATGCTCTGTACTTCTGCATTTTCATCTGGTTGGGCATCCGTTGTAACAGACACGTTTCTCGCTGTAGCCCATTCGCCTACTGGTTCCACCTGATAGGTGACATTTGAAGCCAGCTCTTCGCCGTTCATGATTTCAAACGTACCCGTTGCTCCATTGCGCGTCGTGAATTTGTATTGGGCAACCAGCTCTGTTCCATCTGGAGCTGTCAACGTGATGCGGCGGAGTGGAAAAATCTCTTCGCGCGGGTCGCGTCGCAGTGTGACATCGAGTGTTGTTTCACTTGTTGCTTCTACAGACTGGATGGTGAGTGGGTCGATATCTTTCGCCGTAAAGGTAGCGTCACGGAAATCAGCCCAATCAGCGGTAACCGTGTAAGTGACACCCGGCTCAAGCTGCTCTCCCTCTGGCAGACGGAATTTCGGTTCTTGACGACCATCCGTATTCTGGGTGAACGGAACGTAAGTAGCCATGATCGGCTCACCGTTTCTTGGTGTCAGAGTTACTTGTGTACCGCGCAAGGAAGAGATGATTTGGTATTCCTTTCCTTTGTAACGGTTGTCCTCATCCAGTTCAAAGTCTAGACCGCCTCGTTTGCCTGCGTACGCTTCGATTACATTCCCGTAATCCGTTACGCGGTCACTCAGGCGCGACTCTAGCTCAATCGTATCATTGTCTACTTGACGTGCCTCTCTCATATTGATTTGTTCTGTGTTGGCTGTGAAAGTGCCTACTTCCTCGCCTTTGTAACGGAAGGTATACGTTGTTCCTTCCTCTTGCGGGGTAGTAGGTACGATGTAGGTAGATTTGAATCCAGTTTTTAGCTGTGGAACATTTCGAATGGTTAGGTCGTTATCAAATTCGAAGTTTTTCTGTGCGTTATTGAGTGCCACTTCTTCTGAGCTGAGCGGCTCTGCAAAGGTGATCTCTAGTGTAATGGAATTCAGAGACTTGATGCTCGATACCTCAACAGCTTCGCTTTCGTCCTGCTTATCATGAGAGGCTGCTCTCGCTACTGTATCCATGTTCAGAACGTTGAAAGGAACCGCTACCCCTGTTCCGAGCATCGACGCGAGTAAAAGTAGTGAGAGGTGCTTTTTCGTTTTCTTCATACGATCATCTCCTTGTCTACGATGGGGGATCAACCCTCTGAATCTATCGTAGTCGGTAGAGATAAACTCCTACTAAACCTGTTCTTAATGAACTATTTCCTAAAGATTAACTTTTTCTAAAAAAATGACAGTGGAAAAAAGAAAAAACAAAAACGCCAATCACGTTGGCGTTTTTGCGTTCGTTTGTACGGTATATGCCTACACCTTAAATCGGCGAATCATATGCTGCAACTCTTCTGCCATATTGGAAAGAGCTGTCGCTGACGAAGCGATTTCCTCCATAGAAGCGAGCTGCTGCTGTGTTGCAGCCGAAACGTTTTGCGTGCCATCAGCAGTCAAGTCGGAAACTTCGCTGACCAGCTCCATCGCTTGTACGACCTGTTCGGAATGGGCAGACACTTCCTGGGCAGATGCAGACACGTCGTGAATCTGGTCGGCTACTGTACCAATCGAGTTCTGAATTTGACCGAAAGTTTCGCCTGCACGATGAACGACGCGAATTCCTTCCTGTACTTCCCGGGTGCCTGTTTCCATCGATTCCACCGCGACTTTTGTATCTGTCTGGATCGTACTGATCAACTGCGCAATTTTTTGGGCGGACTGTGCTGACTGCTCTGCCAGCTTCCGTACTTCATCTGCAACAACCGCGAATCCACGACCGTGCTCTCCTGCACGTGCTGCTTCAATTGCTGCATTGAGGGCAAGCAGGTTGGTCTGATCCGCAATACCTGTGATGACTTCGATGATCTCCCCAATTGCTTGAGAATGATTGCCCAAACCGTCTACCACGGATGCGAGCTCACGCATGGAATCGTGGATCGCATTCATTTGCTGAACGGCTGCCTGAATCGACTGGTTCCCTTCTCCTGCCATGTTGGCGACTTCGCTCACCATATTGGATGTTTGCTGTGCATTATTTGCAATTTGACGAATTCCTCGTGACATATCATCTATGGATTTCGCCCCATTCTCTACACTCGCTACCTGTCGATCAACGCCTGCTGCCACTTCTTGAACAGTAACAGCAATCTGTTCGGTGGCCCTGCTCGTCTGATCTGCACTTGCCGTCAATTGCTCAGCCGATGCGGCTACCTGCTCGGAAGTCCCGCCTACCTGACGAATGACAGTAGTTAAACTGCTGGTCATCTCATTGAACGAATTCGCCAGATCCAAAATCTCGTCACGACTTTTGACAACCACTGGCTCCACTCGCAAATCACCATCAGCGACTTTCTTCATCTCTTCCATCAAAAGCAAGATCGGTCGACGGATGCTCGCAGTCAGTACGACAGCCAGCGCTACACATGCGATGACAGAGATAACCATGACAATAATCAGGTCCCGCTTGACTGACTCATACAGTTGGGCACTTTCCGTGCCAGCGCGTTGTGCTCCCTCACTGTTGTACGTCATCATGGCATCCAAATATTTCTTGCGTTCTAAAAACAATTCACTGCCTTTTTTCTTTATGCGATCCAGCTCGGCCATGTCTGCATCGGTAGCTGGCCTTCTGATATCGACTTTTTTGGCGATTGCCACGTATTGCGGATTGAATTCCTCGTATTTTTTCAGCGCCTGCTTCAATCCTTCATAATTGTTACGGTCCTCTTCGCCAAAAACCGTTTTTTCATAGCTGGCCAATAAGCCGTCCATATAGGCAAATTGGTCTTCGATTTGCTGTGCGTACTTGTTCTTGTCATCCATGCTCTCAGAAGTAAGCATGGTTTGCGTAACGCCGTAAACGGTTTCCAGTGTCATGTTGATCTTCAAAATATCTTCCAAACCTGGGCGCCAATTCGTATTCATTTCCACCATCTTCTGATTCATCTGCTGCATCTTGGTAATGGTCGTAATCCCCATAAACAGCATGATAACCAGGATCAGCGCATACGCACTAGCCAATTTTTTTCCGATCGTCCATTTCATTTCGTAAACACCACTTTTCTTGACTTATGATGATAGCGTAATCACCTTTTCCCTCCCAACTGATGGAATAAACCTTATTGCGCACAAAAAAATGGATCTTAACACAAAAATTAAAATCCACAATTCAGAAAACTCCTGTAAGATAGATGAAAATAAAACGGAATGGAGGACTGATGATGCAAAACTACGACGTTATTATTGTTGGAGCAGGATCGATGGGAATGGCAGCCGGCTACTATCTGGCGAAGCAGGGCGTGCGTATACTCATGATCGATGCCTTTGATCCCCCACACACGCTGGGTAGCCACCATGGGGATACCCGTATCATTCGCCATGCGTACGGAGAAGGAAAACAATACGTCCCGCTTGCGTTGCGGGCGCAACAGTTGTGGTCAGAATTGGAACAGGCATCTGGTATACCGGTCTTCGCCAAAACAGGCGTTTTGAACGCTGGACCCCTGAATTGTACTTTCCTGAATGAAATTCGGGAGAGCGCCGAGCAGTACTCCCTTCCCTTGGAGGTACTCAGTGCCGATGAGATCATGCAACGCTGGCCAGGAATAAACCTGCCTGCTGATTACTACGGTTGTCTGGAGCCTACTTCGGGTGTACTTTATTCCGAAAACGGCATTCGCACCTATCGAGACCTCGCCCTTGCCTCAGGAGCTACGCTGCTGACGAACACGCCAGTCACGCAGTTGGAGCCAACAGGAAATGGGTTCATTGTGCATACGGAATCTGCCAGCTACCGCGGCGATAAAGTCCTTCTATCCGCCGGTGCTTGGAATGGTTCACTCCTTGACTCGTTGGGCTTGTCCATCCCGCTCACGCCTACCCGCAAAACGGTTGCCTGGTTTGGTGCAGATGAGAGCAAGTACAGTGCGGATAGCTTTCCTGCCTTCATCTTTCGCCTCGATGACTCCATGTTCTACGGATTTCCCAGCTTTGATGGCAGCGGTGTAAAAATCGGACGCCATGACGGAGGACTAGCCATCGATCCCGATAAACTGGAACGTACCTTTGGCACCTATTTGTCAGACGAAGGAGATGTTCGTTCCTTTTTGGAAGCGTATATGCCTGGGGCAGCCGGACCATTGCGACAAGGCAAGGTATGCATCTACACCATGACACCGGATGAGCATTTCGTCATTGATCGTCATCCTGAACATCCACAGCTTGTATTTGCAGCAGGCTTTTCCGGACACGGTTATAAATTCGCCAGTGCGATCGGGGAAGCGACCAGCCAACTGCTGGTAGAGGGAGCATCTTCCCTTGACCTGTCTATGTTTTCTTGGAAGCGATTCTCCTGTCCATCATAGCGGTTGTTCAAAAAACCGCCTTTTTGAACTCGCACTTATGAGTGAAAAAAGCCTCTCGCCGTATTTATGGCAAGAGGCTTTCATTCTTTTTACCACTCCCAAGACAAAGAACCGATCTGCGCTGTAATTCGACTGCTCACTTGTATGGGGTGGCCGGAAACTCGCATGATAGAACGACCGTTGTCGTAGGGAAACAAGTAGGCGAAACCAGGCCGAGTCGCCTGATTGACCAGATAGGCAGACCTCATTGCTCCCTGTCTTCGTTGCTCATTCAAAAAGGCAACCATCTCATTTGCTCGTTTGATCCCCGCACCATGCCCGTAATACAAGCCATTGCCGAGCACTACTGCATTTTCCCCTTGCCACTGCGGTGTCGCGCGATCGTAATCAGGATTGGCAAAATAAATCACATCACCAGGCAAGAAGGTATTTGTCCGTAATGTTTGCAAGTCCAAATCCTGATCGTATCGCCAGTCATAGAGCAAGATGTCCGCAAACATTCTCTCAAAGTCGGGTAAACGAATGGACTGCAGGACTGCATGATAAATAATAATGACCATCGCCGTAGCGCACTCCGTGGCGTATTTTTGGCCCTCACGAAAAATATTGATAATTCCGCTGGATGGCAGCACTCCCGGTCGCAAGCGGAATCCGCCCTGGTCTGTTCGAATCCAGTAAGCTGGATTGGCGCGAGATTCTTCAAAAGTAGAAAAGGCCAGGCCGCTTTCGTGCAGTGCCAAGGCAGACCTCACCAGATGATCGCGCATTTTCAGTTCAAATTGCAGGAGCTCCGGAGTCGGATATTCAAATACTTCATCACTTCGCGCCATACTCGCTACCGTTTCACGCTGTACCGGATTTAATCCCCATTCCGTTGCCAACGAGGCGGGATGAACCGGTCTCCCCGCTATGACGATCATATACAACCTCCCCTTCACACACTGTCCTTCTTATTTGTATGCGAATGCCTATGTCCACGTGATCGACTAAAAACCATGAGTCAACATAGTGGTGGAGAAGAAAAAGCACAGTTCTCTTCGACTCTGACACGCCAAGCCGGGGGAATTCACTGGACGTCTCCACTACAAAAAGGGGACCGTCGAGCCAAAGCCACCCTACGGGCGGAAGTTTCTCAAGGGAGAAGTGTTCGACAAGCGTGGTCCCCTTTTTGTAGTTCCGACTGGGTAGGCGTTGTCAAGGTCTGCGAGCCCTGTGCTTTTTCTTCTCACTAGCCTTGTGCGGTAATCGGTACCTTTTAACTTAGAAATCCCCCGCCTGTTTAACCAGACGAGGGATTTCCTTTTTAGCCTTGTGCTTGCTTGACTGTATGTGGTGTCGGGGTCGGGACGTGCTTAAGCGCGGGAACACACTACACTTTTTGACCTTCTGTTATAGTCTACAGAATCCTCATATCGGCAACTGTCGCCCTCTTGATCGTCTCCTTTGATGGTGCTTTCTCCATGCCTGCCACCTCCCAATTGTTAGGATATTCAAGCAAAAAAAGTTTTTGGAGATTCGCACTATTGGAAAAGGCTGCCGCAGTCGGTCTACAGAAATGCGATCCGGATAGTTATCAGATGGGGTGGGGGGATACCTCAGAACAAGGGGAGAGGACAGGTCGTTAAGATTTGTCTTTTTTCTTTGTAAACAAACAGAAAACAGACTCATGAGGTCTGTTGATTGTTATGAACTTTATTGTGTTTATCGTATCTTGTTACAGTTATCCTTCTGGGTTATCACTATACATAATAATAGGAGGTTTTTTAGGGAGCGACATGCTATTTGCACCAGTGGAAACAACAACTAGAAAGCAAGCTATTACCAGTGAAACTCTTGAAAGGACAGCTAAAAACTTCCTCATATGTTACCCCTCATTTCTTTTCCCGAATTTAATCATATTATATACTTCATTCAATTTTTTCAGAAGTTCCAAATCCATATCTTTTTTTAATACACAATGATGCATGTTTATCTCAACAGCGCAAGACATTATTTCTTCGATACGATTGATTTTTCCGTAATACACAATACTTTGTAGATAAGCATCCATGCCCTCATTGAAATGACCGCGACTAACAAGGAAGGCTCCTTTGTTTTTGTAATAATTCCCCATTCCTGAAAAATTGTAAGCATTATTAAAATCAAAAGCGAAGTTATGTTCCTCTGTACTGATAACTTGTTCGATGGAGTTTACGTCATTAACACAAAGTAATGCTTCTATTAGGTCATTGACTCTATGGATTAGATTGTTCTTTGTCGATTCCCCTACACACTCTCTGAGCAATGGGATTGCTTCCTGATAATGACCAGTTTTTGACAAGATAATTGCACGCAGATACTTGGAGCGCTCCATGATAAAACGGTAGCCTAGCCTTTCGTACATCTCTATATGGGATTCCATGTCTTCAAATTTGCCCATTCGCATATAGGAATTGCAAATAGCCAAGGCGACTCGTTCCTTTAACTCGTTGCTTGTTAAATCCTCTGCATGTCCCATTTTTCCAAGTTCGATGCATTGTTCATGCTTTCCCATATGATGTGCATCAAATGCCATTAAGTAGTAAAGGTTGATTCTCTCTTCATGACTCAAAAAATCTATGTAATACAACACCTCTTTCCCATGACGAAAGGTTTCTTCAAGGAGTTGAGGGTTATTTCTTTCGATACGGTATCTATGAAATAAAGCTTTAGACATGTATGGTTGAATTCCGCGAATCCGGCAATATTGAGCAAGTTGGTTAAAGAGCACAAGTTTAATTTCTGTGTTTTCAACATTGAGAGCAGTATTGTACAGGATCTCTACTGAGTCCTCAGTTTTTTCTTTTGGATTTTCGAGTATACGGGAAACTATTTTTATAGTTAGGTCTTCGTTTGGGAGTTGAATAGCTTCGAGCAACAAATCGTGTAAGCTACTGTTCCGTGTCTCATTAGAGATGTAAAGTTCGATTATCTCCTCATATTGTACATCCAAAGCTTCAAAGATGCGTAACAAGGTTATTAGTTCTGGTCGCTTTGTTTCACCATTTTCAATTCTTGATATAGAGCTTTTACTGACACTTGATTTTTCTTCTAGTTCAGAAAGAGTGAGGTTATTTTGGGTTCTGTACCGTAATATTGTTTCGCCAATATGGTCTTCCACATTTTTCACTTAATTCACTCCTTTTCCATTTTATTACATATACGAAAAGCATTATATCAATAGGAGTTAGAACTATCAAATGCAAGCATTCGATCTGATTAGACAATTCTTGGCTTTTATAATTTTTTTGTGTCGAACGTTGCATAAATGGAAAAATACTCACTATTATGCAACAACTGGTATTCTTTGGAAGAAGCGAGGTGATGCAATGGGGGTGAGTTAATGGTGAGAAGGCATCGAATGCGGGGCGAAGACTTATTGAGGAAGATTAATACCCTTCAATTCCAACTGAACGAAATTTTCAAACAGAAGGGAAGTTTAACTGACTGTGCTGTGTTAAAGGTGAGTCAAGAGCTTGATAATTACGTAGTGGAACATCAACGTAGAATGAGAGATGAAGTGTCAGGCAAATAGAGCACCACCAGTAGAAGTCGAAGAGTAATCTGATTAATAATTTAGGATGCATTGTGATGAAAAAGCAACATGTTACTGTTACAGACCTGAGAACAACTCGTCTGCAAAATGGGAATGTTCAACTGATACGTCTAAGCAAAATTAATCTTGGTAAATATATACAGAAACGAAAAATATGCTAATTTTGTCTGTATGGTAAAATTTAGGTGTCTGTAGGAGGGAAGTTATTGTGAAGTGAGCGAATACCAGTGAAACGAAAAAACAACCAATGCGTCATAACAAATATAAGGATTCGCAAAGGAAAGGAATGGTAAGAGTGAAGGTCAAAAAAATTGTAACTGCATCTTTAGCAACTACGACCCTCCTTGGGGTTATTGGACTTTCTAATTTTGCAGGTGCGTATTCAGAAGATGTTTGGTTCGATGCTTATGGAATAGATGTTTACGATGGTGATCCTCTTGATTCAGTTACAGATGTGTTTGGATACACACGAGGCGAAGGGGATGTTAAATCTGTAAAGGTTTATTATGAAGTTTTTCGAGATGGTGAATATTTAGATAAAGCCTCCAATACGAGAAATGGTTTTAGGGTGTCTATTACAGAATACCATCCAAATAAGAAAAAAAGTAGTAATTGGGAGGTAAATGCAGTACATCGAATTGATGATAAAAATGGAGATCATGTCAAGGAGTTCAGTGAGGATAAACTTAGAAAGAGTGATGAAGCATTTGCACCTGATAGTGCTGTAGAATCAAGTTCCAAAAAGGGTGACATTCAACATTTACGTTCGGCAGAATATCAAGAGCAGTTAGAAAACACTTGGGATGACATCATGGAAGCACATGATTTAAATAAGGATGAATGGATAATTTGTGACAGTTCTCAATATGAGTCACTAAAAAAACAGCCTCCGGGTTCTCTAACCGCTAAAGATGTTACCTCATTATTTATCCAATCAGTAGAATTCCCCAAAAAGGGTGGAGACAGTGTCCCTTTAATATTGGTACACGAGCAGGAAAAAAAGGCACTCTTATTGCTCAAGCGCGGCAAGGGTGAAAAAGTAGTTGTTTACTTTGGTAAGGAAAATAGTACCAAAAACAACAAGGTATCTTCAAGTCGTGAAAAAGATGACGAAGGCGATTGGGTTATTGAAAAGGTAGAAGAAAAAGAATAATAGCATATGAGACTATCCTTCATTCATTTTTTGAGTTTGGGATAGTCTTCTTTTTATATGCACTTCTGTCTGGATAGAGGAGGATTAAAAGAACAAACTCCCCCGTATAGTAGGTGTTCTCTACGAGGGAGTCAGCAAAAGAGGCTATTACTCAAATCTCTAAAGCCCCAAAATTGGATTTGAGTCATACCCCCTTATCTTGTTAAGCTGATAGTAGAACAACAGATGGGTATTTTTTATGCAACGGAAACGCTATTCACTCGAATTCAAACAACAACTGGTTCAAGAAGCCAAAGAAGCAGGGAATGCTACACAGATTGCCCGTCGACACGGTATCGATGTGAAAATGCTCTATCGATGGATACGAGATTCGAAACATGCGGATTGGAAAAATGCCTCTCCAGATGCCAAAGCCGTTACCGTCTATACTCCATCACCGGGGGAATTTCGTGAACTGGAGACGGAAAACGATAAACTCAAGAAACTGCTAGGAGAAAAAGATCTAGAGATCGCCATTCTCCGTGATCTCGTAAAAAAGGTAAACCCGGCGTATCGGACAAAATGGAAATAGCCGACAAATGGATACAGCTGGGCTATACGATCAAGACGGTCTTGAGAATTGTCGGCCTGTTGGAAGCAACCTACTACGCCCGCCGCAAGAATCAAGGAAAGCCCAAAGTGTATAACGGTGGACGTCCCATCCCTGGTTACTCCATGAAAACAGATGGACAGCCTGTAGCAGATGAGCAAATCAAAGAGTGGATTCATGAGTATCTGGCGGATGAAGAGGCAGCCTATGGATACCGAAAGATTACCGTTTGTCTGCGTCGAGATTTTGACTTGCAAATCAATAAAAAGAAAGTGTATCGCTTGATGAAGGAGGACAATCTGTTACACCCACAACGGCAGAAACAGCGCAAATATCCTCGCAAGCTTGCGAACAACAGGGAGATCACCACTTCGAATCAACTATGGGAAATGGACGTGAAGTATGGCTACATTGCCGGAGAGCAGCGTTTCTTCTTCATGTTATCTCTCATCGATGTGTATGACCGATCCATTGTCGATTACCATATCGGGCTTCGTTGTGAAGGAAAACACGCTGCCCAAATCCTGCAACGCGCCTTGTGGAAGCGACAACAATTTGAGAAACAAGAACGTCCTGTAATCCGAACAGACAACGGACCACAGTTTATTAGCCATACCTTTGAATCTTCCTGCGAGGCATTCCATGTGGAGCATGAACGAATCCCACCGAAAACACCGAACAAGAATGCCCACATTGAAGCCTTTCATAGCATCTTGGAGAAAGAATGTCTGAATAGACATGAATTTGAAAGCTACCAACAGGCTTATGAAACGGTGACGAATTATCTGCTTTTCTACAACGAACGTCGCATTCACGGGAGTCTGTATGACCTGTCACCTGTAGAATTTAGACAGGCTGTAGAACAGCAACGAGTGAAGCCATTTGTCGTACAAGTATAGGAAGGCTAATGATTAGCGCAGTTTGCCTTTCTTAAACCTAGGTGGCACACAGGTAGATAAAGGTCTGGGGTCAAGCGACTTCCTTGACGCTAGACCTTTATCTACCTAAACTACCAAATGGTTGAAGAAAATGAAAAACGATGGAAAAGCGAGAATAAGGGAACTTGACTCAATAAATAAGGGGTTAAACCGAGATGTCTACTTACTCTCCCGCGTGAATATTCTCATTTCGTAAAAACTGAAACCTCTCCGCTCACATAATTGTGAGGGTTGAGGTTTGTTTTTACTCTATTACTATCAATTTTTTCTGATACAATGACTTCATGCTAAAAAGAAAGGTTGGTTTGGCAGTAATGAAGAACGAAAGTCAACCTTACACGGATTTTGGAGAAATGTACCGAGATATCGATTTCGCAGCAGAAGCTTACTACAACGAGTTTTTCCATGCCTACAAGACGGATGGGCGATTCCCCGAAGTATATACGCTCGAGCAAACGAAAAGAGCTTCTAGTGCCATCCAACTTCTTCAACTCTTGGAATGGAAATGGAACCCGGTTCGTTTACTGGCATTACTATCGACAGTAGGTGCTGCCCTAGGAATCGGACGCCCTGTACCTGTTTTGGATTTTTGTACAATGATTGAAGGTATGAATCTAATAACGTCTCCATATGCAGACTACTATATTGAAAAGAAAGACATTCTTATAGCTACGTTGGAGATGTTTGCAAATGAGGAACCATAGAAGTTAAAAAGCACGTTATACCGTTAAACCCCGCCTCGACTCTGATAGAGCTTGTGGCGGGGTTTGGCAATTTGCAGAGTGCCTAATTTGCACTCTGGTAAATTTATTTTATATAAATGCCTATTTACCAAAAAATCCCCCGCCTTTTTAACCAGACGAGGGATTTCCTTTTTAGCCTTGTGCTTGCTTGACTGTATGTGGTGTCGGGGTCGGGACGTGCTTTAAACGTGAGAACATATAGCAGCCGACAATGACGATCACACTGCCGAGCAATTGGATGATGGTCATACGCTCCCCGAGCAATAGAAATGCGAGAATGGCCGTAAAAATAGGGTTGAAATTGAGGAACATACCAGCTGAGGTTGCGCCAACCTTTTGTACACCGATATTCCACAACACCATGCTGACGACAGTCGCCATTACACCAACGTAGAACAGCGATAGCCAGAACGTCCAGTCTGTGTTGCTGATCGTAAATGTGGTGACATTAAAGGGCAGCATCAGTGCAACACCGAAAATCCCCGAGTACAGTGTGGACATCATCGGCGAGACCGTCTTCATTGCCCAACGCGCGCATACGGAGTAAATCCCCCACATGGCGACAGCGGCGAGCATCCACAAATCGCCCGTGTTGAAATGCAACTGGGACAAGTGTGCGAAGTCTCCTTTGGTCATCACCACAAGCACGCCAGTAAACGAGACCAGCATCGCGACAATCTGCAACGGTCGAATTTTATCGCCCATCAGCAAAAAGGAAAAAATCGCGATCGAAACCGGATTCAGCGTGGACAATAGCCCGACATTGGTCGCGTCTGTCCGTTCGAGTGCCCAGAACATAAATAAATTAAAGAGGGCTACCCCAGTTACTCCCATTACTATCAAAGGAAGGAGTGCTTCTCGCGTTGGAAAAATCCGCTTTTCACGTATCCAAACAACTGGCAACAAGCAAACAACAGCAATAAGCCAGCGCAAATTGGTCAACGTCAAGGAAGACGCGTGCCCAACAAGAAATTTACCGACAACAAAATTTCCTCCCCAAAGGAAGCTGGTACAGAGTAATAGGACGATATATAGCGGTCTCATGTTGCCTCCTGCCAAGTTGAAAGAGTGTGGAGCTTTTATTTGCCCTCTATCATACACCTTTCGCCAGCATTTGGGCGGTCATGTTACACTTCCATTTTTATCCTTTTGCAATCCATGCCTTCCTTCACACAGCCAGCCACGACATAATCACCGGCAGCAGAGTAAATGCCCACACTACTGTGATCATCGCTCCTGCGATTACAGCCAAAGTCGCACTGCTTCCTTCTGTTTCCCCACGCTCAAACGCTTTTACCATCCCCAACGCATGTGCGCCCATTCCGTACATCAAACCGATGGAGACAGGATGACGGAGCCTCATCCTCTTGATGATTTTGGGAGCCAGAAAAACACCAGCAAAGCTGGTCAGCATGCCGAATACTGCCGTCATCGTAGGCATTCCGCCAATCGCCTCGGTTACGCTTACCGCAATCGGCAGGGTAATCGAGCGAGGAATAACGCTAATCGCCGCTTCTTTTCCCAACCCGACTAACATCGTCGTGGAGACACCTGCAATGATGGCAATGAGAGAACCTGTAGCAAGACTCGTCAAAATCATCCGGCGATGCGCCATTAACACCGACCAATTTCGGTACAGCGGAATCGCAAACGCCACTGTGACTACGCTCATCATCTCACTAATGAGCGACGTCGCTTCACTGTACACCTGATAAGGAATGCCTGCGAAAAGCAAAAACAGAATCAAACCAATTGGCGCCAGTATGGCAGGAGAAAACAGCAGAGACGGTCTTTTCTTGTTGAACCGTTTGGCTGCGTAGAAGAAAACGAGTGTCAGGAGCACGCTAGACGTTTTCCACAGGATCATGCTGTTTCACCTCTCCACGTTTGAACATGCGCTCAGCAACAACACCTGTCGAAATCATCACAAGCGCACAACCGCTCACGACGACCACAAGCACCAGCAATCCTTTTATACCTAATAACCATGGATACTGCATCATCCCGACCAACGATGGTACGAAAAACAGGATCATCTGCGAGAATAACAGAGTCGCTCCTGCTTCCACCCACTGTAGGCGAATCAAGCCAGTATATAGACAAATGAACAAAAGCGCGAGTCCGATCAGACTGCCGGGAACAGGAAGGTGAAAAAACGAGCTCACCCATTTCCCAAGCCAGGTGAAGCCGAACAATAGCAAAACTTGTGCTAGGATGGAGAACCATCTTTTCATCGAGACCACCTCGGTTCTTCTACAAAGGTTGTTCAAAAAGTCACTGTTTGAACGAGTTACCTTCATTCTAAGCTGTCTCGATTCCATTCGTACAATACATAAAAATCATCATTTCTATTCCATTTGGTTATGGCTGTACATTTTCTCTACAAACGATATGAATGCCTTTGTCGCATGCGATAAATACCCTTCTTTTCGATAAATCAAGGCATACTGCCAGTCAATCACCGGGTAGGAAATGTTGACGGTGTGCAATTGTCCGTTATTCAAGCGTCTCACGATGGAGCGTGGAATGAGTGATATCCCCAGTTGAGTAGCCACCATTTCTCCGACAAAATCCCATAAAGAGCTCATGTAAGCGACTTTCGGTTCAAAACCGGACAGCTTGCACGCTTGGCGCACCACATCATGCATCGCGTACTCTTCGGTAAACAAAATGAAAGCCTCGTCCTTGAGCTGTTCCAAGCTCACCTCATCGACTCCCGCGAGCCAATGCTCCCGATGAACGATCGCGACGAGGTCCTCTGCGAGCAAGGGGACTGCTACAAATTTCTCCTGATCTGTTGGAAGAACGGTTAATGCCACATCGATGCTTCCTTGCTCCATTTGGATTTCAAGCAGCTTGGCGCTGTATTCCTTCATCTCGATATCAATGCCTGGATACTGCTTTTTAAACAAGGCAATCACATTCGGCAAGAGAAAAGAACCCACGGTGGGCATCATGCCCAGCTTGACCCGACCACGCTCGATATTTCGCAATTCTGCAATCGACGACGACATGCCTTCCATCAGCTGCAACACTTTGGTCGCATAGCTGTAGACCATTTCCCCTGCGTCTGTCAGATCCATTTTCCGCTCCGTCCGATCCAGCAGAACTACCTCAAGCTCTTCTTCCAATGCCTTGATCATTTTGCTGATAGAAGGCTGAGAGACGTGAAGGGATTGCGCGGCCTTCGTAAAGTTTTTATGTTTGACTACTTCCACAAAGTAATGCAGCTGTCGAATATCCATGATGCCCTCCGTCTTCGTCCAATCAAAAGAGTTAGCTACAGATTACCACAGGCGAGAGTATGCGAAAAAGCCAGGTGCGCAGTCGCGCCCTGGCTTTTCCTCCAGCGTGAGTTACTTCACGGTTACCTGTATTTTTACGACTTTTCCATTATACGTAGCCGCAATCGTCGCACCACCTGCTTTTACAGCCGTGATCTTGCCATCCGCTACAGTCACAACGGAACTGTTCGTGGAGATCCAGTCTGCATCGGTTGTGACATCGACCTTGGTTTTGTCGGTATAGACAGCAGATACCTTCAAGTCTTTTGATTCGCCGACTTTGAGTGTAGCCTTCTTCGTGTCAAATTCCAGCTTGGAGATGACAGCAGATTCTACAGGGATTGAGATCGTCTTTCCACCGTACGTTGCTTTTATTCTCGTTTTGCCAGAGCCTACAGTTTTCACAACTCCGTTTTCAACTGTAGCGACCTTTTCATCGTCGGATGTCCACTTGGCTTTGCTTGTTACATCTACTTTTTCTTTGGTAGACAAGGTAGCCAACAGCGTTATCGACTGGGTAGTGTCTGGACGCAGATACAGCTTTTTCTTATCACTGTCCAGCTTGGAGACGACATCCACCTCTACTGGAATGGATACGCTTCTATCACCGTATTTCACTTTGAGCTTTGCTTTGCCCGAGCCTACTGCCGTAACCAAACCATTTGCTACCGTTACGATTTCCGTATCATCGCTTTCCCACTCTGCATGAGCCGTTACATCAGCGGTAGACTTGTCAGAGAAGGTTGCTGTTGCGTTTACCTGTTTCGTGCCTCCCACGCTGAGAGCCAGTTTCTTCTGGTCAGCAGCGAGCTTGGAAATCACATCGATCTCAACAGGGACATTCACACTTTTGCCCCCGAAGCTTGCTTTCACTCTTGTTTTACCGGAACTAACTGCTGTTACCAAGCCTTTTTCAACGCTAGCGATGTCACTGTCTGAGGAAGTCCACTCTGCTTGCTGTGTGACGTCTTCCGTTGTTTTATCCGTGTATTGCACGCGGACGTTCAATTGCTGCGTCCCCGCTTTTTTCAATTTTACTGTCTTTGTATCAACCACAAGCTTGGAAATCTTCTTCTGCGTACTTGTTGTCGCAGAATTTGCCAATGCCGGTACTTGGCCGACACTGGAAAAGATCAGCCCAACAGTAACAGCCGTAGCGAGCATACCTTTTTGCCAATTTTTCATGCTCACATCCCTCTCCTCTCTACTTTTCCACCATTTTCTATATCGGCTAAACAGCCGTACTTGTGAATACAAAATGGCAAAGAAAGTCATGATTCTTCTGCCCATGTCCCTGCCAAGGGAGCAAAGTGCTGCATCGCCAAAGCTCCTGCTCCCATCACGATTGCCTCCCCCTTCAATTCGGAAGGAATGACGCGAAATTTCCCCTTGAATGGCTCCCAGATCACTTGATCGCTATGCTCCTCGACCAAGTCAATGATTTCGCGGTAATTCTCTACCAAATCACCGCTTACAATCACCGTATCTGGATTGTACATGCATACAATATTGTTAATCGTGATTCCGAGGTACAACGCAGTACGAGAGACGATTTCCTTCGCCCAGCGCTCTTCGTTTCTCGCTGCCGCGAACACCTGACGGACATCACTGACATCCTTCACTCGACGCGCTTCTATGATCAAAGAATTTTCGTCTATGTATGTTTGCAGGCATCCGCGCTTTCCACATTCGCACAGATTCCCATTCGGATCGAGCGTCGTATGCCCCAGCTCTCCTGCGCTATTGGAGCCCCCGCGAAACACTTCGCCATTGATAATCAACGCAGAACCGATACCCGTGCCAATGCCGATCAAGGCTGTCTTGTTCGAGCCTTTAGCCGAGCCGTACAAGTACTCCGAGAGAATTTTCACCTTCAAATCGTTGTCGATAACGGTTTTGATTTTCAGCCTTTTTTCAATCAGGCTGGCAAACGCTACGTCCTTCCATTCAAGCGTAGTGGAAAGCTGAACAATCCCTTGCTCATAATTGATCACCCCTGGCATCCCAATACCGATCCCGACCACTTTTTCTATCGGAATGCCTGTCTGGTTGAGCATCCCTTCAATCTCGTTACAAATCAGTTCAGCCGTCTCTTCCGGTGTAGAATCCTGCGTCTTATGATCCATCCGGTGCTGTGCAATAATCGCTTCGCTAAAGTCCATGATTCCAAAGCTGATGCGCTTTTTTGCCATGTCCACGCCGATCGTATAAATGGCTCCCGGCTCGATGTCGAGCATGATTGCCTTCCTGCCCACACCTGATGAGGTAAGCTCTGTCTCTCGAATCAGTCCTTCTTCGCACAGCTCGCTGACAAATCTGCCAATCGAGGTAGCACTCATCCGGGTAATTTTGGCGATTTCTGCACGCGATATCGGTCTCTGCTTTTTGATAATGTCGAGGATCATTTGCTTGTTATGCTGCTTGGTGACGTCCTGATCTTGCTTCATGATTTTTTTCATCCTACAAAACTCCCATCTTGCTTGAATTCCCGGTAGTATTCCTGCGCGATTATTCTCACACTACCTGTCGCCATTTATTACGTCAACTGGGCCAAACAAAAACCATCCGAATCACCTCGGATGGTTGCTACGATGCTATCGCTTGTTGTTGTTCAAATCATACGGAGTCTCTTGGTAAACGTAATAGTTTAACCAGTTGGAAAACATCAAATTCGCATGTGCACGCCAAGTGACAATAGGCTCGCGACTTGGATCGTCCTTTGGATAGTAATTGCGCGGAACAGCAATGTCCAAGCCTTTGTTCACATCCCGCTGGTACTCATCTTGCAAGGTAGTCGGATCATACTCGGAATGTCCTGTCACAAAAATTTGTCTGCCATCCCTCGTCGCTACGATGTAAACCCCTGCTTCATCAGACTCGGACAAAATCTCCAGCTCTGACACTCGCTCGATGTCTTCCCTGCGATTTTCGGTATACCTGGAATGCGGAATGTGGAAATAGTTATCAAATCCGCGGAACAGCTTCACATTTTGCTTATTGAGTGTATGAGGGAAGATTCCGAACATTTTTTCTGGCAAAGGATGCTTCGGAACGCCAAAGTGGTGGTAAAGACCCGCTTGTGCTCCCCAACAAATATGCAGGGTCGAAGTGACGTTCTCCATTTTCCAATCGAGGATTTCTGTCAACTCCCGCCAGTACGTGACGTCTGTGAACTCGAGCTGTTCCACAGGCGCTCCGGTGATGATCATGCCATCAAATCGCTGGTCACGGATCTCCTCAAACGTTTTATAAAACATCGATAAATGTTCTTCCGACGTATTTTTGGACGTATGGCTGGACATGTGCAAGAGCACGATTTCCACCTGTAGCGGCGTATTCCCCAGGAGGCGGAGTAACTGTGTTTCCGTTGTTTCCTTCACTGGCATGAGGTTGAGAATGACGATCCTGAGCGGTCGTATGTCCTGTGTGAAGGCACGGCTATCCTTCATCACAAAAATATTTTCTTGGGCTAGTATTTCCGTTGCAGGCAATTCGTCGGGCAATTTGATTGGCATAAAGATCCCCCTTTCCATCCTTTGAACACAGGTAGAAAAACATTAATCCGACAAATTCGACAAAAATACTAGCCTTCCTGCTAATCACACAGGGGAAAACGAAAAAATCCCCTTGCAAGCAAGTTGCAAGAGGTCTCTTCCCTTAAATCCAGCCGCGCGCTTCCATCGCCTCGGTAATTCGCAAAAGCGAGATCATATAGGCTCCCGTGCGCAAGTCCACCTTGTATTGATCAGAGAGTTCTTTCACGGCGCGATAGGCGTTAATCATTGTCGTTTGCAGCTTTTCGTTTACCTCCTGCTCGGACCAATAGTAATTCATCAGGTTTTGCACCCATTCAAAATAAGAAACCGTCACGCCGCCTGCATTGGCGAGAATATCGGGAATAACGATAATTCCTTTTTCTCGCAAAATGGCGTCAGCATCCGGTGTAGTAGGTCCGTTTGCTGCTTCTGCAATCCACTTGGCTTGAATACTGTGGGCATTCGCTGCTGTGATGACATTTTCCAACGCGGCCGGGATTAGAATATCCACTTCGAGCTTCAACAGCTGTTCATTAGAGATGACCGTACCACCTACATACTCCAAAATGGTAGCATTGTCTTTTAACTGTCCTACCTTTTCTATGTCCAAGCCAGCAGCATCATAAATGCCTCCGCGTGAGTCACTGACCGCCACGATTTTGAAGCCCAGCTCCGTCAAAAGTCTGGCAGCAATTCTTCCCGCGTTGCCAAAGCCTTGGATGGCCACGGTTGTTTGTTCCGGCTTTCGTCCAGAATCTTTTAATGCCTCGAGTATGGTAAAGACACATCCGCGGGCAGTTGCTTCGTTTCTTCCTTTGGAACCGCCGACACTGAGCGGCTTTCCCGTGATGACTCCCGGAGAATAGGTGCCTTTTAATCGACTGTACGTATCCATCATCCAGCCCATGATCTGCGGGGTCGTATACACATCGGGTGCAGGTATGTCTGTCTCAGGTCCGACAATATCAGCGATGGCTTTCATGAAGCCGCGGCTGACTCGTTCCAGCTCGCTTTTGCTGAATTCGTGGGGATCACATATGACGCCGCCTTTTCCGCCGCCATAAGGAAGACCAACCACGCCACATTTGAATGACATCCACATGGAGAGCGCCTTGACTTCATCCATCGTCACATCCGGATGAAAGCGAATCCCTCCCTTGGTCGGTCCTACCGCATCATTATGCTGAGATCGGTAGCCTTCAAAGACACGCACGCTGCCATCGTCCATCTTGACAGGAAAGCTGACGGCCAATACTCGTTTGGGTCGCTTTAAAATTTCTACAGCATCGCTCCGCAATCCCAACAATGCCGCTGCAGCGTCAATCTGTTTCTGCACAATCTCGTATGGATTCAGGTTTTCTTTCTCTACAGTATGTAGCATCTCTCTTCCTCCCCAATACTTTTCACATGCGTTTTCTACATCACCTTGGCGCAGAGCTAAAGGATGAATGGAGTAATTATATACGATGAAAGTAAATTCAGACAATTTATTTTCATTGTTTTCACATTATTGTGTTATTTTTGGTAAACAAATAAAAAACGCCCGATGCATCCTCACGACACATCAGACGTTTTTCTCTTATTTTTTCAAATACGCCTTCATCAGCTTCGTTTTTGTCTCCCACATCTCTTCGCTGATGTGCAGACGGTAATGCTCCGGATTCAGCATGCGCAAGTATTCAGGCCAGAACAGCTTGAGTTGTTCACGATGGTAGTTGCGAATCTCTTGGAGAGTCGGCAATTCATAAACCAGTTCCCCATCCACAAAAACCGGAACGAGCAGCGACTCTGCCTGGTAGTTCTCCAAATGCTTGCTCAAATACGTATGGCTCGGATGGAACAAATGGAGAGGTGCTCCCTCTTCGACTGTTGTCTCATGCGGGAAGCACATGTAGTCAGCAATCGCTTTGCCTGTTTCCGGATCAATCAATCGGTACATGTCTTTGATGCCCGGCGTCGTGACTTTTTCGGGATTCCCGGAGATTTTGATGGTCGGCTGATATTTTCCGTCGGCGCCTTCGCGCGCTACCAGCTTGTATACGCCACCGAGCGTCGGCTGATCCGCTGCCGTGATGAGCTGCGTTCCTACTCCCCAGCTGTCCACGCGTGCTCCCTGTACTTTCAGGTTCATAATCGTGTGCTCATCGAGATCGTTGGATGCAACAATTTTCACGTCGGGCAGCCCGGCCTTATCAAGCATTTCACGCGTTTTGATGGACAAATAGGCCAAGTCGCCACTGTCCAGTCTGACGGCAGCCAGCTTCTTGCCTTCCTTCTCCATTTGCTTTCCTAGCTTAATCGCATTCGGCACGCCGCTTTTCAGCGTATCGTAGGTGTCTACCAACAGAGTGACCTGCCCTGGGAGTGCTTTTGCAAACCGCTCAAAAGCCTCCGCTTCGCTCTCGAAGCTCTGTACCCAAGCGTGGGCGTGCGTGCCTTTGGTCGGAATACCAAACATTTTCCCTGCCAGCATGTTCGAGGTCGCATCGAAGCCTGCCAAATAAGCTGCCCGCGTCCCCCACAGCGCAGCATCTGCCTCCTGCGCCCTTCTTGTTCCGAATTCCATGAGAACATCATTGCCTGCTACGTTTTTAATCCGCGAAGCTTTGGTCGCAATCAGCGTCTGGTAGTTCATGTAGTTCAACAGGGCCGTCTCAACCAGCTGTGCCTCCATGACACGCCCCTCTACGCGAATCAGCGGCTCGTTCGGGAAAACCACGGTTCCTTCCTTCACAGAGTAGAGCGAGCCCTTAAAACGAAGCTGGCGCAGCTCTTCCAAAAACTTTGGATCGTAGTTCTCCTCTTGCTCACTCAAATACTTGAGATCGCTTTCTTCAAAGCGCAAATTTTTTATATAGGAAATAATTCGTTCCAATCCGGCAGATACAGCGTATCCGTTTCCAAAAGGCAGCTTGCGGAAAAATGCTTCAAAAACGACCTTCTGATTGTGTGTTCCGTTCACCCAATGGGCGTACATCATGTTTATTTGATATTTATCTGTGTGTAGTGCCACACCAAATGATTGCATGTCACTGAGGCCTCCTGTGTTTTCCTTTCCATCATCATACCAGAAGCTACGGCTGGTGCCCATCCGCTGTGGAGGATATTAGGGAATGTGGTATAGTATGGGGATAAAAAGAGAAGCAATCGTACAGGCTGGGAGTGAGCATTAGTTGAACAGAAAAATCGTTACGATTAGTAAAGGATTGCCTAAAAGTAATATGTACAACGGCAAAGAATATCTCTCCGGCATTTGGAAGGAGGAAGCAGGCGAGCTCGTTGTCCGTTCCGAGAAAATTGATGACGACGATATTGCGAATCCAGAGTACCACGGCGGCCCAGACCGCGTCGTCTGTGCGTATCCTTTTGAACATTATGCCCATTGGGAGAAGTTATTCGGCCAACCTCTGACCAATGCAGCATTCGGAGAAAATCTCACGCTCGCTGGCATGACCGAAGAGCAGGTCTGCATCGGGGATGTGTATCAATTCGGTGATACCATCCTGCAAGTGACCCAGGGCAGATATCCTTGCGCGACCATCAACAAGCGCAACAACAATAACCAGCTGCTCAAAGCGGTGGTGGAAATGGGCTATACGGGCTATTTCTTCCGTGTCTTGCAGGAAGGGACGATTAAGCCAGACTCGAAGATTACCCTCGTCACTGCGCATCCAAAACAAGTAACGGTAGCGTCAATTCACCACTTATACTTCCACGACAAGTCACCATCCCAAGAGACGATACAGCGTATGCTCGAGGTAGAGGAATTGGCCCAGCCTTGGCGAAAAAAACTACTGGAAAAACTGGAAAAGCAGCAGCAATAGCGAAAGGAACGTCTCATGAGAATTAATAAGTTCATCAGTGAAACCGGCATTTGCTCGCGAAGAGAAGCCGATAAATTAATCGAGGCCAAGCGCGTGACGATCAATGGTCAACTCGCGGAATTGGGAAGTACGGCTGCGCCAGGAGATGATGTGCGCATCGATGGACAGCCGCTCGGCGCCAAAAAGAAAGATGTCTACATCGCCTTGAACAAGCCTGTCGGAATTACGTGTACAACTGAACTGCACATCAAAGGCAACATCATCGATTTCGTGAATCACCCGGAGCGGATTTTTCCTATCGGGCGTCTGGATAAGGATTCGCAAGGCCTCATCCTGTTGACAAATGACGGGGATATCGTAAACAAAATTTTGCGTGCCGAGAACAATCATGACAAAGAGTACATCGTCACGGTAGATAAGCCCATCACGGCGAATTTCTTGCACGGAATGGCAAACGGCGTACGTATTCTCGGAACGACCACAAAGCCTTGCAAAGTAACCAGAGTCAGCGACCGTGTCTTCAATATCGTGCTGACGCAAGGACTGAATCGGCAAATCAGACGGATGTGTCAGGCTTTTGGTTATCAGGTGCGAAAGCTTGAACGGGTACGCATCATGAACATCACACTAGGGAATTTGAAATTGGGGCAATGGCGCAATCTGACAGCCAAGGAATTGACTGATCTGAATAAAAGCTTGTGAAATAAGGACAGATTGGAGTTAGGATAGTGGCTCCTCTGTATTTTCTTTCGTCAACATACGTGAATCATTTGCTATCCGTTCAATATCCTGTTATGCTAGTAAAGAATTATTTTTGTTCGAAGCAACGGATAGCGTAGATAACAAATTATCGTCTTGATGATCCTGAGAGCAAGGATAGTAATATATGTGTGCTACACACTAGGAGGCAACAACAATGGAACAAGGTACAGTAAAATGGTTTAACGCAGAAAAAGGTTTTGGTTTTATTGAGCGCGAAGGTAAAGAAGACGTATTTGTTCACTTCTCTGCTATCCAAGGCGAAGGTTTCAAATCCCTTGACGAAGGTCAAAAAGTTACTTTTGACGTAGAACAAGGCCAACGCGGACCACAAGCTACTAACGTTCAAAAAGTTTAATATAGCCATACACAAAAAACAGACTCCTTAAGGGGTCTGTTTTTTAGTTTTCTGAAACACAAATAAAAAACCCTACTCGCGTAAATGGAGTAGGGAATGTTACAGGAACAGTAAATGGTAGACTCAGTATAACACAGTACATATTTCTTCCTACACATTTTTGTATTTTCAAATACGGATTATTCCGCACAAGCAGAGGCTTCATACACCGTTTCTCCCAAAATGCTAGACGCGATGAGTGGGCAGCACTCGCCAGCCGATAGCCTGTACAATGTAACCTCTCTCCCATCGCTGCTCAGTTTGAAAATGCGAACCAGCCCATCCAAGATCAATGGCGCATTCTCCAAAAACTCGCCTTCATCAATCGTAAAGTTGGCTGGAACCGTAGAGCTGGTGAATCATCTCGATCAAGTAAGCAAATCGAAATAAGTTCGTGGTAATATCCCCTTACAGTAGACAACGTAAAAAAGACATCGGCTGAAGATGGATTTAGACGTTGTGATCGGAGGGGGATTTTTTCATGGGGAAAACGAAACGACCGCTCCCCAGTGAAATATCGGGAAATGGTCGCTGCGTAATTGATGTCTGTTTACGTGTGCTTCAGCTCCTTCCTATACGTACAAATGTCCGGTTAACGTATTGGGTAAACGATAGGGCCCAACAGGTACTTGTATTAAACAGCTTTGGTTTACATTCGTGATTTTGTAGATTTTATCGCATGTTTTTGCATCATAATCGAGAAGCGGATGGCCTGCCAATCCGATCGAAGAAGCTACCAACAGTAATTTTTGTACAAGTATACCCGCTTCCATTTGTTGAATACGATATCCTCTGTATCCGAGTTTATGTCTGTAGTAATGATAGTCCCCTACCACATGCAGGCAGATCGGAACATCGAAGTCGCTCATAGTCATTGCCTGTTTTAATATGGGGCGATGGTCTCCAAGACGAATGAGCCTTAATTTATGAGAAAGATAATCATAATAATAGGCGCCAGCGGGAATACCCTCCACAGAATAGAGACAGCAGTACAACGAAACTCGAGTCCTCGGTTGTTCTTGGATTTCGGGGATATCTATTCGATCCAGATCATTTCGGTAGAAGAAAGCATTTGTCGCCTCACGGAAAAGAGTGGCTAATTGCTGTTGACTCACTTCGCGTAAAATGAAGCGCTCACCAGGTGAAAACCTCTTTCGGCTCGCCTCCATAAGATCCCAGTTTAAAGGTTTTACGTTTGGTAATGCCAGAGAAGGACCTCCAAAGGCAGGCTTTTTTTCTCCCCGTACCCGATGAAAGCAGTCCGTTGATTCGAACTTCGATGCCTCATTCAACTTTATCAGCATGGGATACTTTCTAATCCTTCGAGAACGGATATAGGAATGATGCTGAACAGCGGGTAACTTCTGATACAATTCTTTATCCAAGACAATTGCCATTCCTTCACGCTTATGGGCAAACCAATTGATATCTGATTTTATCGAGAGAGGAATCACCGCATATACGCTTTCTTCCCATTGGTTCAGCCCCAGCAGATGATTGACGGCTCGATCGAGAAATTGATAGTAAACACCTGTTGTAAAACCAAACCTTTTTGCTGCTTCAAGCAGTTGGCCAATCAGTACCCCTGCATCCAAGCCTTGGAGGCGGTACGACAGATTATGATACTTAAAGAAATTTTTCCAAAACATTGTCGATACAAATACGGCAGCAAAACACTCTGACATGTCGCAATAGTAACCCAGAGCCTTTGCCAGATATGAATCGCAATTTCCTTTGCGCAGCAACACCAAACGATGATGGGCAGCGTCGTAATGGTACACTCCCGCGGGCAAGTCATCCATGTTTACATACACGTATAATTCGCTTGGATACAAAGCCCCTCCAGACGGAACAAATCTTCGAAATAACTCCTCTGATCTTTGGTCGAAGGAATCCCAGTCATTACCTGGATCAGACACTCGGGTAAGACCAAATGTGACCCAGAGAAAATGGCCAATATCACGAATGGTTGGCTTCGATGATTGTTTATTTCTGCCGTGTTCAAGAGACAGCGGAACTTCTAACGAAAGCGGCACGACAGGCAGTTCGCGATAGATCTTATAAACCAGAGGGGAATCTTCCCAATCTACTGTCCAGTCGGCGGGGATAATTTTTTCGATGTCATACAGCAGATTGTGCAAAAATACATCCCTGCGCATACTTTTTCCTCCTACTTCAAGACCTATGGAAATGGATGCGGATGCGGATTCAGTTGTTCATATGTCAGGGGATGTTTGGTATAGCCAAGCTGCATGGGTACGTTCAAGACACGATCCAGTCCTGTTACGCGGGTTAAGTGATAGCCAAACGTCATCGGCAGCATCCCAGGGATCAGAACTTTCACGCTGTACAGTTCATTCCTGATCATTTCTGGTGTCGTCTGGTTAACCACTATCACTTCGAGGTTTAATTGCTTAAAAATCTGCAGAATGCCTTTCAAATCATCCGTCAGGTCATGATGACCTGCCTGCAGCTTAAACTCCTCGTCAAATGTTCGCATGGGCCGATCATCATGAAGCAAAAAGTGCAGTCGCTCTTCCGCTTCAGGCAGACTGTACAGCATACCATGGTCTTCCATGCTTTGCACCCGGAAGGGATCGTGCAGCATTTGCAGAAACTCTTCCCGATGCGTTTCATATTTTTCATCCAGTGTTAACAGCATGTCGGCCAGTTCATGCACCGCAGTTTTTACAGCTCGCAACGGATCCGGATGAGACCCGGCGGCACAGACGAGATTGACTCCCTTCTGTTTCCTGTTTTTCGTAATGGCCCAAACACTTGGTATCCCATTCTCCATTGTCGCGTTATACAAATACAAATCGTAACCTGCCACTGCTTTTATTCGCTCTATCATCAAGAGCAATTCTTTGTCTTTCGCAGATTCAGGATCAAGACGCGGTAAAGGCAGTTGTGCGTACCATGTCAAAAGAAATGCGTCTCGTTCCACCACTTCCAATATACCGTAGAAAATAGCCTCCTCTAGACACCTGCCTAACGCGCAACCATTGGAGTTTTCATAGACGAAGTCATCTTTCAGGTCGTAGTAGGCAATCGATTCTGGTACCAAGATTGGCTTCTCCTTAAAAAATGAATAACCCCATACCCAATTCATCGGCCGTTTTGGATCAAATCTTTGGAAGGGATAACCAGGACTTGCATACTGTTCCTCCGAATGCAGCCCGATCTTCAGCGGGTTGAGCGCGTGGTCTTTCACCTTCTCATAACTGTCGCAGATGACCGTTCTTTTGCCTCGTGGATGCAGACCTGCGTATCGCTCCAATGCCTCCAGGATGGCTGTCAGTTCACTCTGCTCATAAGAAAGAGTTCGCCCGGCTGCTCCTTCATTAGACGTTATCATCGGCAGATTCACGCTCATGACAGCAAATGGGGTCAGGTGGTCTTTTGTTTTTTGGTTGATCATGCCAGTTCGAAAATCGAGATACTCCTGAATGAGGACTTCCTTAAAAACATCTAGCGAACAGATTCGATAACTGTTGGGATTTGCCTTTGGTCTTGGTTGAAGAGTAATACGTGCGGCCTCAGGTGTATCCTCAGGCAATTCCCCACATACCTCACATATTGGATTTGGCAAAAAGAAGTGCTCTGAGGTCGCCAGAGTTTGCAAGTTTACCAAATGGATTCTTGTTCTTTGTTCTGTATATGGGCGACTGCCCTGTAACACTCTTTGCGCTTCCGCTGTGATCATGTTCGCTAATTGGTACATTCCCGTATTTGATGCCCATGCATCACGCTGTCGTTTCTTTTGATTTTTTAGCTGGAGTTGAATTTCTCTCAGATCTCTCCGGTTTTTGCGGGTCATCAGTCTTCGGAAGTCGGCACACTGCGGACATCCTTGCATACGTGGTCCCACGAGTGGTCCTACTACGCCCTCTCCAAATGAAACAAAGCCCCTTAACCAAGGAATGCCAGCCTTCTTGAACACCTCTTCAGCCTGCAGATGAATGGAAGGATGCCAGAAATCATGCAGTACTAAAGCCAATTCCACCTCTTTGGGTATATCAGCCTTACAATCAGGCTGCTGCACGACACTGTATTGACTGGACAGGTTTCGATATACGAAATCCGCTAACAATCCCTCTCCGACAATCATCAGGACTGTGCTCATCAGGATTCATCCTTTCGCAACAGCACACCAAATACTCCTGCCAATTCCTCTTTAAAGACTTGCTCCAATTCCAATTCACAAACGAACAGCTCTTTATTGTTTCGTCGCAAAGAGGACAAGGCGGCTTGCAACATTTCGGAGTGTGCTGCCTCTTCAACTGTGGGGATGACTAAACTGTGTGGAAGCTTTTCTTTTACTACAATGGAGGACGGATTAATCCCATATGTCGTTGTTTGGCTAAGAGATGGGTTATGGTTTACCCATAACGCCTGCTGCAATGCGGTGCGCAATCCCATAGTCAGATGTAAGCATACGCTGTAATACCAGCGATCATTTGTGCCTATCCAGACTACCGGGAAGCCTGATATTTCCTCCCCCAGGCATACCGTCGGTGGGCCGTTCATGATTGTCAGAGCCTGTAAGTAAAAAAGAGAATGTTTATCTTCTATTGAGTTCAGCTCAACTGGATAAACAGCCGTTTGGTGGTTTTCGAGCTGTTTACGCAGCTCTGCTGTCAAACTCTTTTGCAATCCTCGGGTAACGGCTTCCGGAACTGTCTCACCCGCGCCTATCCCAATAAATTCCTCAGTTCCAAATAGCGGTTTAGCCATTCTCGATGCATACGCTTCAATTCCCGCCAATCCTGCTTCACGCCTAGCTCCATCATGCGTCAAAGCTGAACAAACGATGTCTGCAAGTAACTCTACCGGACCTTCGGATATGGGATCAACTACTACCACTCGGCATTGCGCCAATGGGAGTTGTTCCAAATCCCCCTCGTCCCAAGTATGAAAAATTCCTGTTTGCTCCGATGTTAACGAACCAAAGAATGCTGGCAAATCATATGAGCCATTTTGAGGAAGACGTTGTTCAAAAAGTAGATTCGTGTCCTTCACCCATTTCACACGTGCACCACCAGTCACCAGAGGGTGAGGGGTAAACGGATGCCACTCTCCTTCCATCGTCTCCAAATTCATGAGAAAGATTTTATTTTCCTGCCCAGATGTCCCTGTAATGGTCTTCAGCAATTCAAACACAACGATGTTTGCTAACATGGCAGCGGAAATGGGGGAATAAGCACTGAAACAAGAGCCGTTCTTGAATGAAGATCGGTGGATTCGGCGCCTGGCCGATTCAAAACATCCATCTGCATCTGGACGTAAAACTGGCCCCGCAATTCCCACTTGGTCGTGGTAAATAGCTGGAATAAAGATTTTGTTTTGTTCCTTGCAAATCGAATAAAGCACCCGCAATTCCTCAAGGTCGCCTTCTTGTTGTACATATAAGACAACTTGAAAAGTCTGCACAGCCTTCTGCCAACCATCCCGATCATTTTTTTGCAGGTAAATTTCCTCCAGCTTTACCTCGGAGTCCTCTTTTCGAGCATGTGCTGCCAATTCCCACAAACGTTCCCGATTGGTCTCCATGGAATGGGTAGTGGCTATGTATATGGCAGGCAATCCTGATTCCAACAATGCTGCAACCAAAGCAGAAAGTAGGGGACCAGAGCCAACGGCCAGCACTTTGGTTTGACGGTACAACTGAAAACGATAAGCAGCGGAATCAGTGAAGCTGTTCAAAAATTCTATCTGAGGAGCGTATTTCTCCATAATTTCCTTAGATAACTGGTGTGAAAGCTGACTGCTCCAATCGTGGACAAAGCCGTTTTGGTACAGCATGTCTGCAATCTGATATATGTGATTTCTACGCTGTTCAGACAGCCCAGTTGTCAATTCTCCCAATGTATGTTCCCCGTTAAACAAGGGCATCAGTTTTTCAATCCACTTGTCAATTCCCTTCCCTTCCATCTGAAATGATCCTAGATTGTTTTGAAAATACACACGGCCGTCTGGATCTGGAACGTAATACGTATCCCCTTTTACTTTTAGTCGCATGGATGGGTTGACAGACGTCATTTTATGCCTCCTCCCGTGCCCTGATTTCGGAAATATGTCTTTCACAACTATTTTGATCTTATGCTCTGCAATTTGTCCTTCTTGTCAAAAAATGATGGGGAAGAAAAAAAGCCATAACCCACGATAATCATGGATTATGGCCCTTCTATCAGCATTTCTATATCTTACCCTTTAGACGCCTATCGCAACATCAGTCCCAACATCTGGATCTGCATCTATCATAACATCTGCATCTGTCATAACATCTGCATCTGTCATAACATCTACATCTGTCATAACATCTGCATCTGTCTCTACAACCGCATCTGTCTCTGCAACCGCATCTGTCTCTACAACCGCATCTGTCTCTACAACCGCATCTATCTCCACATCGATATTGGTATAAATCCCCAGAATCACTACTATTATAAAACATGCTGCTTGCATCGATCCTGCTTACTTCCATACTTTCAAAATCTCTCCTGAAATCACTGCTCACTTGTTTTCCTCCCTTTTTCATGTCCTAGGACATGACTTAATAACCCTAACTCTCCCAACGTATGATCAACAAAACCTACTACGAGGGGAGTTAGAGTACTTCAATTCGTCTTGCTGCAAGATATTCTCGACACAACTTGTTCGTCACTTCATTTCCTCAATTTGGGTATTTGCCAAGCGCACAAAAAAGTCCAGGAAGAAAAGAGTGATCAACAATGTCTAACTCTCTAACGAGGAGAAAAACCGCACATTTCTCATTAAATGTTATTGTACAGAAAGGTGCATTTGAGGATATGGAAATAGCCAAGTCTACGGTGAAACAAAACGTTGTCTATGCGCAACGTTATTTTGATAGGAACGCTGAAGTGAATGGTTTTCCATGGATGAATCTCGTGTTCCATGAAGAAAATGATATCTTCGAAAATGACAGGCTTCAGCATAGCTTCAACTCATCCCACGACTTGCGGGATTTTTTTATTGAAGCCGCTCGTGCAGGAGGTTGGAGAAAAACAAAACAACGACTACCTTGTATTAACATCTACTACCTTACTTCAATCCCTCCTGATGGTATATCTGCTGGCGTTCATATACCCGGTGCTGCAACATTCTGCAATCAACGGGCAATCGAAAAACTATCTTTGCTGCTGCGGAAATGGAAGAGGGCCAGCCCTTCAGAACACCTTGCCTTGTACGGTATTATTAAGCATCGCCCTTCCGTTTTTCTTAATGCAAATGCTATTGCGCCATCTACATTGGCCCATGAGATTGGTCACATCTTGGGGTTAGGCCACAGTTCAGAACCGAGTAACCTTATGTACCCCATAGCTAATCAACGAATTCGATGTGAACTAACCTATGAACAGAGCATTTGTTTGAGAGATGGAATATGGAAGTACAGCCACGGGTATTTTCCGTTCCTATGACAATCACAAAGCAAGAAAAAAGCCCACCCGTTATACGAGTGGGCTACAGGCTGTCGACCATCATGTCAGCAGCCTTTCTTCATTCCTTTATATCCAACTGGCGAACCGTACTAACGAGCCTTTGCAAACCATCCCGCAGCTGTTGTTCATTCAAATAAGAATAACTGAGGCGTATCCAAGAGCTCAGCTCTCGCAGCGGGTCACAGATCGCACCGGGAACAAACGTAATGGATTGCTCTATGCATTTGCCCAGAAGACTTTCCATTGGGACGGAATCAGGCAGCTTTACCCATAAATTAAAGCCTCCTGGTGGGCTGGACCACTCCCAGTCGGTCACTGACAGCTCATCCTCCATGATATCCCGGCGAATGGCCAATGCAATCCGCAACTTTGCCAAATGCTGCTGCATTCGTTCGGAGAAGAAATAATGCAAAAAAATCTTTTGATTCAATAGGGGTGCTCCGCTGTCTGACAGTGATTTCGCTTGAATCAAATAGTTCATCATAGATGGACGACATGCCACAGTGGCAATACTGAGCCCCGGCGCGATGTACTTGCTAAAGCTGCGCAAATAAATGACGTACCCCTCCGTATCGTAAGAAAAAAACGGCAGTGGAGGCTCATCGCCAAAGTACATATCGCGGCACGGATCATCCTCTACGATCAGACACTGATATTTCGCAGCCAGCTCTACCAGTCTCTTCCGTTGTTCGGCGGGAACGGTATAGCCCGTTGGATTATGAAAGGTCGGATTGAGATAAAACAGACGCGGTTTTTCTTTTTGCAGCAACCGTTCAACCTGCTCCAAATCATAACCATGCGGATGAATCTCAACCGGAATTATTTTGGCGCCCTGTCTTCTGAATACATCGATGGCAGGACTGTAAGTGGGTCTCTCCAGCAACACGACATCACGCGGCTTTACGAGGACTCTGGCAACCAAATCAATCGCTTCCTGCGAACCGGATGTGATCATCAGCTCATCGGGTGACAGGTGGAAATGATAACGGCTGATATAATAGCTGCACAGTGCTTCCCGCAGCTCCTGATCTCCTTGTGTGGTGGAATAGGTACCTAGCACTTTTGGATACAGATCAAACACTTTCTTCACGTACTCGGAAAAGTAGTGATTTGGCAATAAATTCGGCTCGATCAATGCTTTGGAAAATTGATAGGTCGCCTGCACCTGATGAATTTCAGAAAGGTGACTCTTGTGCACATAGGCAGAAACGATTGGATCATCCATCGACTCTACTGGCAGCAGGCTGCTCGGTTGTACATAATACCCCGACTTATCCTTCACATACACATGGCGGTTTTGTTTTAATAATTGAAATGCTTTAAAAACCGTCAGGCGATGCACATTCAATTCCAACGCCAACGTTCGAACAGAAGGAAGCTTCTCGTGTACCCTCCACTCTTCGCGTCTGATCCGGTCCAGAAGATATTCATACACTTGCTCGAACAGCTTATCAGAATGACTATTTGAAAGAGCCTCCCTTTTTATGCAAGCTCCCCCCTTTCCCCCATGATAAATCACTGACCTTCACATCTGTTCTATTCCATATTATCTGTTCTATTCCCTTCCCTTTATGATGAGGAAAAGGGAGGAATCATAATGGTACTGCTTAATTATGTGATCATGTGCTTGATATTCGGAACGACTTTTCTGGCAATCAAAGTCGGGATTGATGCGGGGGCGCCGCCGTTTTTCTCAGGAGGACTTCGGTTCTTTCTGGCAGGTGTCATTTTGTTTTCGTTTATGCTCTGGAAAAAACAGGCGCGACTATCGCTGCTGCTTCATAAAGAAATGTTCCTTACTGGTATCGGTTTGACATTTGGGACATTTGCCACCTTGTATTGGGCGGAGCAGCATATAAGCTCAGGAATCGCCGCGATTTTATCGGCAACAGCACCGCTTATGGTCATGCTGCTTCAAACAGGCATTTCTCGGCAAAAGCTCCCCGGTATTGCGTGGGCGGGTTGCTTGGTTGCCTTTGTTGGTGTCTTTTTGCTGATTTTACCCGGTGTGACCATCTCATTCAGTCTGCTTTGGCTTACAGGGTGCATGGCAGTCATATTCGGGCAAATCTTTTATTCTGCTGGTACCGTTTACTCCCGTAGCGTCATCCAACGGTTTCAAGATACTTCACCCATCGCTTTGAATGCAGCACAGATGATGTATGGAGGAGCCATGCTGCTTGTATTATCTCTGTTCACCGAGCAAGTGCATGTCGAATCGATGCTCACGGCAAATGCGATCCTCTCGCTCCTGTACTTGATCGTCGTGGGTTCCATGATGGGGCACACCATATTCTATTGGCTCGTTGCCAAAACCAATCCTGTGTTTCCCTCCACGTGGCTCTATATCTCTCCGTTGATTGCCTTAAGCTTGGGCGTCATCCTGTACAATGAGCCGCTTTATCTCCTGTCGTTCGTAGGGGGAATCACGATTATTGTCGGGATTATCCTGATTAACATGGATGGCTTGAAGCAGTTGATGGGTAAAAAGGTGAGCAAGTTGAGTGACATAAGCAATTAGAGATAGAAAAGGAGTACCACAAGCCAAACTGGCGCTTTGTGGTACTCCTCTATTTGGATTATGGTTATTTCGTTTCGTTGATTTGCTCTGCGATTTTAATCAGCTCGTCTTTGGATGCCACTTCCTCTGAAGCATCGACCATATATTGCAACTTGGTACCGTTTTTCACCCATGAGATCCATTGAGAGGCACTGCCATCCTTAAAGGTATGTTTGGCAAGCACTGCCTCATTCTTACCTACCATGACTTTTTCAATATTCTGGGCGTTTGTACCCATACCATTGCTATCGTCCTCGAGTAGTCTTACTTCTACCCCTACATTTCCTTTCTGAGACTTATAGTAGACACTTGCGCTGTCAAATTTGTTGCTTGCAGGTATTTCCTTTACGATGTATTTTTTGTTGTGTTTGATTGCTTCAGCCTTCATCGCTTCTACATCGTACTTGTCGCTATCCTCATAGTTTATCACTCCATAATCAAAGGGGTACCCTCCCTCGAGCTCGGCTGGTAACGTAAACATCTCCCCAACAAGAGGCTCCATTTCCTTCCACCCTTTGTATTCAACCGGTTTCGTAACAACATCAACATTCGGATGTTTGCCCTTAACAAACTTCATGTCCTTGTATCTTTCTTCCTCTTCTTTTGTGGGCACCCAGTAAATAGCGGCAGTGGTTCCCGGCTTCAAGCCATTCATAATATCTGTAACGATTTTACTCCTCTGCTGGCTTTCTTTTTTTAACGCATCTAGTTTAGCTCTTTCCTCAGGAGAAAGGCGCTCCAGCATTTTTTGTTGTTGCTGATCTGTATGTTGGGAAACTTCATAGATCACTTCGCCCTTCTCATTTTTCAACTGGATCATTTCTACTCCCGCCCATACGGAAGACGCTCCGACGAGCATACCTACAGTGACTAGCAAGCCAATTTTCTTTTTCACGACTTTTTCCTCCTTGTTTTCCTTGGCACGAATTGCTGCCATGACTTTATGTTTGACATCGACTTTCGGGACTGGCTTCGCTCTCAGCATGTCTTGCATGCGATTAAACGGATTTTTGTCCATTAGCGGCCACCCCTTCCATCGTTGGCAAATAACGTTTGCACTTTTTCAAAACGCGTTCAAATTGCTTGCGCAGAGCCGCAGGCTTTTTGTCCATCAGCTCCGATATTTCCTCGTACTCTCTTTCCTCTAGCACACGCAAGAAAATGAGTGTTCGTTCTTCGGCAGACAGCCGCTTCCAAATTTGTTCTAGCGGCTCCCCGAAATAATTGCTGTCGATGCTCTCCTCGACATAATTGCGTCCATCCTGATCACGGTTGTACAAAAAGGGCAATACGCGGCTTAATTTCCTGCGCTTTAGCACATTCGCACAATGGTTGTAAGCGATCCGGTACAGCCATGCAGAAAATGACAGTGAGTACGTATACTGGTCAAGATGCTCGTAGGCACGAAACAGGACTTCCTGGACAGCGTCTTCCGCATCTTGGCGATGACCGAGCATGTGATAGCAGTATGTAAAGATCGGTTGTTGATAGTGATCGATAATAAGTTCGTATTGCTCAAGAGAACCTGCTTTTATCTCAATCAGCAGGCGCTCTATCTCTGTTTTTTCCACTGTTTGCCCTCCTCTCACTATGAATAACAACTGGCATCTTTTGTTTGTGACACCTATTTTAGAAATTTTTGGCTATACAAATAAAAAGGGTGTTCCACCCGTTTCGTACGAAAAACCTCGTACTTACGAAAGGAACACCCTTATTCCATGCTTGCATTCATTTGTTTGTTCGTACTCTTGTCGAATGTCTTGATTCTTTCCCGGGAAATCGACAGCACCTGTCGGCTTCGCTTTAGAAATGCTCTCCGTTGGCATAATAGCTTTCTTTTTGATAAGCGACAAATGCCATCTCTACTTCTGGAATGCCAAGAGATAGGACATGCTTTGTTACAATCTGGGCAAACTGGTCACGAACTTCTTGCCCACGCTCGAACCACGCTACTTCGATAAAAGGAAACGACTCCACGATTTTCCCGCCAAAAACGCCTGTCGTCTGTAAGCATTCGATCGTGAAATTGTCCGTGCCGCATTGGCATAGTGCAGCAAGCTCCACTGCAAGCGGTTCGCTAATCGTTGCCATTTGTTCGGCTTGAATGCCTCGAACGATAAGATGTGGCATGATGATCCCTCCTGAAAAGTCCATATGCTCTATCTTACCGTTCAGCAGGCAAAAAGAGTAGAAAAAACTAGGTCAGAGCTGGGGCGTTTCCGTGCTTTCCTACTGCCTCTTGCACCCGCGCTTCTTTGTTCCCTTGCTGCAATTGATACATCTGATAGTACCTGCCTTGCTTCTCCATCAAGTCCTCATGCTTTCCTCGCTCTACAATTCTGCCTCGATCCAGTACGAGAATTTGATCTGCATTTTTGATCGTAGACAGGCGATGAGCAATGATGAAGGTCGTTCTCCCTTTTTTCAACACCTCAAGTGCATTTTGAATAATGCCCTCTGTTTCCGTGTCGATGCTGGCAGTCGCTTCATCCAGAATGAGGATAGCCGGATCAAACGCGAGAGCACGCGCAAACGAAATTAACTGACGCTGTCCGAGTGAAAGCGTGCTGCCCTTCTCGATAACGGGTTCATCGAATCCTTTCGGAAGACTGCGGAACAGTTGATCTGCCCCTACATCACACAAGGCTTTCTCTACTTTTTCCTGCGAAATCGACGGATCATCCAGACTGACATTGGAACGAATCGTTCCTGTAAACAAAAACGGGTCCTGCAAAACAATAGCCATATGCTGACGAAGCTGCTGTTTGGAAAACTCCTGCACATTGCGCCCATCAATCATAATCGCTCCACTGTTTACATCATAGAAACGGAGTAACAGATTGATAATCGAGCTTTTTCCCGAGCCTGTGTGACCAACCAGTGCCACTGTCTCTCCAGGCCAAGCTTCAAATGAAATGTTTTTCAGCACGTATTGGTCGTCTTTGTAGGCAAAAGAAACATCATCAAAGCGGACATTCCCCTGATAGCAAGGAACCTTTGCAGGATCAACGTCAACGCCCTCTTCATCCAGCAGCTCAAACACACGTGACGCTGCAACGAGCGATTGCTCCAGGTTCGCCAATTGGTTGACGATCTGCGTCATCGGCTGGAATAAGCGATTGAGATAATCGACGAATGCGTAGAGGACACCAAGCGAGAGCAGTGTACCTATCCCGAGGGAGGCACCGCCGAAATACCAGATGAACAACACAAACGCGATATTGCGGATGAACTGAACCAGGTTAAACGAAGCGGTCGCATTGAGCCGCAGCATTTTATTTTGATAGGTGAAAAGCTCTTCGTTCAGTTCGCCGAATTCCCGCATCGTCTCCTTTTCTCTGCGAAATGCCTGAATGATCGGCATCCCTTGGATCGACTCGTTAATCATCCCGTTGATGTCGCTAATGCGTGCCCGAATCACATGGTTGAATGCAGAAGCGTACTTGCGGTACAAGTAAATCCACACAACCATGATAGGCAAAATGACCAGACAAACGAGCGCGAGTCGTACATCAAGCAAGAACAGCGCCACGAAAATACCGATTAAATAAATCCCGCTCGTAATGAAGTTGCCGAGTACATTCGTAAACAGCTCACGGATTGCCTCGGTATCGTTTGTGACACGAGCAACCACCTTCCCGGCAGGGAGATGATCGAAATATTGAATGGGCAATCGTTGAATATGCGCGAACACATCAATACGCAGTCTCTCGATGACCTGATTCGCTGATTTTTGCCATAAGAACTTTTGTCCATAGTGGAAAAGCGAAGCAACTACCAATAATCCGAAATAAAGAGCAGCCAGCGTGAACAAGCCCCTTGTCTCTGGCCGGAAAAATTCGAATATCTCCTGATTGCTTAATCGTGTTGCCTGATACTCCGCTCTTTCCGAACCTTTTACAATAACGAGCTTCCCATCCTCTATCGAACGCTGTCCATCAAACGAAATCGCCTGGTTCAGGAAATAATAGTCGCTTCCTATCTGGAGAACACGAACTTCCCCGCCTCTACTCTCCCCTGCTGCCAGATGATCCTGTCTCGTGTAATACTTCCCTTTATATTGTACGGAACCCTCACGCTGTGCAGTCTCATACCAAGGGAATTCAATGCCAAGTATGTGCGTATTGATCATTTCTTTCGCCAAAAACGGTCCCGTCAGCTCTGCCCCAACTGATATGGAGAGCATCAGGATCGCCAGAAGAATCGTCTTTTTAAAAATGGCTGCATAGTGGACTAGCCTTTTCCCCGTCGTCATTCATTCACCCGCTTTCTGTCAGCGTCGCTTCAATCTGCTGTTTCTCGAATTGTTCTTTATACCATCCGCCCAGCTCCAATAGCTGAGCATGTGTACCTTCCTCGACGATTCGTCCTTCGTCTATGACGAGAATCCAATCTGCATGCTGGACGGCCGATAAGCGATGTGTGGTGATCAGTGTTGTTTTGCCTGCACGCTCCCGGCGAATATTCGCGATCATCTCCGCTTCGGTTTTGCCATCCACCGCTGACATGGCATCATCGAGAATCAAGATTTCCGGATTGACCAAAAGAGCTCGGGCAATCGATACCCGCTGTTTTTGTCCGCCTGAAAGGGCTACGCCTTTTTCACCAACGAGTGTTTGCAAGCCTTCGGGCAATAGCTGCACATCCCGAGCAAATGCTGCCTGCTTCAACACTTCCTGTAATTGTTCTTCTGTTGCCTCGTTGTTCCCGAACAAGATGTTTTCGCGGACTGTCTTCGAGAACAGAATCTGCTCCTGCGGTACATAGCCGATCCAGCTCTTGATGTTATCCAGACTGATCTGTTCTAACGCCTCTCCCGAAACACTGATGGCTCCCCGTCCTACCGGATATTCGCGAAGCAGCTGCCGCACCAGCGTGGATTTCCCGCTTCCCGTACGCCCGACGATTCCTAGCGTCTGACCCCGGCCAAGAGTAAAGGAGACATCCACTAGTTGGTCAACCTGCGCAGATGGATAGCGGAATGTCACGGAATCAAACCGAATGACTTCTGGTACTGCCACATGTACCGGTCTGTCGTGATCCGTCACATCGGCTTCATAAGCCAAGGTTTCATTGACCCGATCCAGCGAGGCACTTCCTCTTTGCATCACATTGATCAATTCACCAATCGCAAACATCGGCCAAATGAGCATCCCGAGATAGACGTTGAACGAGACCAGCTCTCCCAAGGTCAGTTCTCTTTGGAACACGAGGTATCCACCGTAGATCAAGCCGATCATATAACTGATTCCAACCAATATTTTGACGGTCGGCTCAATCAACGAATCGATTCTCGCCACATCGATATTTTTTTGATACACTTCATGTGTTTTTTGGCGAAAGCGTTCCTGATCCGCCATCTCCTGTACGTAAGCTCGAATCACGCGAACCCCAGAGACGGATTCCAGCACACGGTCATTCAGCTCGCCGAACGAGGTTTGTGCGGTTGAAAATCGCTCGTGAATTTTTTTCCCATACTGCTTGATGATATAGGCCATAAACGGCAATGGAAGGATCGCCGCCAAAGTCAGCTTCCAACTGATCAGAAAGCCCATCGTCAGGACAATTGCCCCTGTAAAGGATAACGAATCCACCATCGTCAAAATCCCGAAGCCTGTCGTCATCGAGACAGCCTTGAGGTCATTTGTCGCCCGCGCCATCAGATCACCGGTGCGATTGCGCTGATAAAACGTTGGCGTCATCCGCAAAAAATGCGTCATGAGCTTCGACCGTAACGTCCGCTCCGCCAGAAACGCTCCCCCAAACAGCTGGCGAATCCAGATAAAATTGACCCAATAAATAGCGACAGACAATACACCGAAAAACAGCAAAATGGATACCAGCCGCTCGCCAGTCAGCGTCCCCAGGTGAATCTCATCAATAGCCACCCCGATGATTTTTGGAGGGATAATCTCCAGTAAGCCGCCCAGAATCAATAGCAGAATAGCGACCGTATAACGTTTCCAATGCTCCTTGAAAAACCAATCAAGCTTTGCCAAAACCGAGAACATCCGTGTTTCTCCCCTCTCTTTAGCTGGGTGGGTGACCTTATAAAGAGGCCAAAAAAAGACATATCGCCCGTAAGCAACATGCCTTTTCCTTAACAAAAATAGAAAAAGCGCAAGTTACGAAAAATGTAACCTACGCCATGTTAACGAGATCAAAAAAACGATACTACGCTCGTATCAATGGTGGGGTTACGTCATGTATGCCGTTGTATGAATGACCCATGCGTACAATTCTTTTCATGACTAGCCCACCTTTCCATTAATATTTTGAATTTCCAATAAATACATTCTGAACTTTACCATTCTTGCGGATACATTGTCAACTAATCTTTTCGCTAGCCCTTTTTGTACATGCTCAATCCGCGTTGGACAAACGTACAAGCCATGTATGAGCAATAAAAATATTGTAGAAAGTAGGAGGTGATTACTATGACATTGAGGTTTCGAGCTTTTTTGCGAGGCTCTGAAGAGGTTCCGCCAGTCCGAACAAATGCAACAGGTACTACTAGCTTTCGATTAAGTCAGAATAAACAACGACTCGATTTTCGATTGGTCGTAAACAATTTGCGGAATTTCACGGAAGCTCATATTCATGTTGGGGCCAGAGGAGTAAATGGACCTGTTGTTGTATTCTTGTTTGGTCCTGTAACGCGTGGTATCAGTGTGAATCGGGGTGTTGTGACTGGTTCCATTACTCAAGCTGATCTGGTTGGTCCTTTGCAAGGCAGACCCCTGTCAGAATTGATTCGGCTCATGAAGAACGGGCAAACGTATGTAAACGTGCACACAACGCAAAATCCGGATGGAGAGATTCGCGGTCAAATCAGACGTGCCCTCCGTCGCAATAAGAAGTAGATGAACGAACACCCCTTGTCTTTGGTGCTACACGCAGGCAAGGGGTGTTTTCTTAGTGTTTTTGCTTGCGAACTTTTTTTGGTATGATTATCCTCATGAAGCTCATTCAGGAGGCCATTTATTTTGTTATCATCCAATCAAAAGCGTCGATTGACATCTGTTCAAATCATCGTGTTCGCCTACGTTGGGCTCATCCTGATCTCAGCGTTTCTTCTGTCATTGCCGTTTTTTCACTTGCCGGGAGTCTCTCTTTCTTTTATTGACTCTTTGTTTACCGCGGCGAGTGCCATCAGCGTTACCGGGCTTACTGTCATTACCATTCATGAGGTTTTCAACCAGTGGGGAATCTTGTTTCTTACGTTGCTCTTCCAGGTTGGCGGGGTCGGAATCATGACACTCGGAACGTTCATCTGGATCCTCATGGGTCAAAAAATCGGACTGGAACAGCGCATCTGGATCGCGACGGACCACAACCGGTCCACTTTGTCCGGTCTGGTCGACCTGATGCGCAATATTCTCGTGATTGCGCTCATGATTGAGCTGGTGGGAACCATCCTGTTAGGCAGTCATTTTATTTACGCCGGCTACTACGATGACTGGTACACCGCGTTCTACCACGGTTACTTTGCCTCTGTCAGTGCTTTTACCAATGCCGGGTTTGACCTGCACGGAAATTCCATGCTCGACTTTACCCACGATTACGTATTTCAGACCATCGTGATGATCTTGATTATTTGTGGGGCGATCGGGTTTCCCGTACTCGTGGAGCTGAGAACGTATTTTTCCTATCGCCGTGCAAAAGTGCGTTTCACCTTTTCACTTTTCACCAAGATTACGACACTGACGTTCTTTTCCTTGATCGTCATTGGAGCCCTGCTCATTTTCGTTTTTGAACGGAATCAGTTTTTGGCCGATAAGACCTGGCATGAAATGCTGTTCTATTCGTTGTTCCACTCCGTCTCTTCGCGAAGCGGCGGCTTGGCTACGATGGATATCAGCCTCTTGTCGACCACAACACTCATCATGCTCTCCGGGATGATGTTCATTGGCGCCTCCCCGAGCAGCGTGGGCGGGGGGATACGGACCACGACGTTCTTCGTCCTGATTGCCTCGGTTTTTGCCAACATGCGTGGCTACAAGGAAGTAAAGGTGTTCGGGAGAGAGCTGGTTGATGAGGACATTCAGCGCTCCTTCATCGTCTTTTTCATCGCGATTATCCTGGTGTTCACGTCGGTCATGCTGCTCGTCTGGCTGGAGGATTTACCTTTCCAACACGTCTTGTTCGAGGTCTGCTCTGCTTTTGGTACGACCGGATTGTCTACCGGGATTACGGCTCAGATGGGCATAGGCGGCAAGCTCATCCTGATTATTACGATGATGATCGGACGTATCGGGATTATCAATTTGCTCCTTTTCTTGAAGCGCAATGACCGAATCGTACGCTACCATTATCCGAAAGAACGCATCATCATTGGTCAATAAAGGAAAGGAAATCCCCCACAGCTATGTAGCGGTTGGGGGATTTTTTTCGAGAATCAAAAAGCTGGCAGAGGACAGGTCTGGATATTTCTGCTCAACGGTTCGTGTAATGGTGAAATCACTGTACTTTTTCAAGTAACGCAAGATGTCGCGATCTTTGATCATGTCGACGACCTGGGGTTCTGTCCCATCCGTTACCTTCGTGTAGAGAATGACATGCTTTTTAGCACAAGAGAAGATGTCAACCAATGTTTTTTCAAAGTCTTCCTCATCATCCTCCCAGTATTTCCGGTAATCAAAAGCGACTTGATTTTCCGTACTCATGGTGAGCTTCCCCACTTTCTGCCTGCGAAAATGATGTGTCGCTGCACAGTTTATGCGCGTGAAGGATTTTGATGAAAAAAGCTCCGCCAAGTCATGTTGGCGAAGCCTTTCTTATTATCGAATGTTGGATTAATACGGGCCCCAGTTAATCAAGACCCCGATCACGATAAACACAATGGAGAGAGCTGTCCATACCGCTGTGAGCGGAAGCATGAACTTCAGCCACTTGCCGTAGGAGATGCCACTCATCGCCAAAATACTCATCAGAACACCTGAGGTCGGGTTAATGCAGTTGACCACACCTTCTCCGAGCATCAGCGCCTCTACTGCTACCTGACGAGTAATGCCCATCAGGTCAGCCAATGGTGCCAACAACGGCATCAGCATAACAGCTTCACCTGAACCGGACGAAATCAAGAAATGCAGCCCGGCGCTTCCCAGGAACATCCCAATCGCGCCTGCCATCGGTGAGAGCGGCTCCAGAATGGTAGCAAGCCCGTACACGATAGTATCGAGGAACTTCCCATCTTCCAAAATGACCGTGACCGCACGTGCCATACCCACAATCAAAGCCCCATAAATCAGCCCCTGACAGCCTTTTAAAAACGTTTTGGCGATATCGTTGCCGCTCATCTTGTTGAGCAAGCCTACTCCGATCGCAATGAAAATAAAGATTCCGGACATCTCGTTAACGTCCCATTTGAACAAGATCGTGCAGACGATAAAACCAATCAGAACGATTCCCGTAAACGCCAAGATCAATTTGTGACGAGTAGTAAAATCAACATTTTTCGTGTCTACTTCCATCGTGGTTGAACCACTATCAGAAGGAAAGAGCTCGTCCCCCAAGATACTCTTGTTTTGACGAACCTTGCGCGCGTAACGCCCGATGTACAAAATGGTGACGATCACAAACGTAACATAAATGATGGTGCGGTAGCCGATACCTGAAAACAGTGGCAGCTCCGCAATTTCTTGGGACAAGCCCAGCGTTCCCGGAAAAGCAATGGTCGTATTGAATCCAGCATACACACCCAGATAAATCAGAGCCACGCCGAAGATCGCATCCATTTTCATCGCTCTCGCTATCATGATGCCCAGCGGAACGAAAGCAATGACGGAGTTGACGATGACACCCAACGTACCCAGTACAGAAAAAACGGAAGTGATCAAAATAACCAGCAGCCACTCTCTATTTCCTAATTTTCGGACCATGGTTAGAATCGCTGCGTTGAGTGCACCTGTCTTATCCAAAACAGCCAAAGCACCGCCTGTGAACAGAACGAGGAAGATGATCGGCGCGCCTTTGACCATCCCTGTCTGGATCGCGGTAAAAAACTCGATAAAGCCCGTAGGATTCGGCTCCACCGCATGGTAGCTACCCGGGACAACCGTCGTCACATTGCCGTTTTTTACACGGTCAAATTCTCCTGTGGGGACCACATAGGTAGCCAGCGCACATAGAAGTAAGATGCAAAACAAAAGGACGTAGGCGTCTAACCGAAATAAGCTTTTCTTTTTTAGTTGCTTGCTCTCTGTCATAAGGTAACCCCCTGCGTATGTAGCGGTTCTCTAAGAATGTTGGGCTGCTTCATAAATCGCAGCTGTCATGATTTTTGCCCCATAAATCAAGGCATCTGTCTGAAAAGTCATCTGTGGATGATGCAAAACAGGTGTGAGCCCACATCCCAAACCAATCATCGTGGTAGCCAGCTCAGGGCGGTGAATCGCGTAAAAATGGAAGTCCTCTCCGCCTGGTGTCACACATATATCGGCAATTTTGTCCTCACCCAACACTTGCCCAATTGCCTTTTTGGCTACTTGGATCATGTTCGCATTGGCGACCGCTGCCGGCGTGACTCCCGACCATTCCCACTCCACATCCATGCCCGTCAAAGCCCCTGTCTGACTCATGGCATGCTCGGTTTTTCTCCGCAATTCTGCCATGCCTTCATTGGACTGTGCACGTACATCGAGGCTAAAGGTCGCTCGATCAGGGATAACGTTTACCGTTTCTCCCCCTGCTTGCAATTGAGTCATCTTCACGGAAAAAGAGCATCCGTCTTGCAGGCGAATGTTTTGCAACGCAAAAACCAAAAACGAAGCGGCTTCGATAACATTTTTTCCGAGCGCCGGACGTGCTCCGTGTGCTTGCAGACCTGTAATCGTCCCTCTGATGGAGCTAGACGATCCATGCAAAATCGCTGGAGCAGCACTACCATACGGGACTTCCATTTCCGGGCGCAGATGGACGCCGATCAGCTTTGTCACGCCTTCGAGGGCACCATCCTTCATCATCTGCAAGGCTCCGCCCATCTTCTCTTCAGCAGGCTGGAATAGAAAGCGCATCGTTTTCGGCGGCACCGCTCCGCTTGCTTGAATAGCAAGGGCGCTGTAGAGAGCCAGTGTCGAGTGAGCATCGTGTCCGCATGAATGATTCGGTCTCACCACGCCATCCACTTCCTGTACGAGTGCATCCATATCCGCACGCAAAGCCACGATTTCAGCACTCTCTCCAGGAATCTCAGCATAAAAGCCGTGGTGCCCCTCGAAGCGTGTGACGGCAATACCAGCCGCCTCCAAGCGTTCCTGCAAATATTTCGCCGTTTTCTCCTCGTGCCAGCTCGGCTCCGCCAATTGATGCAAATCTTTGTATGTTTGCACTATTCCGTCGCGATGCTCGTCCATGTATACGAACGGATTCATCCGATTCATCATCCTCCCTGATGTCTATCTCTAGTATCTCGTTTTGCTCTACCGGATGTATAGCAAGAATTGTGCCAATACTGTATTGTTATAAAAGTTAAGCATTTCTGAACAATTATAGATTTTTTAGGTTATAATATAGGTTGTTTTTTGTTGATAATCCCTCCAATATTTCCACCCAAATCAAAAAGCTATTCGGCAGATATAAAGGAGTCGCATCATGATAAAACAGAACCCATGCATCTTATTGATGACCCGGCTGGAGACGATCAGCCTGCTGTTTGCAAACACGCTCACGTCTTTTTTCGGCGACCGCTTGGACATCATTCGAAACCACATGCAAGAACGGCTTCACCCGAGTGTGTACGATGAAGTTGATCTCATCCTCGTTTCGGACACGAGTCTCTTGCACGATCAGCCAGTACCTCCGTCAGACATCCCCGTGCTGCTAGCAAGGCGCACGATTGACATTAACAAACTGGATCAACTCATGGACTTGCCGCCAGGAACACGCTGTCTATTTGTTTCCAACTCCATCGAAATGGTAGAAGGCGCGATTGAGCTCTTGTTTCATCTCGGATTCTCTCATCTTGCATTTGTGCCGTACGTACCTGATACCGAGACTCCGCTTCCTGAAAAAGATCAAATAGATGTCGCAGTCTGTCATGGGCTCAGGGAGCTGATTCCTGCTCATTTTGAAAACGTCATTGAGTTGGGGCACCGCCCTTTGGATTTGACGACGATCTTTGATATTTCGCGCCTGCTTGATCTGTCTCCGGATAAGGCAAACCTGTACACGGCTGATTTCATCAGTGATTTCGTCCATATCGGGCGCAAGCTGACCAACTCGGTACACAATGAACGGAAGCTGAATGAAAAGCTGAGCTCCATTTTAAATGCCGTTCATGAAGGCATCATTGGCACAGATGCCACAGGGCATATCACTGTGCTGAACAAAGAAGCCGAGAAAATTTTGCAAATGACTGAAGCAACTTGTATCGGGCGAAATGTAGCGGAGGTCATTCCCGAATTTCTCATTTTGGAAGTAGTCGAGTCACACACGGAAGTAACGAAGCAAGTATTGGAATTCCGCGATTTGTACCTCTTGGTTACCAAGATTCCCACGTTCTTGGATGATCAGTTTCTTGGCGCGGTCATTACCTTTCAGGACGTGACGAAGGTACAGCAGATCGAACAGGAAATACGGACGAAAAGTGCCAATCTCGGACTGATGACCAAGTATTCGTTTGACAATATCATCGGCAAAAGCCCGTCCATTCAGACCAACAAGCGAGTGGCGACCAAGCTGGCCGAAAGCGACTTTACGATTCTCATCACAGGGGAAAACGGAACCGGGAAGGAAGTTTTCGCCCAAGCCATCCATCAACACTCGACGCGCCGTGACGGTCCGTTCGTCCCCGTCAATTTTGCAGGACTGACCGAGAGCTTGGTTGAGAGCGAATTGTTCGGATACGAGGAAGGTTCTTTTACCGGAGCACGAAAAGGCGGAAAGATGGGACTATTCGAGCTGGCTCACAACGGGACCATTTTTCTGGACGAGATTGGGGATGCCCCACTCAGCATCCAGGCGTCACTGCTTCGTGTTCTCCAGGAAAAGCAGGTCATGCGCGTAGGGGGCTATCGTGTCATTCCAGTCAATGTCCGCGTCATCGCCGCTACCAATTGCAACCTGATGGAAATGGTCAAAAAAGGGACGTTTCGCGAGGATTTGTACTACAGACTGAACGTCCTGCCGTTGCACATCCAGCCACTGCGTGATCGTCCAGAGGATATTTTGGTGCTGATCGATTATTTTTTGCAGAAAAAAAAGCAGCGTCTGTCCTTCTCACGGGAAGTGACGGAACAGCTGCTCCGTTACGATTGGCCAGGCAATATTCGCGAGCTGGAAAATTTCATTCACTATGCAGTCGTCATCGCAGAGGGGAATCAGGTGGAGCTGGCTCATTTGCCGGAGCGTTTTTTTGCGGGGCATGTCTCTACTCAGCCACTTCTCTCTCACCGAGATGATACGCTGGAAGATACAATCCGGTATTTGTCCAGGCAAGGCTCCTTGGTAGATTACGCAGCGATCCTGCAAGTGCTGTCCGATTGCTACAAGCGTCAGGAGCGTATTGGACGCAGTGCCCTGCTCGCGAGAATGGAGAGTCCTACCCCCTTGACTGAAGCCCAAATCAGGCACAAGCTGACCGTGCTGGAACGCGCTGGGTGCGTCTCGATTGGAGTTAAGAAGCAAGGAACTCAGATTACTGCGTTTGGGCAGCAGGTGTTGGCGGCTGTGTTGATTAAGGACAAGGGATAATTATGGTTGTCTTCCAACAGATGTGGAGTCCGAAGCCCTGCCACATGTTTTCCAGTCCAAGCGCCTCTGGAGCCCTACTCAGCGTAGAAATGAATAGCGGGGAATTTCAGCTTTTATCACATACAAAAACGCATTTGCGTTTTCTGGTTTGAAGCGCTCCCGCTATTCATTTCGGAGCGGACAGTCAATCCCCTTTGCGGGGCTTAGGCCGAAGCGTAGACTGGAAATGCACTTCTTCCCTCCACTACAGCATCGGTACCAGCATATAAAAAAAGCGGAAAGGTTTTAGCTCCTCCGCTTTTTTCATGAATCCACCTAGGTAGTCACGATGGACGACTCTATTTTTTCTGGTTGAATCATAGGCAAAATAGGCAGCTCCATCAAATTCCGATGCTTGCCCGGCCCGTAGTAATCCTGTTCCGCGTGAGCAAGACGGAAGCCATAGGCAGACAGCGCGCGAATAGAGGATGCGTTCGTTTCACTCACGGTAACCTGCACGGTGCGAAGTGTTGGAAACTGGCGCAAGGCTTGCAGTCTGGCTTCAATTAGCCGCTTGCCAATGCCTTGGCCTTGGAACTCCTTGCTCACATTGCTGAACAGAAGCCAGCCAGTCGTCTGATACATATCAATGCCGGCGCAGCTAAAACCGATGAGCTGGCCGTTGTAGGTCGCCTTGAAAATCAGCTCAGGAAACAGCTCCATATACTTTTTCAGCTCATGCAAGTTCATTCGATCGGGTAATGTCATATCCGCCAACGTGATCATTTCCGCAAAATCATCTCTTACGACGCGCTCAATCCGCACTTCCACCTTACCCGCCTCCTGTACATTCGCTCTTACATGTACACTGTAGCAAACGGGTATAAAGCTGGAATGGATGGCGTGTGAAGGTCATGTAAAATTCGCGAGCCAGTGGCTATTTTAGCGGAATATAGATGCTCATCTTTATTGCATCTGGGAAACGAGAGCCCCACACATCTGTCACTTCAAAATCGGGTCCCTCTGTTCTCTCGTAATTCGAATTCGGCAACCACGTCCCGTAAATGTACCTGCGTGTGTTTTGCACGAGATCGACGTCCCCGTTCACCTTGAACTCCGCATATTTCCCCGCAGGCAGAGCAAGTGAAATGAAGCCCTCAGGCAGTTCTTCCGGAAAGCCATGAACAGCCTCCCCCACAACAAAGGAAAAGCTACCGTCATCCGCAAATTCGCAGGAAATTCCGTACGACATGTCTGCCGCCGCTTTATTCGGAATCCGCAGAAAATCTTGATTGCTGCCAAACGCTTGATAGAAGCCCGGGATGTCCGTGAAATACTTTTCATCCTGCAAGCTCGTCCGGAACCTGCGTCCAATGATTAAAATTTTGTCCAATATCGTGATCGTCGGTTTGTTCATCGTGATCTCTCCTTTAATCGTTTGGCGAAAGGTCAAGAAGTCCATTTTGGCTTGGTAGGGCAGCGATCGATTTTCTTTGCGATATTTTCCAGGTGTAATGCCGAACTGCTTCTCAAAAGCGCGTGTCAGTGCTTCCTGCGACTGGTATTGATAGGCCACAGCAATTTCGAGCACATTGTCACTTGTCTGTTTTAGCGCACGTGCAGCTTCCGACAATCTGCGTTTGCGAATGTACTCCTGTACAGTGAAGCCTGAGATTGCCTGAAACAGCCGTTGAAAATGAAACGCAGAGAAATGCGCCCTGGAAGCAATTTCTGAGATGTTCATTTCTTCCTGAAGATGCTCTTCTACATAATCAATCGCGTCCTGAATCCGCTTGTACGTGTCCATCTTTGACTTCCTTCACCTATTTTTTCTTTAGTATGCGGGAGATCACTGGCATTTTTTTGATCAACTGTGCTATCTTTCAAGCTTTACGTCGTCAGTCGCTCTACCAATACGGGCGACAGTTCCTTCTCTTCCTTTTTCCCATCCAATTGCTGAGTCCAAATCCGCTCATGCAGCATCTCAAATGCGTATTTTCCCATCAACGTACTGGAGCTGGAGACGGTGGTGATCTCTAGCAGTTCTCCGATCGGCTGATCATCGCAACCGACTACGGCTAAGTCTTCTGGTACACTAATCCCGAATCTGCTGGCTTCTTTGATGATCCCTGCCGCTATATGATTGCACGATACGATCATTGCTGTCGGCCGCTCTTCTGTTTGCAACAATTTTCCCACGACATCCTTGCCGTCTTGGATCGTTAAACACTCTTCAAATGACCACTCAGGAGAGGGTGTCACGTCAATCGAACGCAGCTTTTCGTAATAGGCACGCTTGCGATGCTGACTGTTAAAGCTGTTTTTTCTGCCGATGCAATACCCGATCCGGCGATGCCCCTTCTTCATCAGATACTCCATCCCGATCCGAAACGTTTGATAGTGGTCGATATGAACACTTGAAACAGATATGGTATCATTTGCTTCACAAGTGATGATAGGTCCGTATCCTGCGTATTCATTGAGCGTTTCACAAGAGCTGGACCTGGAGCACATGATTAGCCCGTCGATTTTTTTATTTTTGAGCAAGTGTAAAACGCTGCGTTCTTGCTCGGGGTTGTTATTTGTTTGGCACACCATCAGCTTGTAATGATGCTGAGCCGCTTCTGCTGCAATCCCTTCGATAATGGAGCTGTAGTACTGATTGTTGACGAGAGGTAACGTCACACCGATTACCATCGTTTTTCCGGTAGAGAGGTGAACCGCATTACTGTTTTGAACATAATTTTGTTCTTCAATAATCTTGAGAATCTCCGCGCGTTTTTTCTCGTTCACGTACGGATGGTTGTTAAGCACACGGGAAACGGTTGAAACGGATACACCTGCCAATTTCGCGATTTCTCTTATGTTAGCCACTCAGATTGCTCCTCTAAGTCGAATCAGTAATTATTACATACATCAAAACACATTCCGCTTGCTCTGAAAAGCGTTCCACATATTATGCTCTCCTTATGTAGAATGAAAGGAGTCGTGTTTTGTGATTCGCTTAAAATTTGAATATCTCTTGTTTATCGTAGGCTTATTGATTTTAGCACTCGGGATCAACATGATGACGACCATTACATCTTTTGGTCTTAGCCCGTATGATTCTCTGTTTATTGCCCTGTATCAAAACTTCGGGATATCGATTGGCTTCTGGATGTTTGCCATTAACCTGACCTTTGTCATCATCGTCCTTTTCATGGATCGCAGTTATATTACTGTCGGTGCCATTTTGGTCATGGTGCTGATCTCCATCTTTGTCGATTTGATCGGGTCCATCGATGCGCTCATGGCTGCTATCCGTTCATTGCCGCCGCTTCTGACCATGGCACTCGGAAACATTTGCATCGGCAGCGGTATCGGGCTGTATGTGTGTACGCAAGTGTGCACAGCCCCCCAAGAGGCATTTGTACTGGTCATGTCGAAAAGATTAAAGTGGACATTCAGACGGACAGAAATTTTGCTGGCGTGCATGTTTCTTAGCGCAAGCTTCCTGTTAGATGGCCCGATTTATTACGGAACAGTCGTGCTGTCGTTTACGACTGGCTACATTATTCAAGCAGCAATCAACATCGGGAATAAGATGCTTCGTCTCGTCAATCAAACGAAGGGGGCGGAGGCATAATAGGAGGAAAGACTTGAGAAATTTTCGACCAAAAGTTGTGTGTTCCCTTGCAGTGAGCCTGTTTCTATTGCTTGTCGGTTGCTCCTCTTCCACTGGTCTCGTAAAAGCTGGCGGAGATGTTTTTGCCCAGAGCGAAATTCACAGACTGACCCAAGATCCTGAAAACGTGACGCATTACCGGCCGATGAGTATTCAGGAAATGACACCGCTATTGCCTTCGTCTCTCCAAAGCAGAATCAAGCTAGTGGATAGAACGAAGCTGCCTTTTCCTGTCGAAAAAGAGTTGGCCTATCTCGTCTCATTCTCCTCAGGCTCCGAAAAAGAAACACGACACCAGCTACAGCTGACATACGAGCAGGCTAACGAAGTCCCTATTACGGAAAACTTCTTCATCGTTCGTATGACAGAGACAGATGAAAACCCCTTGGCCCATGTGAAGCCATCTGCTTCTGGACTGGATTCGTTTGGGAACGTCATGCGCGTTGAGCCACTGACTGACGATATCACTTTCTATCATCATATCATCACGACAAACAGCTCTTATGTGTATAACTTTTACAAGTACGATGATAAAAATCACGCAGTAAATCTGATCGTCACAAACGCCCATGAGATGGAGTTCTATGATCAAGGAATCTTGTATCATCTCGCGTACCACACGGGAAGCAATCAACTAGACCCTACCCTTCATGATCAGATGGTAGCGCTGGCGAAGAATTTAATTTCTGTCCGTTCTTAAATGAAAAAGAAGAAGGATTCCCCTGTAGCTCATAAGACTGCGAGGCGGAATCCTTTTTTCTATCTCTTGACCTTCACGTGGCGTGAAGCTTTACGATATTTTCCAGTACGATCAAGTAACTGGAGGGTGAACGATGCCAAACCACGAACAAATTTATAAAAATCAAGCGGAACAGTACGATTTGATGATTTCCAGACAACCAAGTCTGCTCGCTGTCATCGAAGAAATCACCCCTATTAAAGGACGGGACGTGATCGATCTGGGAGCTGGCTCAGGTAGACTTACCTCTGTGCTTGCCCCTCATGCCAAGTCCATTCTTGCTCTCGATGCTTCCGCTGCCATGCTAGAAGTGAATGCACTACAGCTGACGCAAGCCGGTCTTTCCAATTGGAAAACAAACGTAGCGGATCATCGAGAAATTCCCGCAGACGCTAATAGTGCAGATGTCATCGTAGCGGGATGGACGGTTTGTTACCTCACCAGTTCTGAAGTTCCCAACAACGAGCTCAATCTTGAAAAGATCATTCAGGAGATGAAACGCGTGCTTCGTCCTGGTGGCACGATCGTCATCATGGAGACGATGGGGACCGGATATGAAACACCTCATCCGCCCGAATTTCTTACACAGTACTATTCCTTGTTGGAAAACAAATACGGCTTCTCTCACAAATGGATTCGTTTGGACTACCGATTTGCAGACTTGGAAGAAGCAGAACGGCAAGCAAGATTTTTCTTTGGGGATGAACTTGCAGACAGAGTCGTTGTGGAAAAGCTGGTGACTTTGCCGGAATGCGCAGGGGTTTGGTGGCTGGCGGTTTGATTGCAAAAAGGCCAATCGGAATTTTTCCGACTGGCCTCACCCCTGCTACACCATTGTTTTTAGCGTATCCTTAGTTGTACTAACACAAAAAAGCCATCCGAGCAGGATGGCTTTCTCATTCCTTGAAAACTGGATCTGCATGATCAGTTGCTAAGTGTGTGGATAAGTCCTCGACCGATTAGTATTCGTCAGCTCCACGCGTTACCGCGCTTCCACACCGAACCTATCAACCTCATCGTCTATGAGGGGTCTTACCAGCTTGCGCTGTGGGAAGTCTCATCTTGGAGGGGGCTTCACGCTTAGATGCTTTCAGCGCTTATCCCTTCCGCACATAGCTACCCAGCTGTGCCACTGGCGTGACAACTGGTGCACCAGCGGTGCGTCCATCCCGGTCCTCTCGTACTAAGGACAGCTCTCCTCAAACTTCCTACGCCCGCGACAGATAGGGACCGAACTGTCTCACGACGTTCTGAACCCAGCTCGCGTACCGCTTTAATGGGCGAACAGCCCAACCCTTGGGACCTACTTCAGCCCCAGGATGCGATGAGCCGACATCGAGGTGCCAAACCTCCCCGTCGATGTGGACTCTTGGGGGAGATAAGCCTGTTATCCCCAGGGTAGCTTTTATCCGTTGAGCGATGGCCCTTCCATGCGGAACCACCGGATCACTAAGCCCGACTTTCGTCCCTGCTCGACTTGTAGGTCTCGCAGTCAAGCTCCCTTCTGCCTTTACACTCTACGAATGATTTCCGACCATTCTGAGGGAACCTTTGGGCGCCTCCGTTACCTTTTAGGAGGCGACCGCCCCAGTCAAACTGCCCACCTGGCATGGTCCTCTCGCCCGATAAGGGCGACGAGTTAGAAA